>JADCLI010000030.1 GCA_016803235.1 Pimelobacter simplex
CACCAGCGACACCGGCCCGCCCGACCGATAGCGACCCCGCCCCACACCCCGCAGGACCCCACGTCTGCGGGGCTGTCGACACGTCGGTTCACCGCCCGCCGACGTACTGCTGGGCGGTGTAGGTGACGGTGCTCCCGGTGCGCGGGTCGGTGACCACGATCCGGTCGGCGACGGCCGACCAGTCGACTTCCAGCGCGGTCCCGGCGTCGGAGACGAGGAACGGGTAGCCGGCCACGAAGCGGTGATCGTTCTCCGCGCCGTCGTGGACCGCGGCGACCTCGAGGTAGGTGCGCTGCGAGTGCACGGGGGTCGCGGGGTAGCGACTGACCACGACGCAGTAGCCCTGCAACCCGGAGAGGGTCGGGTCGGTGTCGCAGTCGGTCCACAGCTCCTCGCGCCCGACACCGTCGAGCAGCTTGAGGCCGCCCCACCCGACGGTGACCAGCACCATCACCACCGCGGCCGTCACCGCCGACGACACCACGGCGACCTTCGTCCTCGACACGGGGGCACCCTGCCCGCGCATCGCGAGACCAACCACGACACAGGGACGAGGCCCGGGTCGTTAGGGTGACGACGTGCCGACCTTCGTGCTCGCCTCTGCCTCCCCCGCGCGCCTGGCGACCCTCCGCAGCGCCGGCCTCGACCCCCGGGTGATCGTCTCCGGCGTCGACGAGTCGCAGGTCACCGACGTGCCGCCGGCCGAGCTGGCGCTCCGGCTGGCCGAGCTGAAGTGTGTCGCAGTGGCCGCCCGCGACGACGTGCCCGCGGACGGTCTGGTCCTCGGCTGCGACTCGGTGCTCGAGCTCGACGGGGTCGCCCTCGGCAAGCCCGGCGACGCCGACGACGCGGTACGCCGCTGGCAGGCGATGCGCGGGCGCTCCGGCGTGCTGCACACCGGTCACTGCCTGCACGACCGCGCGAGCACCCACCAGGTCGCCGCGACCGCCTCCACGACGGTCCACTTCGCCGACGTGACCGACGACGAGATCGCGGCGTACGTCGCGACCGGCGAGCCGCTGCACGTCGCGGGCGCGTTCACCGTCGACGGCCTGGGCGGCGGGTTCGTCACCGGCATCGAAGGAGACCACCACAACGTCGTCGGGGTCAGCCTGCCGCTGCTGCGCGGGATGGTCCGGGAGCTCGGGCACTCGTGGACCGACCTCTGGTCGCGCTGAACCGGCTGCTCGCCGTCCTGCTGGCACTGCCGGCGGTGGCGCCCGGCCTCCTGCCGGCGGCGGCGCGCGCCGACGTCCGCACCCTCTCCGCCGGCAGCCACCCGATCACGCTGCCCACCGAAGCGCCGGCGACCTTCCGGCTGCGACGCACCGCGCCGGGCAGCACCCTCCACGTCGCGCTCTGGTACGTCGGCGCCGGGGACTCGGTCGGCGAGGGCGTCCGCCTCACGCTCGGTACGACGCCCGACGACACCGGCTGCGGCAGCGGCGCGGTGTTCCGGCCGACCCTCGGCGAGCCGGCACCGCTGCTGACCACGTCCGCGTCGACGTGGACCGACGAGCCGGACCACCCGTGCGGCACCGCGACCGAGGTGTTCGTGACCGTCGGCCTGCCGAGCGATCCCGCCGATGCGGGACGCGCGGCGACCCTCGTCGTCCGGGAGGAGCCGCCGCTGTCGGCGTACGCGTTCGACCTGCTGCGCGAGCCCGCCGCCCCGGCCTGGCGGCCGCTGGACCCCGACCCGGCGCCCCAGCCGGTGGTCGCTGGCGCGACCCCGGAGAACGCGCTTCTGGTGGAGCCGGGCAGCCTGGAGGTCCGGCTGCGGCCGGGCCGGCAGGCGATGGTGGGGATCCTCCTCGACTGGGACCAGTCCCTACGTGCGCAGGTCGACGGCAGCGCGGACGCCGCCGTGACGATCATCGGCCCGATGCTCGGCGAGGACGTCGCCTCGAGCGGACCTGGCTGGGCGCAGACCCACGTGGCGTCGTACCTGCACCGGAACTCGTTCGATCCCACCCGCGCGGGCGCGTCGCTGGACGGGCCTCGCTACGTGCTCGTGGGCCTGCCGCCCGGCTCCGCCGCGGCGACGGTGACGCTGACCCTCGCGGTCGACGGCAGCCGGGGCGACGGCGTGCCCGCCTACACCGTGCCCACCGGCGCCGACGGCCCCTCGGCCGACCCGCCGGACGACAGTGCGCCGGCCCCGATCTGGATCGGTGCCGGCGCACTGGTGGTGGTCGTCGTGATCGCGCTTACTCGACGGGGAGCCCGAGCCCGCGGGCGATGAGCATCCGCTGGACCTCGGAGGTGCCCTCGCCGATCTCGAGGATCTTGGCGTCGCGGTAGAACCGCGCGACGGGGTACTCCTCCATGAAGCCGTAGCCGCCGAAGACCTGCGTGGCGATCCGGGTCGCGGTGACGGCGGACTCGCTCGCGTAGAGCTTGGCGACCGATGCCGCCTGCTTGAACTCCTTCATCGACGGGCCCCGACCGGCCTCCATGGCGTCCTTCATGGCGGCCGCGCGGTAGGTCAGCATTCGCGAGGCGTGCAGCATGACCTCGAGGTCGGCGATCTGGAAGGCGACGCCCTGCTTGCGACCGATCGGGCCGCCCATGGTCTGGCGGTCGAGGGAGTACTCGACGCACAGGTCGACGCAGGCCTGGATCAGGCCGACGGCGAGCGCGGCGATCGCGACCCGGCCGTCGTCGAGGATGGCGAGGAACTGCGCGTAGCCGCGGCCCTTCTCGCCGACCAGGTTCTGCTCGGGCACCCGGCAGTCGGTGAACGAGAGCGGGTGGGTGTCGGAGATGTGCCAGCCGAGCTTGTCGTACGGCGGCTCCGCGACGAAGCCGGGCGTGCCGGACGGCACGATGATCGCGGAGATCTCGGGCTTGCCGGACTCGGAGACACCGGTGCGCGCGGTGACCGTCACGAGGCTGGTGATGTCGGAGCCGGAGTTGGTGATGAACTGCTTGCCGCCGTTGATCACCCACTCGCCGTTGTCGAGCTCCGCGCGGGTCTTGGTGGCGCCCGCGTCGGAGCCGGCGCCCGGCTCGGTGAGGCCGAAGCCGGCGAGCCTCTGGCCGGCGACCAGGTCGGGGAGCCAGGTCTTCTTCTGCTCGTCGGTGCCGTAGGTGAGGATCGGGTTGATGCCGAGGCCGACGCCCGCCTCGAGCGTCACGCCGAGCGACTGGTCGACCCGGCCGAGCTCCTCGATCGCCAGGCACAGGGAGGTGAACGGCCCGTCGGACGCGTCGAGTCCGGCGCCGCCGTACTCCTCGGGGGCGGTGAGGCCGAACAGCCCCAGCTCGCCCATCTTCTGGACGACGTCGGTCGGGAAGTGGTGCGCCTTGTCCCACTCCGCCACGTGGGGACGGATCGTGGCCTCGGCGAAGTCGCGGACGGTACGCCGGAACTCCTCGTGCTCGCGCGACAGCTCGAACTGGGTCATGGCCCCATCCTAGGCCACGAGGTTAACGTTTGTTAACCAGCGGGCTCGTCGATTTCTCCCCCTCCCGCAACGGATTCGTCAGAGGATGGCCCGCATGACCCCCCTTCCTCGTGTCCTTGCCGCGCTCGCCTGCGCGGCTGGCCTGCTCCTCGCCTCCCCCGGCCTCGCGTCCGCCGCCGACCTGGTCCACACCGACCCTGCGCGCGACGTACAGGTCGGCGACGTCGACAGCGACCGGATGCACCTCGCGACCAGCGAGCGCCGCCTCGACATCCGGCGGGTGCAGATCAGCCACGGCACCGAGGCCCTGACCATCCGGTTCCGCACCCGGGGGCCCCTCCCCACCAAGCGGTTCTTCCTGGCAGCACAGCTCAAGGCCCCGACCGGCAGGTTCGACCTGACCTACCTGGAGTTCCTCGGCGAGTCCGGGGTGTCCCTGACCCGGAAGATGGACCAGGTCCCGTGCGAGGGGCTCGCCGCCACCCTCGAGCCCAAGGCCGTCACCTTCGTCGTCCCCACCGCCTGCCTCGGAACGCCCGACTGGGTGCGCGTCGGCGTCGGTGCCGCCCAGATGCGCAAGCAGAAGATGGTCATGGACGACGGGTTCAGCCGTGGCGCGATCGGCCACCGCCTCCACCTGTCGAAGCGGGTCTCGCGGGGCTGACCCCGACGACGACCGTCAAGCGGAACGACGACGGTCCACCAGGAAGGGCGGCCGGTCGGTGTAGCGCACGGCGCGTGCCCGGCCGGCGGCCTTGGCCTCGTAGAGCGCCTGGTCCGCACGAGCGAGGACAGGTCCGATCTCGTCGCCCGGCAGCACGGCGGCGATGCCGAAGCTGACGGTCGGCATGGGCCCGTCCTCGCCGCGGTAGCAGCGCGCGATCGCGGCCGCGACATCCTCGGCCGGCGTGCCGTTGGTGAGCAGCACGAACTCGTCGCCACCGAGGCGCGCGACGATCCCCCGCAGGCCGACCACGGCACGACAGGCGTCCGCGAAGGACGTCAGCGCCCGGTCGCCCGCCGCGTGGCCGAAGCCGTCGTTGATGCCCTTGAAGCCGTCGAGGTCGGCAACCAGGACGGCAGTCTCCCGGACCGGCCCGTCGTCGATCGCCCGCTGGGCGGCACGAAGGAACTCGACCCGGTTGAGCAGCCCGGTCAGGCCGTCCCGGGTCGCCTGGCGGCGCAGCTCCGTGGTCTGCTGCTCGTGGCTGAGGGCGGACATGCTGAAGGTGACGACGACCAGCAGCAGCATGGTGAGCAAGGTCGTCGCCTGGCCACCGAAGACGATCTCGAACACCGGGTGCGCGGGCCCCACGGCCAGGAAGGCGGCGGCGCGGGCGAGGTAGAAGACCGCGATGACCCCCGATGCGATCGCCATCGCCCGCACGGCGAACCGGAACTGCGCGCGCCGGTCGCGATCGGCGGCCTGCCGCAGGAGCAGCAGGAGCTCGACCGCGGACCGACCGACCAGGAGGCCCATCGCCAGCAGGTAGACGGTCCCGCCGGACCAGATGTCGTTGCGCGGGTCGTCGAGCAGCGAGGCGGCGAGCACCACCGCCGGCACGACGGCCATCTCCCACCGGGCGACCGCCCGCTCACGCAGCGACCGGGCGCCCGCCCACACGCAGCCCGCGCCGAGCACGGCGATCGTGTTGCCCATCGGGTTGGCGACCACCTGGAGCGGGGTGTCGTTGAAGAGGAAGAGCGAGGCGCTGACGATGAAGCACCCCAGCGACGCACACCACCAGCCGCTGTACGCCGACCGGGTCGAGCGATAGGTGACGCCGTAGAAGAGGACGAGGACACAGGCTGCGACGAGGCCGAAGGCCACGCGAAGGGTCAGGGTGTCCAGCATGGTGTCAGGCTAGGTCGGCCGCCGTAGCACGCGTGGCGGAGTACGGCGATCATGACCGATGGCCTTCTCGCCATGGTCATTCGGGATGAAAGGTCCGGGGCGTCCCGAGGACGATCGTCCCGACGTCCCACGGACACGGGCCCGTGTTGGCACGCCGTAGGCTCGCCGGCGTGAGCCAGCTGCGCGACCCCGCCCACCGGGTCAGCCCCCGCGCCCTCCTGATGTGGCACGTCGAGTCCGGGATCTCCGCGCTGGCGGTGGCGACCGGGCTCGGGGTCGCGGCGGTGCTGCTCGGGCCGGACGGTCTGCGCTGGTGGCTGCTCGGCCTGGCGGTGGTGGTGTGCGCGACGGTGGCGGTCGTCGTACCGCGGTGGAGGTACGCCGTGCACCGCTGGGAGGTGTCCGCGAACGCGGTCTACACCCAGCGCGGCTGGTGGGCCCAGGAGCGGCGGATCGCGCCGATGTCGCGGGTGCAGACCGTCGACCTCGCGCAGGGGCCGCTGGCGCGGCTGTTCGGGCTCGCGACGGTCACGGTGACCACCGCGTCGGCGGCCGGACCCCTGCAGATCGAGGGCCTGGACCGCCCGGTCGCGCTCGCGCTCGTCGACGAGCTGACCCTCAAGGCCGACCTCGTCGCGGGCGACGCCACGTGAGCCCTGTCCCGTGGCAGCGCCTCGACCCACGGATGCTGCTGGTGCACCCGATCAAGGAGGTTGCGAAGTTCCTCCCGGTGCTGATCGGCCTGCTGGTGGCGGGCGGTGCGTCAGGGACCGGGCCGTGGGCGCTGCTCGGCGTCGGCATCCCGGTGGGCCTCGGCGTGGTGCGCTACCTCACGACGACCTACCGGATCGCCGACGGGCGGGTCGAGCTGCAGCGCGGCCTGCTCCAGCGGCACACCCTGTCCACGCCCGTCGACCGGGTGCGCACCGTCGACCTGACCGCCTCGCCCGTCCATCGCCTGCTCGGTCTGGCGACGGTCGTGATCGGCACGGGCAGCGTGGTCAGCGACAGCGACGAGCGCCTCGTCCTCGACGCGCTCCCTCGCGAGGAGGCCGCCCGGCTGCGCACGGAGCTGCTGCTCACCACCGTCCGGGCCGATGCCGGCCCCCTCGCGACCGACGACCACGTCGAGCAGGAGCAGGTGGTGGCGCGGTTCTCGCCGCGCTGGCTGTGGTACGCCCCGTTCAGCGGCACCGCCCTCGTCGGGCTCGGCGCGATCCTGGCCACCGCCGCCCAGGTCAACGAGTCGGTCCAGATCCGGTTCAGCGAGGAGGACCTCGCCGCCGTCGACCTGACCTTCGTCGTCGGCGTGGTCCTCGCCGCGATCGTCCTCGTCGTCGCGCTCGCCGTCGGCGGCTACCTGGTGACGAACGGCGGCTTCGTCCTGAGCCGGTACGGCGCCGCCTGGCACGTGCGGCGCGGCCTGCTCACCCGTCGCGAGACCAGCATCGACGTCGCCCGCCTGGCCGGCGTCAGCGTCGGGGAGCCGGCGGCGCTGCGGGTGGCGCGCGGGCGGCGGGTGGGCGCGATCGTCACCGGGTTGAGCGGCGACCAGTCGGGGTCGGCCGTGCTGCTGCCTCCCGCCCCCCGCGGCACCGGGTACGACGTCGCGGCGGCCGTGCTCGGCACGCCGGCCCCCGTGACCGCGCCCCTGCTCCCCCACGGTCGAGCAGCCACGACCCGCCGCTACAGCCGCGCCCTGATCGGCGCGCTCCCTCTGGTGGCAGCCGCGACCCTCGCCGTGCTCGCCGGTGGGCCCGCCTGGCTGCTGGCCGGTGCCGTCGCCGCGGTCGGCGCCGCGCTCGCCCTGGCGACGGACCGGGCGCGCGCGCTCGGGCACGGGTACGTCGACGGGCACGTGGTGATGCGCTCGGGCTCGGTCCTGCGCAGCCGGGACGCGGTCGCGGCCGGGCACGTGATCGGCTGGAACCAGCGGGCCACCTGGTTCCAGCGCCGGGCCGGACTGGTCGCGCTCGCGGCCACCACGGCCGGCGGCAAGGGGCAGGTCCGCGTGCCCGACGTACCCACGAAGGCGGCGATCACGCTCGCCGAGGCCGCGACCCCGGGCCTGGTCGGCCAGTTCCTGGAGGACCGATGAGCGGACAGCCGGACGGCAGCTACGCGCCGGTCGCCGATGGCCGGCCCGACCCGGGCGAGGTGGTCTGGGCGTGGGTGCCCTACGAGGACGACCCGACGCAGGGCAAGGACCGCCCGGTCCTGGTGATCGGCACCGCGATCGGACGGGACGGCACGGAGGTCGTGCACGCGCTGGCGATGACCAGCAAGGACCACGACCGCGACGAGGCCCAGGAGGCCGCCGCCGGCCGGCACTGGATGGACATCGGCACCGGCGCCTGGGACCCGCGCGGCCGGCCGAGCGAGGTCCGGCTCAACCGGCTGCTCGTCCTCGCCGCAGCGGACGTACGCCGCGAGGGGGCCGTGCTGGCCGCGGCCCTCTACGCCGAGGTGATCGCCGCGCGGCAGCGCTTCCTCCGCTGAGGCCGACGTCCGCCTCAGCGCATGAGGAAGGACGCCCGCCAGACCTTGCGGTCGCGCTCGGAGACCATGCCGTTCTCGTGCAGGACCGGCATCACCTTCTCGCCCATCCAGGCGATCGTCTCGCGATAGCTCTCGTTGCCGAGCGCCTGGCGGCGCGCCTCCTGCGGGTCGAGGCCGACGACCTTGTAGACGTCCGGGTGGACCAGCGAGCGCATCGTCACGTAGGCGACCTGGGCGGTCATCGCCTGGTGCCAGCGCAGCTTGGTCCGCCCCAGGCCGCGCACGGCCTTGGCGAGCTCGTCGCGGGCGAAGGTGACGTGACGCGCCTCCTCGGTCACGTGGATCCGGGCGACCATCCGGGTCAGCGGCTGGATCCGCTCGTCGCGCATCATCTCCCGCTGCCAGCGGTCGACGGGCTCCTCGCCGATCAGGATGCCGGCGTACGCGCTCGCGCCACGCAGCGCCAGCGGCCCGAGCCGCGCGAGCCGGTGGGGCGTGGGCCGGGGGCCGTACGCCGGCACGCCCATCGAGCCGATCGCCCGCCCGAACATCACGGTGTGCCGGGTCTCGTCGCCGACCTCGGTGAGCGCGAACTGGGTGCGCGCGGAGGTGGGGTCCTCCCGGTAGGCGTCGCGCAGGAGGATCTGCATGAGCACGATCTCGAACCAGATCCCGACACTGGCGATGCTGGCGACCTCGTGCATCGAGAGGGTGATCTGCTGCTCCTCGCCGAGCGAGCGCCACATCGGGGTGTCGTAGAGGGACATCCGCTCGGGCTGCATCCACCACAGTCCGGGCACGGGCGGCGCGCTCCAGTCGAGGTCGACGTCCGGGTCGTACGACTGGCGCGCGGTCGACCGCAGCAGCCGCTCGGACAGGGCGTCGTCGACGAGGGTCACGGGTCCTCCTGAGACATAGGTATTACCGTCGGTAACGGATAAAGGTACTCTTGTCCCCATGGCCCCCCACGTCAAGAGCGACGGACGCACCACCCGCTGGGAACGACACCGCGCCGAGCGCCGCGAGGAGTTCGTGCTCGCCGCCGTCCGCGCCATCGACACCCTCGGGCCCGACGCCTCGGTGGCCGACATCGCAGCCGAGGCCGGGGTCAGCAAGCCGGTGCTCTACCGCTACTTCGCCGACAAGGCAGAGCTGCACGCGGCCGTCGGGGCCTGGGCGGCCGACCTCGTGCTGGCCCGGGTCCTCACCGCCGTGCTCGCGCCCGCAGCGGCCCGCGACCGGGTCACGGCCGGTGTGGCGGCGTACCTCGACACCCTGGCCGAACACCCCCAGGCCTTCCTCCTTCTCAGCCGCCCGGCCGGCGGCACCGACCCGCTCGCCGCCGGCAAGGACCAGATCGCCGCGAAGCTGACCCGCCTGCTCGGCGACGCGCTGCGCCACCTCGGCGGCGACACCGGCGCGGCCGAGCCGTGGGCGCACGCCGTCGTCGGCCTCGGCACGTCCGTGGGCCAGTGGTGGCTGGAGCGGCACACGGTCTCGCGCAGCGCGGCGGCCGGCTACCTCAGCGACTTCATCTGGCACGCGCTCTCCGGCGCCGCCGCGGAGAGCGGCGTCGACCTGTCCCGGCTCGACGCGGGCGGCGGCCAGGTCACCCCGATCCGGTCGGAGAAGCGCCGATGACCGCCACGCACGAGCCACAGGAGGCGTACGACGGCCCGGCGGTCCTCGTCGTCGCCGGCACCGGCCAGCCGGTCGAGCACACCGTGAGCGTGACCCTGCGCGGCGCCTTCCAGCCGCTCGACGGGCACTTCCACTGGTACGGCCGGATCGCGGTCGACAGCGCGCTCGACACGGTCCGCAGCGGGTCGGCGGTCACCCTGCGCACCGAGCACGGCGAGGCAGCCGGCAAGGTCGCCGACGTCGACCCGTGGGGCCGGTTCCGGGTCAGCGGCACCGGCCGGCCGCCGTTCTGAGCCGCGCCGGGGTCAGCCGGGGGTGACGATCACGTTGACCGCCTCGAGGGCCGCGTCCGGGCCGGCCCGGTAGGCGTGCGGCACGTCGGCCGCGAAGCGCACGTGGTCGCCGGGCCCCACCGCGACCGTGCGGCCGCCGTGCTCGACCTCGCCTGCACCGGCGAGGACGACGAGCTGCTCCTCGACGCCGGCCGGGTGGGCGGGCGAGGTGCGTTCGACGCCGGCCGCGAGACGGAGCAGGTAGACCTCGGTCGTCCGGCCGGGCTCGCGCAGCACGCGCACCCGGGTCGCCACCACGCCGTCGTCGGCCACAGCGGCGCCGTCGTGGTCGTCGAGCAGCGCCGCCAGGGGGACGCCGAGCGGGGTCGCGACGGCGTACAGCGTGTCGAGAGTGGGATTGCGCCGGCCGGTCTCGAGCTCGGAGAGCGAGCCCTTCCCGATCCCGGCCTGGGCGGCCAGGGCGGACAACGACAGGCCGCGCGCCTCCCTCAGCGCGCGGATCCGGGCGCCGACCTCTCGCGCCATCGCCAGCGACCCCCTAGAGTGTTCCGTATACAGAACGCCGCACCGGTGTTCCCGAGGAGGCGGCGTGTCCGAGGAGACTACTCACGGCCCCGTGATGGCGGGTGTCGTCACGGCCCTGGTCGGGTTCAGCAGCTCGTTCGTGGTCTGCCTCGCCGGCCTGACCGCCGTCGGCGCCACCCCCGACCAGGCCGCATCCGGCCTCGCGACCCTGCTGGTGACCCAGTCCCTCGGCATGCTCTGGCTCTCGTTGCGTCACCGGATCCCCGTCACGCTCGCCTGGTCCACCCCGGGCGCCGCGCTGCTCGCCACCTCCGCCGGCGTCACCGGCGGCTGGTCGGCGGCCGTGGGGGCCTTCGTGGCCACCGGCGTGCTCATCGTGCTCACCGCGCTCGTGCCCAAGGTGGGCGACCTGGTCGCCGCCATCCCGCACAGCCTGGCCCGCGCGATGCTCGCCGGCGTGCTCCTGCCGCTGTGCCTGGCGCCGGTCACCGCCCTGGTCGACTCCCCCGCCGCGGTCGCCCCACTGGTCCTGACCTGGCTGGTCCTGCTCCGTCTCGCGCCGCGCTGGGCGGTGCCCGGCGCGCTGCTGGTCGCCCTCGTCACCGTCCTGGCGACCGCGCGGATCGACGCCGCCGACCTCGCACCGCACCTCGTGTGGACCACGCCGACCTGGTCGCTGTCCGCCCTGGTCGGCATCGCCCTTCCGCTGTACGTCGTCACGATGGCCTCGCAGAACGTGCCGGGCGTCGCGGTGATGAGCGGCTTCGGGTACCGCGTCCCGTGGCGCGAGTCGCTCGCCGTGACCGGGATCGGCACCGTCGTCGGCGCCCCGACCGGCGGGCACGCGATCAACCTCGCCGCCATCAGCGCGGCGCTGTCCGCCGGACCCACGGCCGGCCCGGACCCGCGGCGACGCTGGATCGCCGCGGTCACCGCCTCGGTCGCCTACCTCGTGCTGGCCGTCGCCAGCACCGCGCTGGCCACGCTCGTCGCCGCCGCGGCCGACGGCGTCATGCAGGCAGCAGCGGGCCTGGCCCTGCTCGGCACGCTCGGCGCGGCGCTCGCCGAGGGCCTGGCCGACCCGGCCGAGCGCGAGCCGGCGGCGGCGACACTCGTCGTCGCGGCCTCGGGCGTCAGCGTGCTCGGGATCGGTGCCGCGTTCTGGGCGCTGGTCGCCGGGCTGCTGCTGCGGGCCTTCCTGCGAGCGGGACGATCTCCCGCCGTCAGGCCAGCTTCGCGAACATCGTCGACCTCAGGCCGAACCTGACTCGGAACTGGTCGCCGGTCAGCGTCGTACTGCCGCCCGCGCCCGTGATCTTCACCGAGGTCACCCGTCCGCCCTGGGCCGGGTCCTTGACGACCTCGAGGGCCTCGAAGTCCCCGATCCCCGGGAACTGCGCCTCGATCGCGGCCGCCGTCAGCGTCACCTGCCACGCATTGTTCGGGTTGCCCGACGCCGCCTCGTAGGGGTCGGCCTTCGCCACCTGGTAGGGCAGCGAGCCGGACGCGGTCCAGCCGCCGTTGCTCGACGAGAACTGGGTGAACGCCGGCCCCCCGCCGTAGGTCCGGATCTGCCCGGCGGTGGCCGCGATCGCGGCGTTCGACTCCGGCTGCTCGACCGCGACGCCGCGGTAGACCTGCGACTGGGTCGTGTCCCAGACGTCGAAGACCCCGCGGTCGTTGGTGTCCCGCTCGAAGATCGCGTAGGTGCGCGCGGCCACGGCCTGGGCCTGGACGGCCTGCGGGTGCCACTTCGCGGGCATCTCGGAGGGCACGACGCCGCGCAGGTACTTCTCGACGCTCACCACGTTGACGGTGTCGCGGCCCTGGCCGTTGGCGGGGACGACGGAGCGGATCTTGCCGCGGTAGTCGACGGCGCCACCGGGAACGTACAGCCGGAGCGTGCCGCCCTTGCCCTTGAACTCGGCCTGGCCCGGGATGACCCGGACCTTCCGCCAGCGGTTCGTCCTCACCGAGAGCTGGGTGTCGCCGCCCTTGGCGGTCAGCTTCCAGCGCTTCGCGCCGCGCTTGCCGAGCTTCCAGGTCTTGCCGGTCGCCAGGCTGCGGACCTTCAGCCTCGGCCGGTGCTGGACCACGACGTTGCTCGAGGTGTCGGCGGTGATGAGCACCTTCACCGAGCCGCCGCCGACGCCGGGCGCGGTGCCCGGGTAGTAGAAGTCGAGGATCTGCGCGGCGCTCAGCCCCTGCTCGGCGGCGCCCTTGGCGCCGTACTGCGAGAGGCCCTTGCCGTGGCCCCAGCCACTGCCGGTGAGGGTGACGGTCTCCGGCCCGGCCGCGGGCTCCGCGGGCTCGGCGGGCGCGGCGTGCGCCGGGACGCCTCCGGCGAGGCCGAGGGCGAGACCGGCGGCAAGAGTGGTGATGGTTCCCGGGAACAGGCGCATCGTCCGAGAGTAACCGCCGGTTGAAAGCTCAACCCCCGCTCGCAATAGGCTTCGACCATGACCGAGCTCGACAGCACGCAGAACCCGGACCCGACCAGCGCCCCGACCGGCGCGGTCGCCGTACCGGACAAGCCGGCGCTGGAGGGCCTGGAGGAGAAGTGGGCGCAGCGCTGGAAGGACGCCGACACCTACGGCTTCGACCGCACCCAGCCGCGCGAGAACGTCTACGCGATCGACACCCCGCCCCCGACGGTCAGCGGCAGCCTGCACGTCGGCCACGTCTTCTCCTACACCCACACCGACCTGATCGCCCGCTTCCAGCGGATGCAGGGCAAGTCCGTCTTCTACCCGATGGGCTGGGACGACAACGGCCTGCCGACCGAGCGCCGGGTGCAGAACTACTTCGGCGTGCGCTGCGACCCCTCGCTGCCCTACGACGCCGACTTCACCCCGCCCGAGAAGCCGGACCCGAAGCGCCAGGTCCCCATCAGCCGGCCCAACTTCATCGCGCTGTGCGAGCAGCTGGTCGAGCAGGACGAGAAGGTCTTCGAGGACCTGTGGCGCACCCTCGGCCTCAGCGTCGACTGGAACACGACCTACACCACCATCGGCACCAAGGCGCAGACCGTCAGCCAGCGCGCGTTCCTGCGCAACCTGGCCCGCGGCGAGGCCTACCTGCAGGAGGCGCCGACCCTGTGGGACGTCACCTTCCAGACCGCGGTCGCCCAGGCCGAGCTCGAGGCGCGGGACTACGCCGGCGCCTACCACCGCGTCGCCTTCCACAAGCCGGACGGCTCCCCCGTCTACATCGAGACCACCCGCCCCGAGCTGATCCCGTCCGTGGTCGCGCTGATCGCGCACCCCGACGACGAGCGCTACGCCGACCTGTTCGGCACGACGGTCACCTCGCCGGTCTTCGGCGTGGAGATCCCGGTGCTGGCCCACGCCGCCGCCGAGAAGGACAAGGGCGCGGGCATCGCGATGTGCTGCACCTTCGGCGACCTCACCGACGTCCAGTGGTGGCGTGAGCTGCAGCTGCCGGTCCGCACCGTGATCGGCCGCGACGGCCGGCTCACCCGCGAGACGCCCGAGTGGCTCTCCTCGGAGCAGGCCGCGTCGGCGTACGAGGACCTGCAGGGCAAGACCGTCCACTCCGCGCGCGAGGTGATGGTCGCCAAGCTCAAGGAGTCCGGCGACCTCGACGGCGACCCGAAGCCGACCCAGCGGATGGCAAACTTCTACGAGAAGGGCGACAAGCCGCTCGAGATCGTCTCCACCCGCCAGTGGTACGTCCGCAACGGCGGCCGTGACGCCGGGATCCGCAAGCAGATGCTGGAGCGCGGCGCGGAGATCGACTGGCTGCCCCCGCACATGAAGCACCGCTTCGACAACTGGGTCGGCGGCCTCAACGGCGACTGGCTGATCTCGCGCCAGCGCTTCTTCGGCATCCCGTTCCCGGTCTGGTACCCGCTCGACGCCGAGGGCGAGCCCGACTACACCCGGCTGCTGCTGCCCACCGAGGCGGAGCTGCCGGTCGACCCGTCGACGCAGGCGCCGACGGGCTACGCCGAGGAGCAGCGCGGCAAGCCCGGCGGCTTCATCGGCGACCCCGACGTGATGGACACCTGGGCGACCTCGTCGCTCACCCCCCACATCGCGGGCGGCTGGGAGTCCGACCCCGACCTGTGGTCGCGGGTGTTCCCGATGGACCTGGCCACCCAGGCCCACGACATCATCCGCACCTGGCTGTTCTCCCGCGTCGTGCGCGCCCACTTCGAGAACGGCGTCGCGCCGTGGTCGCACGCGATGATCTCGGGCTTCATCGTCGACCCGGACCGCAAGAAGATGTCGAAGTCCAAGGGCAACGTCGTGGTCCCCAACGAGATCCTCGACAAGTACGGCGCCGACGCCGTCCGTTGGCGCGCGGCCATCGCCCGCCCCGGCCTGGACTCGCCCTTCGACGAGACCCAGATGAAGGTCGGCCGCCGGCTGGCGATGAAGGTCCTCAACGCGTCGAAGTTCGTCCTCGGCAGCGTCGGCGCGACCACGTTCAGCGCCGCCGCCGTGAGCCAGCCGGTCGACACCGCGCTGCTCGGCCGGCTCGGCGGTGTCGTCCGCCGCGCCACCGAGGCGTTCGAGGCCTACGACTACACCACCGCGCTCGAGGTCAGCGAGAAGTTCTTCTGGGAGTTCTGCGACGACTACCTCGAGCTGGTCAAGGAGCGCGCGTACGCCGGCGACGGCGACGCGTCGTCCTCCGCCCGGGCCACCCTGGCCCTCGCCCTGCAGGTCCAGCTCCGGCTGCTCGCGCCCTTCCTCCCCTACGTCACCGAGGAGGTCTGGTCGTGGTGGCAGGAGGGCTCGGTGCACCGTGCCGCCTGGCCGACCGTCACCGAGCTCGGCTCCCCCGCCGCCTCCGACGGATCGCTGATCGACGCCGTCGCCTCGGCCCTCTCGGGCATCCGCGGCGCGAAGTCGGCCGCCAAGGTCAAGATGCGCGCGCCGCTGGCCCGGGTCGAGGTCACCGGTCCGGCCCGCCTGGTCGAGGCCGCCGAGAAGGCCGCCGACGACCTGCGCCGCAGCGGCAACGTGGTCGGCGACCTGGTCTTCACGCTCGCCGAGGACGCCACCGAGCTGAGCGTCACCGCGCAGATTGCCGAGGAGCCTGAGGTCGTCGAGTAGCCCGAGGCGCTAGCCGAGGAATCCGTGGATCTCGATACGCGCGTCGCGACCTCGTTCCTCGGTCGCGGCGCTACTCGATCTCGGCCCTGACTGATCTGTCGGCGCGAGCGCCGACAGATCAGGCCGACTTCTTCTTCTTGGACTCGCGCAGCACCAGGGTCGGCGCGACGTCGTCCTCGACGACCTCCTTGGTCACCACGACCTTCTCGACGTCGCCACGGCTGGGGACGTCGTACATGACGTGGAGGAGGACCTCCTCGATGATCGCGCGCAGGCCGCGGGCTCCGGTGCCCCGCTCGAGGGCCTTGTCGGCGATCGCGCCGATGGCGTCGTCGGTGAACTCGAGCTCGACGCCGTCGAGCTCGAAGAGCTTCTTGTACTGCTTCACCAGGGCGTTGCGCGGCTCGGTGAGGATCTGGACCAGGGCGTCCTGGTCGAGCGGGCTGACGCTCGCGATCAGGGGCAGGCGGCCGATGAACTCGGGGATCAGGCCGAACTTGGTGAGGTCCTCGGGACGGACCTGGGCGAGGAGGTCGTCGGCGTCCCGCTCGGCCTGCCCCCGCGGCTCGGCGGTGAAGCCCAGGGACTTCTTGCCGACGCGCTGCTCGATGATGTGCTCGAGGCCGGCGAAGGCCCCGCCGACCACGAACAGGATGTTGGTCGTGTCGATCTGGATGAACTCCTGGTGGGGGTGCTTGCGGCCGCCCTGCGGGGGCACCGAGGCGGTGGTGCCCTCGATGATCTTCAGCAGCGCCTGCTGGACGCCCTCACCGGAGACGTCGCGCGTGATCGACGGGTTCTCGGCCTTGCGGGCGACCTTGTCGATCTCGTCGATGTAGATGATGCCGGTCTCGGCCTTCTTGACGTCGTAGTCGGCGGCCTGGATCAGCTTGAGGAGGATGTTCTCGACGTCCTCGCCGACGTAGCCCGCCTCCGTCAGCGCCGTGGCGTCGGCGATCGCGAACGGGACGTTGAGCATCCGCGCCAGGGTCTGGGCGAGGTAGGTCTTGCCGCAGCCGGTCGGGCCGATGACGAGGATGTTGGACTTGGCCACCTCGACGACCTCGTCCTTGCTGTGCTTGCCCGAGATGGGCTGCACGCCGGCCTGGACCCGCTTGTAGTGGTTGTAGACCGCGACCGCGAGGGACTTCTTGGCCTGCTCCTGGCCGATGACGTAGGAGTTGAGGAACTCGAAGATCTCCTTGGGCTTCGGCAGGTCAGCGAGCTCGACCTCGGAGCCCTCGGCGAGCTCCTCCTCGATGATCTCGTTGCACAGGTCGATGCACTCGTCACAGATGTAGACACCCGGACCAGCGATGAGCTTCTTGACCTGCTTCTGGCTCTTGCCGCAGAACGAGCACTTCAACAGGTCGCCACCGTCACCGATGCGTGCCACGGGTCCTCCTCACAATCGAACTACCCGACGGTACCCCGTGCCACGCTCCGGCGGGAGCGTGACACGTGGGGTACGTCGGGATGCTCATCGGTCTTCTACGTCGTGGTCTGAGCCGCGGCTCAGACGAGGGCCGGGGTCTTGAGGGACTCGAGCACCGAGTCGATCAGGCCGTACTCGATCGCACCCTGGGCGGTGAGGATCTTGTCGCGCTCGATGTCGCGGCTGACCTCCTCGATCGTCTTGCCCGAGTGGTCACTGATCATCTTCTCGAGCAGCTCGCGCATGCGCAGGATCTCGTTGGCCTGGATCTCGATGTCCGAGGTCTGTCCGAAGGTGCCCTCGGTGTAGGGCTGGTGGATCAGGATCCGGCTGTTGGGCAGCGCCAGCCGCTTGCCCTTGGCACCCGCGGCGAGGAGGATCGCCGCGGCCGAGGCCGCCTGGCCGATGCACACCGTCTGCACGTCCGGCTTGATGAACTGGATCGTGTCGTAGATGGCGGTCAGCGCGGTGAAGGAGCCACCGGGGCTGTTGATGTAGATGCTGATGTCCTGGTCGGGGTTCATCGACTGAAGGCACAGCAGCTGGGCGATGACGGCGTTGGCGACGTCGTCGGAGATCGGCGTGCCGAGGTAGATGATGCGGTCCTCGAACAGCTTGGCGTAGGGATCGATCCGACGGAAGCCGTAGGAGGTCCGCTCTTCCCACTGCGGGATGTAGTAGTTCATCTGCCTCAGTCCTTCTTGTGGGCCGGACGGCCCTCGTCGGACGCCTCGCGGGCGCTCTTGATGACCTGGTCGACGAGGCCGTAGTCGAGGGCCTCCTGCGCGGTGAACCAGCGGTCGCGGTCGGCGTCCTCGGTGACCTGCTCGACGCTCTGGCCGGTGTGCTCGGCGATGAGGTCGAGGAGCACCTTCTTGATGTGCAGCGACTGCTGCGCCTGGATCTTGATGTCGGAGGCGGAGCCGCCCATGCCGGAGGAGGGCTGGTGCATCATGATCCGCGCGTGCGGGAGCGCGTAGCGCTTGCCCTTGGCGCCGGCGCACAGCAGGAACTGGCCCATCGAGGCAGCCAGGCCCATGCCGACGGTCGCGACGTCGTTGGGGATGTAGTTCATCGTGTCGTAGATCGCCATGCCGGCGTCCACGGAGCCGCCGGGGCTGTTGATGTGCAGGAAGATGTCCGCCTCGGGGTCCTCGGCCGACAGCAGCAGCAGCTGGGCGCAGATCGCGTTGGCGTTCTGGTCGCGCACCTCGGAGCCGAGGAACACGATCCGCTCGCGGAGCAGCCGGCTGTAGATGTTGTCGTCGAGGAAGCTGATCCCCGCTCCCCCGTTCATCTGCGGGTTCATCTCATGGCCGCGCGCTGCGTGGTGAGCGCCACCGGGAAGATTCTGAGTCACGCGAGTGACCCTAGCCGGACGGGGAGGCAGATCCACGCGTTCGGCGCCCCTGTTCGCCGACAGCAGATTTGCGGCGCTCGGCGTCGCTCGGCCGTCATACCCCACGGGTAGCCTGCCGGGAAGCCGAGTGCCCGACGTGCTCCAGGAGGTCCCATGCCCGCGGCTCGATCCACCGGCCGGCTCGCCGCCGCCGTCACCCTGGTGGCGGGCCTCGCCCTGTCCGGCTGCGAGGCGGACGGGGACTCCCAGGAGCGGCCCGGCGACGGCGGTCGCACGGCGGCCGCGGCTCCCGTGCTCCGCGAGCCGGCGACGACCTGGGAGCTGCGGGCCGACACGGTCGTTCCCGGCGGCCGGTTCGCGCCGCTGGCGCCGGTCGGCGACGACGAGGTCCCGCAACCGGGTGGCGTGGTGGTCGGCGACGTGCTCGTCACGGCGATCACCGACCAGGGCAGCGACGAGGCCGCCGGGGCCACGCCTTCGCTGCTGGTCGGCATCTCGAGCGGCGGCAAGGTGCTGTGGAAGGGCACCGACTACACCGGCTGCTGGACGCCGGACCACACCGCGCTCTACTGCACGCGCGGCAACGCACTGGTCCGGGTCGACGCCGAGACGGGCGGCAGCGGGGCGGGCGCCGGCGTGCGCGTCGCCCCCGGCACCGCGCCCGTCCTCGACGACGGCGTCCTCTACGTCGTCACCACCCCCGAGGGCGCCGACGAGACCGGCTACCCGCCGCCGTTCGCGATCGCCGCGCTCGACGCCACCACGCTGGAGAGCGTGTGGCCCGGGGGCCCGGCCGGCACGGCGCAGCTCGCCGGATTCGGGGCCGGCTCCCCGGCGCTCGACCTCTCCGGCGAGGAGGTGTCGGTCGCGGCCTGGAAGGAGACGCCCTCAGGACAGCCCGACGCCACGCAGTTCGAGCTCGACCGCGCCAGCGGGAAGGTGCTCGGCAGCACCCCGCTCGGCAAGAGCGCCTTCCTCGAGCGACCGTGGACGGTGCGCCGCGGCTTCGGCAACGACAGGCTCGACGTGCTCCTCGGCGACGAGGTGCTGCTGCGGGTCGAGGGCCAGCCGTGGGACAGCCAGGACCAGCGACTGACCACGGTCGAGGGCCGGGTCGGCGTGGGCGCGACGCTCTACGACGTCACGACCGGCCGGCCGGTCTGGGAGCGGTCCGACCTCGGCGACGACCTGACCGGGTGGCGCTGGACGGCCGACCGCGCGCAGGTCGCGGTGACCGGCTACGACACGAAGTCCCAGAAGATGCTCACGACCTACCTCGACGCCGAGACCGGCAAGACCCTCTGGTCCGGCCCCGGCAGCGACCTCGCGCCGACCGAGACGCCCGACGCCTTCGTGCAGGTCGCGAGCGACTACGAGACCTCGTGGGTCGTCCAGGCGCTCGATCGCGCCACCGGGGAGGTGGCGTGGGAGGAGGACGTCAGCGCGCTCGGCAAGGAGGGGTACGACGACGGGGTCTCCCCCGGCGGCCCGTACGTGTCCCCCGGCGCGGTGTGGGTGGTCGGGGGGAGCACGCTGGTCGGGTTCACCGGCTTCGCGGACTGACCCGGCCGGGGCCGGGCTCACGCTCGAGCACGAGGATCGCGAGCTGGACCCGGTTCTCGAGGCCCAGCTTGGCGAACAGGCTGGCGAGGTGGGTCTTCACGGTGGCCAGGCTGAGGTGCAGCGCCGCCGAGATCTCGGCGTTCGAGCGGCCCTGCGCGACGAGCCGGGCGACCTCCCACTCGCGCTCGGTGACCTCCGGGGGCGTCCCCGCCGGCGCCGGGGGCTCGGCCGCCAGCGTGACCAGCCGGCGCAGGACGGCAGCCGACATCACGGCCGCCCCGTCCTCCGCACCGAGCACCGCCTGTTCGATCAGCTCGGGGTCCTCGGCCTTCAGCAGGAAGCCGTCGGCACCGGCACGCAGGGCGCCCAGGACGAAGCCGTCGGTGTCGAACGCGGTCAGCATGATCACCCGGCAGCGCAGGCCGGCGGCCCGGATCCGGGTGACCGCCTCGATGCCGTCACCGCCCGGCATCCGCACGTCCATCAGCACGATGTCCGGATCGACCTCGCGGACGAGCCGGAGCGCGGCGACGCCGTCACCTGCCTCCCCGACGATCTCGATCCCGCGCGCGGGGTCGAGCACCAGCCGCAGGCCGGCACGGACGAGGGGCTCGTCGTCGACGACCACCACCCTCACCACGGGACGGACACCTCCACCACGAACGCGCCGCCGACGGGCGCGGCCCGGTGCTCGCCGCCCGCGAGCCGGACCCGTTCGGCGATCCCCTCCAGGCCCCGCCCGCTGCCGGTCCGCTCGACCCGGCCGGGCAGCGGATTGCGGCACTCGACCCGCACCCGCTCGCCTCCCTCGACGAGCAGCTCCACGGGTGCGCCCGGGGCGTGCCGCGCCGCGTTGGCGAGCAGCTCGCGGACGACCCGGTGGAGCAGCCGCGACGTCGCGTCGGAGAGCCGCCCGCCAGGGTCCTCGACCACGGTCGCGTCCAGGCTGGCGTGGACCTGCGCGCCGGCGGCGCGGTGCTGGGCCACCAGGCCGGGCAGCTCGGCAGCGCCGAGCGGCGGCACGACGGAGGGCGCCTCCTCGCTGTGCAGCACGCCGAGCACCTCGCGCAGCTCGGCGTGCGCGGTGCGGGAGAGGTCCGCGACCAGCCGACTGCTGGAGCGCACGACGTCCGCCGGGAGGTCGTCGCGCCGCCCGAGAGCTCCCGCATGGAGCGCGATGAGGCTGAGGTGGTGGCTCAGCGTGTCGTGCATCTCCCCGGCGATCCGGGCCCGCTCCTGGCTGCGGACCTGCTCGACGACCAGCTCCCGCTCCCGGCGAGCCTGGTCGGCGAGCTCCCGCCGCGCCCCGACCACCAGGCCGACGAGGACCAGGACCACGACCACTCCCGCCAGGACGGCGAGCAGCCCGGCCGGGTCCCTGCTGACGACGACGATGGACACCACGCAGGGGACGACGAACGCTGCGACCGCCTGCACCCCGACGCGCCACGAGCGGAGGGACACGAGGAGGACCACCGCCACCATCGCGGCAGGCGTCGCCGCGCCCAGCGGCGCCATCAGGGCCAGCACCATGCCCGCCCGCCGCGAGCGGTGGACGAGGAGGTGCGCCAGCAGGCACGTCGCAACGCACGCCGCGCCGAGCTCGGCCAGCAGCCAGAGCGCGACCAGGTCGTCGGGCGGCGGGTCGGGCCGTTCGAGGACGCCACCGATGGTGATCGCCGCTTCGAGCAGGCCGAGCGCCGTGCAGACGACGACCAGCGGCACGCGGGTGCGCCGTCGCGCGACGAAGGGCGCCTCGCCCCCACCCCGAGCCTGCCCGATCATGCGGCGAGCCTAGACGGCGGGTCTCGCGACCGGATCAACCGAAGGGATGAGCCCGCCCATCCCTTCGGCAGGCAAGATCCGCTCCTCCGCCGATGCGACGGCGCCGTCGGCCCGGCCACGGTGGAGCCATGACACTCGTCGCACCTCGTCCTCCCTCCACCCACGCCCCCGATCCCGAGTTCCACCGGGTCGCCCGATGCGCGCCGGGCCACCACTGGTGGCGACCCTTGGTCGTCCTGGCGCTCGCGATGCTCCTGTTCCTCGCCGGGACGCTGCTGGTGATCGTGCCGCTGGCGGTCGTCGCCGTCACGGTGCCGGGCCAGGAGGACGCGATCGAGCGCGCGTTCGGCTCCGCGGAGATGTCGGACCCGATGTCGGCGTGCGTCATGCTGCTGACCATCGCCGTGATGCTGCCGGCCGCGCTGCTCGCCGTCCGGCTGGCCGGAGGGCGCTCGGCGGGCACGCTCTCCTCGGTGACGGGCCGGCTGCGGCGCCGGCTGCTCGTGCGGTGCCTGCGGCTCGCGCTGCTGCTCGTCGTACCGGTCCTGCTGCTCTTCGTCACCGTCGAGGGCGCCTGGCCCGACCTGAGGCTCGACGAGCGCACCGTCCCGCTCCTCGCGCTCGCGCTCCTCGTCGTACCGCTGCAGGCAGCCGCCGAGGAGTACGCCTTCCGCGGACTGCTGATGCAGACGGTCGGAGCGTGGCTGCGCCACCCGGCGTACGCCGTGGTCCTGCCCGTGCCGTTGTTCACCCTCGGCCACGAGTACGACGTGCTCGGACTGGTCGACGTGACCGCCTTCGCCCTCGTGGCCGGCTGGCTGGCCTGGCGCACCGGAGGGCTGGAGGCGGCGATCGGGCTGCACGTGGCCAACAACGGCGCGCTGGTGGCCTTCGGCGCCGTCGGGCTGGTCGACCTGGACGCGACGGACGGGACCGTGACCGGTCTCGCCTGCACGCTCGCCGTGACCGCGACCTACGCCTGGCTGGTCCGCGGCTGGGCCGACGTGGACGCTACTTCTCGGCCGCGGCCTTGAGCCCGGCCAGCGTGGTGGCCATGCCGGCCTCCAGCTCGTCGGCGTGCGAGTCGTTGCCGCCGAGCAGCAGCGGCGCCACGATCCGGCTGCCGATGCTCAACGAACGCGGCACCGGCCGCCGGTGCACGACCCGGGTGCGGCCGGCGTCGGCGGGGTCCGCCTCGAGCTCCCAGATCCACTGGGCGCCGCTGGACGGGGTGTCCCACACCAGCCGGCGGCCCGGTGACACGTCCGCCACGACGGAGCGGGTCGGCCACACGACCGCCTTGCGCCGGTTGATGCCGAGGTACCACTGGCCCACGCGCAGGCCGCCCGGCTTGAGCGGCACCATCCGCACGGTCTCGGGGCTCCACTCGGCCAGCTGGCCGAAGTCGGTCAGCAGCGCCCACACGTGCGCCGCGGGCGCGTCGATCACGGCCTCGGCGCGCAGCTCGCGCGCGGCTCTCGTCGTCATGACGGCCATCATGGCGGCGCGCGCCGCTCGGCCACCACCTCCCACGGGAGGAGATGTCACGCGAGCCAGCGGGCCAGGGCGGTGTGCACCTCGGGGTGGTTGAGCAGCCCGAAGTGGTCGGCGCGGCCGAGGTGGAGCACCTCGGCGCCGGGGAACAGGTCGGTCCCGCGCCGGTCGCGGCCGACCGCGGACCGCGGGGTGACCAGCAGGTCACCGACGGCCTGGGCGAGGGGATGGCGCGCGGAGCGGGTCAGGGTCGCCGACACCAGGCGGTAGCGCGCGTGCGGCAGGGGCGGCACGTCGTGGGCGAGGCCCTCGATCAGGTCGTGGATGCCGGGCGCCTGGCGGTCGATGATCCGGCCGAACGCGGCGACCTCGGGCGCCCGGGCGAGGGTACGGCTCGCACGGTCGGCGCCGACCGCGAACCACGAGCCGAGGTGCGGGGTGCCGAGGGTGACCACGTCGCTCACCAGGTGGGTCCACGCCGCGGGACCGTCCCCGTCCGCGACCACGGCAGAGGAGGCGCGCAGCACCAGGCCGCCCAGGGAGTGCCCGACGAGCGCGATCCGGCGGACCTCCGTCGGCCAGGCGTCGACCAGTCGCTGCACGAGGGAGGCGAGCACCACGCCGTTCTCGCGCAGCGGGAGGCCGGTGTTGACCCGCAGGTAGACGGGGGTCCAGCCACGGCGGGCCAGCGTCTCGCCGTACGTCGAGCCGAGGCGGTCGCGGTGCCGGTTCCAGTATGCCTCGTTCTCGCACAGTCCGTGCACGAACACCACGATCCGGTCGGTGGCCCCGGGGAAGGCCCGGGCCACGTCGCCGGGCGTCAGCGGTACGTCGCGCCCCTCGTGCCGCACGCCCATCTCGATCGCCAGCCGCGGCCGCTCGCGCCGGATCTCCTCGCCGATCAGCCCGTTGACCGCGGCGTTGACGAACCGGCCGCGCGGGCCGGCCTCGAGCGCCGGGCCGACGCCGGCCTCGCCCAGCCGCGCGAGGCCGTGACCGGCTCCGCGGAAGGAGAGCCCGACGGCGCCGTACACCGTCGCGGCGATGCCGCGGTGCAGCACCTCGGCCGGTGCGGCCGCGGGCCCCACCCCGCGCCGGACCAGGCCGTGGACGCGGTGGGCGACCGCCCGGTGGGTGTCGCGGGCCGTCGCCACGACCAGGTCGTCGACGACCGCGGAGGCCAGGGCCAGGGCATCGACGACGGTCGGGGCAGTGGTCATGGAGAACAGAATACCCGTTGAGTGCACAGTTGTGCACTCAACGGGTATTCGAGTGGAGCGTGCGGATCAGGCCTCGGCCGGAGCCTCGGTCTCCTCGGCAACCTCGTCGGCGGGCTCGCCGGCGGTCTCGTCGGCGGGCTCGCCGATGGTGCCGTCGGCCTGCAGGTTCTTCAGCTCGAGGACGTTGCCGGCGGCGTCCTTGACGGTCGCGCCCTCGACGAGGAGCTGGAGCGCCTTGCCGCGGCGGATCTCCTGGACCAGCTCGGGCACGTGGTTGTGCTCGAACATGTGGTTGACGAACTCCTGCGGGTCCTGGCCGGACTGCTGGGCGCGGCGGATCATGTGCTGGGTCAGCTCGCCCTGGTCGACGCCCATCTCCTCCTTGTCGGCGATGTCGTCGAGGAGGAACTGCGCGGCGACGGCGTCACGGACCCGGCGCTCGAGGTCGGCCTCGAACTCCTCCTGGGTCTGCTTCTCGTCCTCGAGGTACTTCTCGAGGGTCATGCCGGCGAACTGCAGCTGCTGCTCGAGGTTGGCGCGACGAGCGTTGAGCTCCTCGGTGACCATCGAGTCGGGCAGCGGGATCTCGACCTTCTCGAGCAGGGCCTCGAGGACGGCGTCGCGGGCTGCGGCGGCCTGCTCGAGGCGCTTGCCGCGGGTCAGCCGCTCGCGGACGTCCTCGCGCAGCTCGTCGAGGGTGTCGAACTCCGAGGCCTCCTGGGCGAACTCGTCGTCGAGCTCCGGGAGCTCCTGCTCCTGGACCTGGGTGACCTTGACGGCCACCTCGACGTCCTGGCCCACCAGGTCGCCGGACACGAGCTGGGTGGTGAAGGTCTTCTCCTCGTCGACGCCCATGCCGACCAGGGCCTCGTCGAGGCCGTCGATCATGCCGCCGTTGCCGACCTTGTAGGAGAAGCCGGAGATCTCGGCGCCCTCGACGACCTCGCCGTCGTTGGTGGCGACCAGGTCGATGACGACGAAGTCGCCGTCCTGGGCCGCGCGCTCGACGTCGATGAGGGTGCCGAAGCGCTCACGCAGGGCGTCGACCTGCTCGGCGACGTCCTCGTCGGTGACCGCGAGGTCCTCGACGGAGGCCTCGATGCCGTCGTACGCCGGCAGCTCGAACTCGGGCTTGACGTCGACCTCGGCGGTGAACTCGAGGCCGTCGTTGTCCTCGAACTTGGTCACCTCGATCTCGGGCTGCGCGAGCGGGGTGAGGTTGTTCTCCTGGAGCGCCTCGACGTACGCCTTCGGCAGCACGTCGTTGACGGCCTCGTCGAGGACCACGCCACGGCCGACCTGGCGGTCGATGACCTGCGGCGGGACCTTGCCGCGGCGGAAGCCGGGGACGTTGATCTGCTTCGCGATCTTCTGGTACGCCGCGTCGAGGCTCGGCTTGAGCTCCTCGAAGGGCACCTCGACGGTCAGCTTGGCCCGGGTCGGGCTCAAGGTCTCGACGGCGCTCTTCACAGGTGTTCTCCTACTGGTCTGGGGATGGTGCACGGGCCACGGAGGGCCCGCCGATCGGGGCGATCTGTCGGGGCGACAGGACTCGAACCTGCGGTCTCCTGCTCCCAAAGCAGGCGCGCTAGCCACTACGCTACGCCCCGCGGAACGGCCCGGCACTCGGGTGGACGGACCGCACTTCGAGGGGATGACGGGAATCGAACCCGCGTAATCAGTTTGGAAGACTGAGGCTCTACCATTGAGCTACATCCCCGGAGGTCACGGCCGCGCTCGCGCACGGCTGGAGACCACGCGCAATCGTGCCACACCCACACGTGCCGACCCCAACTCAGGGGCGCCGGTGGACCACCAGCAGCGCACGGTCGTCGTCGGGCGAGCCGACGGCGGCGACGAGACGACGGGCCAGCCCGTCCCACGCCCCGCGCAGCAGGGACTCGGCCTCCCCCATCATGTGGTCGATGCCGAGGTCGATGTCGCGGCGCGGCTCCTCGACCATGCCGTCGGTGTAGAGCAGCAGGCTGTCGCCGGGCGCGAGCCGGCCGCGGTGGCACGCGAACTCGGCGTCCTCGACGATGCCGAGCACGGGTCCCTCGGGGCGCAGCGGCTTCCAGCGCCCCGAGCCCGCCTCGCGCTGCACCGCCGGCGGGTGGCCCGCCGAGCGCAGCTCGAAGTCGCCGGTGCGCAGGTCGACCGAGACGTGGACGGCGGTCGCGAAGCCCTCCTCCCAGGCACGCTGGAGGAGGTAGTCGTTGGCGGCCGGGAAGAACCGGTCGGGCGGCAGCGCTGCCACCAGGCCGCCCATCGCGCCGGAGAGCTGGAGGGCCCGGGTGCCGGCCGCCTCGCCCTTGCCGGACACGTCGACCACCACCAGCTCCATGCGGCGGCCGTGGTCGCCGACGGTCGCGACGACGAAGTCGCCGGCGAACGGCGAGCCACCCGCCGAGGAGAGCGCCGACTCCACGAGCCAGCCGGGCGGCAGGGCCGGGATCTCCCCCTGCGCGAGGATCCGGTCGCGGAGGTCGACCAGCATGGACTGCCCGCGCAGCGGCCCGACGCTGATCTGGCCGCGGCGCAGCGACATCACGATGACGAGCACCGCGATCGTCGCCATCACGCCCAGGGCCGTCGCGATCCGTGGGGTGTACTCCTCCTGCAGGACCCCGGCCGAGGTCAGCATCAGCAGGATGAACCCGGCGAACCAGGGCAGCAGCCGGCTGCTGAGGAACAGGATCCCGAGCACCAGGGGCAGGAAGATCAGGTTGATCGGGACGTCCACCGGCTCGAGCCAGATCCCGACCACGACGAGACCGGCGAACGCGCCGAGCGCGACGGCGATCCCGAGGTCGGTCACCACCCAGCGGCGCCCGGCGGCGATCATCGGGCTGCCCGCGACCGGAAGACGGGCTGGCAGCGCGGGCACCAGAACAGGTTGCGGCCACCGAGCACCTCGGTGCGCACCTTGCCCCGGCACACGTGGCAGGCCTGCCCGGTGCGCCGGTAGACGTAGACCTCGCCGCCGTGGTCGTCGATCCGCGGCGGGCGGCCCATCGCCTCGGGGGTGTGCTCGGGCCGGACGGTGTCGATCCGCCCTGTGCGCACGCCCTCCGCCATCAGCACGACCAGATCGTCCCAGATCGCACCCCACTGCGTACGCCGAAGCGTGCGACCCGG
Organism: Pimelobacter simplex; assembly: GCA_016803235.1. Lineage (GTDB taxonomy): Bacteria > Actinomycetota > Actinomycetes > Propionibacteriales > Nocardioidaceae > Nocardioides > Nocardioides simplex_A. Next base: position 27,303 of record JADCLI010000030.1, read on the forward strand.
GCGCAGCGGGTGGATGCGGTGCCGGAAGAGCACCTCGGCCCGGTAGACGTTCCCGACGCCGGCCAGCACCGTCTGGTCCATCAGCAGGGTGCCGATCGGCGCGCTGCTGCGGGAGATCCGGGCCCAGGCACGCTCGGGGTCGGCGTCCTGGCGCAGCGGGTCCGGGCCGGCCCTGGCGACCACGGCCGCACGCTCGGCGGCGGTGACCAGTGCGCAGGTGGTCGCCCCGCGCAGGTCGCCGTACGCGCCGGGACGGCTCAGGCGCAGCCGCACCTGCCCGACGGGCAGGGGGATCTCGTCGACGCCGGTGCGGACGTCGAAGGTGCCGTACAGCCCGAGGTGGACGTGGACGAACCGGTCGCCCTCGAACCGGACGAACAGCTGCTTGCCCCAGGCGTCGGCGTCGACGAGCAGGGAGCCGTCGAGCTGCGCTGCGGACTCGGCGAAGCGGCCCTGGGGGCTGCCGACCCGGACGCGGTTCCCCCCGAAGACCGCGGTCAGCTCGCCGGCGAGACGGTGGAGGGCATGACCCTCAGGCATCAGGTCCGAGGCCGAGCGCGGACTCGGGCAGGGGCGGCAGCTCGCCGGTGGCGTCGTACGAGGTCAGCTGGCCGATGCGGCGCACGTGGCGCTCGTCGCCGGGGAACGGGGTGGTGAGGAAGACCTCGACCAGGCGCGTCATCTCGTCGAGGGTGTGCATCCGGCCGCCGACGGCGACGACCTGGGCGTCGTTGTGCTCGCGCGCCAGGCTCGCGGTCTCCTCGGACCAGGCGAGGGCGGCCCGGATGCCCGTGACCTTGTTGGCCGCGATCTGCTCGCCGTTGCCGGAGCCCCCGATCACGACGCCGAGGCTGTCGAGGCCCTGCTCGCGGTCGGCGCGCACGCCCTCGGCGGCGCGCAGGCAGAAGACGGGGTAGTCGTCGAGCGCGTCGTAGACGAACGGGCCGTGGTCGACCGGCTCGTAGCCGTGCTCGGTCAGCCAGCCGATGAGGTGGGACTTGAGCTCGAGGCCGGCGTGGTCGCAGCCGAGGTGAACGCGCATGGAGCCCATCCTCTCAGCACTCATGCGCGGTGCAGGCGGCGGGCGGCCTCGGCGATCGAGCCGCTGATCGAGGGGTAGACGGTGAAGGTCTGCGCGAGCTGGTCGGCGGTGAGCCGCTCGGTCACCGCGAGGGCGACCGGGTGGATCAGCTCGGAGGCCCGGGGCCCGACCACCACGCCACCGAGGAGGCTGCGCGAGCCGGGGGCGACGAAGAGCTTGACGAAGCCGTCGACGATGCCCTGCATCTTGGCGCGCGGGTTGGTGGCGAGGGGCTGCATGACCACCTCGGCGAGCACCTCCCCCGCGTCGACCTGCTTCTGGGTGACCCCGACGGTCGCGATCTCCGGGGAGGTGAAGACGTTGGAGGCCACCACCCCGAGGTCGAGCGGCTGCACCGCGTCGCCGAGCACGTGGGCCATCGCGATCCGGCCCTGCATCGCCGCGACCGAGGCGAGCATGAACACCCCGGTGCAGTCGCCGGCGGCGTACACGCCGGGGGCGGAGGTCCGCGACACCCGGTCGACCTTGACGAAGCCGCCGTCGTCGAGGTCGACGCCGGCCGCCTCGAGACCGAGGCCCGCGGTGTTGGGGACCGAGCCGAGAGCGAGGATGCAGTGGGAGCCGGTGACCTCGCGGCCGTCCTGGAGGGTCACCGTGACGGTGTCGCCGGCACGGGTGACCGACTGCATCCGCGAGCGGCCGAGGACGGTCATGCCGCGGCGGGTGAGCACGTCCTCGAGCACCTGCGCGGCGTCCTGGTCCTCGCCGGGCAGCACCCGGTCGCGCGAGGACACGAGGGTCACCGGGATGCCGAGCGACTGGTAGGCGCTGGCGAACTCCGCACCGGTGACACCGGAGCCGACGACGATCACGTGCTCGGGCATCTCGGCCAGGTCGTAGACCTGCTCCCAGGTGAGGATCCGCTCGCCGTCGGGCTGGGCGGTGTCGAGCACGCGGGGCGTGGCGCCGGTCGCGACGAGCACCGCGTCGGCGTCGTACGTCGTCTCGGTGCCGTCGTCCAGCGTCGCGACCACCCGCGACGGACCGTCGAGACGGCCGCGGCCGTGGACGACCGTCACTCCCTCGCGGGCCAGCCGGCTCTCGATGTCGGCGGACTGCGCGAGGGCGAGCGCCTTGACCCGCTCGTTGACGCGGGACAGGTCGACGTGGGGCGCCGCGACGTCGATGCCGAGCTCGCCGGCCTCGAGGAAGTCGGTCATCACCTCGGCCGTCGCGATCAGGGTCTTGCTCGGCACGCAGTCGGTCAGCACGGCCGAGCCACCGACCCCGTCGGAGTCGACGACCACGACCTCCGCCCCGAGCTGGGCGGCCACCAGGGCCGACTCGTAGCCACCGGGTCCCCCACCGACGATCACGACGCGCGTCATGGCCGCCATTCTTGCAGCGGAAGCCCGGCCCTACGATTCCTGCCATGCGTCTGTCCCGAGTCCTCGCTCCCGCCGCCGCCGTCCTCCTGACCAGCGCGGTCGCCGCCTGCGCGCCGGCCGAGGACGAGCCCGAGCAGAGCGGCAAGAGCGCGTCCGCCGACGAGTGCGCCGTCGCCGACCTCACCCTGGTGAAGGAGGGCACGCTGACGATCGGCACCGACTCGCCGGCGTACGAGCCCTGGTTCGTCGACGACGACCCGACCAACGGCGAGGGCTTCGAGTCCGCCGTGGCCTACGCCCTCGCGGAGGAGCTCGGCTTCTCGAAGGACCAGGTCAGCTGGGTGACCGTGCCGTTCAACAACTCCTACAAGCCGGGCAAGAAGGACTTCGACTTCGACATCAACCAGATCTCGGTCAACCCCGAGCGCGAGAAGGCGGTCGACTTCTCCGACGGCTACTACTCCGCCGCGCAGGCCGTGATCGTGCTGAAGGACAGCCCCGCCGCCGAGGCGACCTCGCTGGCCGACCTCGCGACGTTCAAGATCGGCGCCCAGACCGGCACCACCTCGCTGACCGCGGTCCGCGAGGTGATCAAGCCCGAGCAGGAGCCGCTGGTCTTCCAGAACACCAACAACGCCAAGCAGGCGATGCTCAACGGCCAGGTCGACGCGATCGTCGCGGACCTGCCGACCGCGTTCTACATCAGCGCCGCGGAGATCGAGGACAGCGTCCTGCTGGGCCAGTTCCAGTACGACGGCGGCGAGGCCGAGGAGTTCGGCCTGCTCTTCGAGCAGGGCAACGAGCTGCTCCCCTGCGTCAACGGCGCGCTCGCCTCGCTGAAGGAGGACGGCACCCTGGCCGAGCTCGAGCAGAAGTGGCTGTCCGACGTGGTCAGCGTGCCCGAGCTGCAGTGAGCGGGCCGACCACGCACTGGCAGCCCAGCGAGCGCGAGCTCGCGCGGCGTCGTACCCGATCCCGTCAGCGGCGGCACCGCGTCGTCGTCGCCAGCATCGCCACGGTGATCGCCCTCGTCGTGCTCGGCGCGGCGCTCGTGCTCTCGCCCGGCTGGCCGCGGGTGCGGGCCACCTTCCTCGACCTGCACCACGCGAAGGAGTCGCTGCCCAGCATCGTCGACGGCTTCTGGCTCAACGTGCGGATGTTCCTCATCGCCGAGCCGATCATCCTGGTCGCCGGCCTGGCGCTCGCGCTGGCCCGGCAGGCGACCTCGGCCTGGCTGGTGCCGGTGCGCGGCCTCGCCGTGCTCTACACCGACGTCGTGCGCGGCATCCCCACGCTGCTGCTGGTGTTCCTGTTCGTCTTCGGCATGCCGGCGCTCGGGCTGGCCGGCATCCCGAACAGCATCTTCTTCTGGGCCACGGTCGCGCTGGTCGTGTCCTACTCGGCGTACGTCGCGGAGGTGCTCCGCTCCGGCATCGAGTCGGTCCATCCCTCCCAGCTCGCCAGCGCCGAGGCGTTGGCGCTGTCCCGGGCGCAGACGATGCGGCACGTCGTCGTCCCCCAGGCGGTGCGCCGCGTCGTACCGCCGCTGCTCAACGACTTCGTGTCGCTGCAGAAGGACACCGCGCTGGTCGCGTCGGTCGGCCTGTTCGACGCGCTCTTCGCCGCGGCCGACTACGGCAACTTCAACTTCAACTTCACCCCCTACGTCGTCGCGGCGCTGTTCTTCATCGCGATGACCGTCCCGCTGGCCCGGCTGTGCGACGTGCTCGCGCGGCGGCTGGCGCGGCGCGAACGGGCAGGAGCGCTCTGATGACGTCCTTGCTGGAGGTGCGCAACGTCCGCAAGACCTACCCGCGGCACGGCGAGCCCGGACGACGCGTGGTCCTCGACGACCTGTCCCTGAGCGTCGCCCCCGGCGACGTGGTGTGCCTGATCGGCTCGTCCGGGTCCGGCAAGTCCACGCTGCTGCGCTGCCTCGACCTGCTCGAGCCGATCGACGACGGCGTCATCGAGCTCCGCGGGCGCGAGATCTCCGACCCGCTGGTCGACCCCCGGGTCGTGCGCCGCGAGATCGGGATGGTCTTCCAGGCCTACAACCTGTTCCCCCACCTGAGCGTGCTCGACAACTGCACGCTGGCGCCGCGCCGGGTGCACGGCATGCCCGCAGCGGCCGCGAAGGACAAGGCGCGGGAGCTGCTCGACCGGTTCGGGCTCGGCGAGCACGTGGACAAGCACCCCGACCGGCTCTCCGGTGGCCAGCAGCAGCGGGTCGCCCTGGTGCGCGCACTGTGCACCGACCCCGCCCTGCTGCTGCTCGACGAGATCACCGCCGCCCTCGACCCCGAGCTGGTCGGCGAGGTCCTGGACATCGTCCGCAGCCTCGCCGACGCCGGTACGACGATGGTGCTGGCCACGCACGAGATGGGCTTCGCCCGGGAGGTCGCCTCCCACGTCTGCTTCCTCGACGGCGGCCGGATCGTCGAGGAGGGACCGCCGGCGCAGGTGCTGGGTGCGCCGGAGCAGGCGCGGACCCGGGAGTTCCTGCGCCGGGTGCTGCCCCAGGGCTGACTGCCGTCCGCAACGACGCGGCCCCCGCCCCGCGGCAGCGGGACGGGGGCCTGAATGCGTCGTGATCAGAGGTGGATCATGTGCCCGGCGATCCCGTGGATCGCCTCCTTGACCGCCTCGGACAGCGTCGGGTGGGCGAACACGTTGCGGCCCACCTCGTCGGCGGTGAGGTCCCACTTCTGGGCGAGCGTCAGGGCGGGGAGGAGCTCGGTGACGTCCGGGCCGATCATGTGGGCGCCGAGGATCTCGTTGAACTCGGCGTCGGCGACGATCTTGACGAACCCGACCGCCTCGCCCAGGCCCTGCGCCTTGCCGTTGGCCGAGAACGGGAAGGAGGCCGTCTTGACGTCGTACCCCTTGTCCTTGGCCTGCTGCTCGCTGTAGCCGAAGGAGCCGATCTGCGGCTGGCAGTACGTCGCGCGCGGGATGAAGTCGTACTCGACCGGCATCGTCTCGGCGCCCGCCAGGTGCTCGGCGGCCACCGTGCCCATCGCGTCGGCGACGTGGGCGAGCATCATCTTCGCCGTCACGTCGCCGATGGCGTAGACGCCCTCGACGCTGGTCCGGCAGAACTCGTCGACCTGGATCGCACCGCGGTCGGTGAGGGCGACGCCCGTCGCCTCCAGGCCGTAGCCCTCGAGCCGCGGGGCGAAGCCGAAGGCGGCGAGGAACTTGTCGGCCTCGAGGACCTGCTCGTCGCCACCGGCCGCCGGGGCAACACGCACGCGAACGCCCGAGCCGGTGTCCTCGACGCCCTTGACGGCGGTGGAGGTCAGCACCTTCACGCCGAGCTTCTTGTAGTGGCGCGCGAGCTCCTTGGAGACGTCGGCGTCCTCGGTCGGGACCATCCGGTCGAGGAACTCGACGATGGTGACGTCGACTCCGAAGTTCTTCAGCACGTAGGCGAACTCGACGCCGATCGCGCCGGAGCCGCCGATGATGATCGAGGAGGGCAGGTTCTCGTCGAGGATCTGCTCCTCGTAGCTGACGATGTTCTTGCCGTTGACCTCGACGCCCGGGACCGTGCGGACCGTCGCGCCGGTGGCGATGATCAGGTTGTCGCAGGTGTAGTCGGCGCTCGAGCCGTCGTTGAGCGCGACCGTGACCGACTTCGGGCCGGTCAGCGTGCCCCAGCCGTCGATCTCGGTGATCTTGTTCTTCTTCATCAGGAAGTGGACGCCCTTGACGATGCCGGCGCTCACCTGACGGGAGCGCGCGTGCGTCGGACCGAAGGCCATCGTCGCGTCACCCTCGATGCCGAACTTGGCCTTCTCGTGGGTCAGCGTGTGGGCGAGCTCGGCGTTCTTGAGCAGCGCCTTGGAGGGGATGCAGCCGACGTTGAGACAGACGCCGCCCCAGTACTTCTTCTCGATCACGGCAACGGACTTGCCGAGCTGAGCTGCGCGGATCGCGGCGACGTAACCACCGGGGCCGGCACCGAGGACGAGGACATCGAAGTGGGTCACGACAGCCAGCGTAGTAGGGCCCCTCCTTGTGTCGGACATCACGCTCACGGCAGAGTGCACCTACCCACGAGTACGGCGGCATCGGGTCGCCGTCCACGAAGAGGAAGCTGCTCCCTCCATGTCTCGGATTCTCGGATTCACTGCGTCCTGCGCGCTCGCGCTCGCCGGGCTCGCCGCCGTACCGCTCCCCCAGGCGCAGGCCCAGGCGCAGGCCGCTCCCACCGGCCTCGTCGACGTCATCGTCACCCTCGCGCCGGGTGCCGACGCCGCTGCCACCGCCCGCTCCGTCGCGGGCGGGCAGGGCCGGGTCACCCACGTCTACGAGCACGCGCTCAACGGCTTCGCCGCCAGCCTCCCCGACGCCGCGCTCAACGCCCTGCGCGGCAACGGCCGGGTCCGCTCGATCGAGCTCGACCAGGCGGTCCACGCCAGCGGCACCCAGACCCCGACGCCGAGCTGGGGCCTGGACCGCGTCGACCAGCGCAACCTCCCTCTCGACGGCTCCTACACGTACGCGACCACGGCCGCGAACGTCACCGCCTACGTCGTCGACACCGGCATCCAGCTCGACCACCCGGACTTCGCCGGCCGGGCCGTGTCCGGCACCGACGCCGTCGACGGCGACACCGACGCCGGCGACTGCAACGGCCACGGCACCCACGTCGCCGGGACCATCGGCGGCACCAGCAAGGGCCTGGCCAAGGCCGCGAAGCTGGTCGCCGTGCGGGTCCTCGACTGCAACGGCTCCGGCTCCACCTCCGGCGTCATCGCCGGTCTCGACTGGGTCGTCGCGCACCACCCGGCCGGCGCCCCGGCCGTCGCCAACATGAGCCTCGGCGGCGGCGCGTCCGCCACCCTGGACGCCGCCGTGAAGCGGGTGGTCGCCGACGGCGTCACCATGGCCGTGGCCGCCGGCAACGAGAACGCCGACTCGTGCACGAAGTCGCCGGCCCGGGTCCCGGAGGCGCTGACCGTCGCGGCCAGCGACCGCAACGACGCCCGCGCCGGCTTCTCCAACCGCGGCACCTGCGTCGACCTGTTCGCCCCGGGCGTCGACATCACGTCCGACTGGCTGGGTGGCGGGACCACCACGATCAGCGGTACGTCGATGGCCTCGCCGCACGTCGCCGGCGCCGCGGCGCTCTACCTGTCCGGGCACCCGACGGCCACGCCCGCCCAGGTCGGCACCGCGATCCTCGGCGCGACCACGAAGGGCAAGGTCACCGGCACCGAGCGCAGCTGCGTGCTGCTGATCATCTGCTCGCCGGCCACGCCCAACAACCACCTGCTGTACGTCGGCGCCTGACCTCCCGGCGGCGTACGACGTCACCCACTAGCCTGAGCCCGTGACGTCGTACGCCGCCTACGGCACCAACCTCGACCCCCAGCGGATGGGCGAGCGGTGCCCCCACTCGCCGCTGCAGACCACCGGCTGGCTGACCGGGTGGCGGTTGACCTTCGGCGGCGAGGAGCACGGCTGGGACGGGGCGCTGGCGACGATCGCGCCGGACCCGATGAGCGCGGTCTTCGTCGCGGTCTACGACGTCAGCCCGCTCGACGAGCCGAGCCTGGACCAGTGGGAGTCGGCCGACTCCGGGCTCTACCGCAAGACCAAGGTGCGGATCTCCACCATGGCCGGCGAGGTCGTCGCCTGGACCTACGTGCTCGACGCGTACGAGGGCGGGCTGCCCTCGGCGTCGTACCTCGGGGTGCTGGCGGACGCGGCCGAGGCCGCCGACGCACCGGCCGACTACGTCACCGGCCTGCGCTCCCGCGCCTGCCGCTCGACCGGCCTGTAGATCACTGCCGGGGCGTGACCCCACGCAAACCTGAATCGTTGTCAGGTCATGCGGACGTCCTCCCGTGCTCTCCGTCGCCTGTCCCTGGCCGCCACCGCCGTCGGTGTCGCTGCCCTGTCGCTGGCGTTCCCCGACGCCGCGCCGGCCCAGCCCGGGCCAGAGGCGGCGGCCCACTCGGCCCTCCCGGCCGGCGCCGCCGCACCGACCGCTCTGCCGCAGCGGGCACCCGGCCTGCGCGACGTGATGTGGGTCGGCAACAACTGGGCGGGGACGGCGAGCATCGTGGACGCCCACGACTTCACCGTCCTCAAGCGCGGCGTCGACCTGGTCCCCGACAAGGACCAGGAGCTCGCCGACATCCGCAGGAGCCCGGTCGACCTGGCGTACTTCCTGCTCATCCGGTACGGCCCCGGCGAGGGTCACGACCAGTTCGTCGACGACATGTTCACCACGCTCGACGGCCGCTACCTCGCCGTGTCCCGACCGAGCTTCGCCGACGTCGTGTGGATCGACATCGCCAAGGCGACCGCCGGCGAGCCGGGCTCGATCGTGCGCGAGCAGTCCATGGACGGCAACCGCAGCGACCACATGGCGTTGTCCCGCGACGGCCGCCGGCTGCTGGTCTCGGACTCGACCAAGCGCCAGGTGATCGAGTACTCGATGGTCGACGAGACCCTCACCGACGGCACGGTGGTCACGATGGGCGACCGGATGCGGACCTTCCCGTCCGGGGAGACCCCGCACGAGAGCAACTACACGCTGGACGGCGAGCGGATCTTCCACGCCTCGATCGGTCTGGTCTACACGCCCGGCGACATCCCGCTGCTCGACGCCCTCAAGGGCGACCGGTGGTTCCAGGTCGTGCGCAACTCCGACTTCTCGGTCCTCGAGCGGTGGGGCATCGGGCGCGAGCTGGCCGAGGCCGGCTACCCGAAGATGAGCAGCGCCGTCCGTCCCATGGCGGTCTCCCCCGACGAGCGGTACGTCTACTTCCAGGTGTCCTTCTTCCACGGCTTCGTCGAGTTCGACACCCAGGCACCCGACCTCAACGGCAAGGTCGACTACACCCTCGGCGGGGTCCCCGAGCCGTCCGTCGGCGCGGTCACCCGGCTCATCCCGCTGCCCAACCGGGTGCCGAACATGCTGCGCGAGCGGTACGTCAACGACTCGGCCCACCACGGCCTGTCCATCAACGCCGACGGCGACACCCTCTGCGTCGCGGGCACGATGGACGACTACGCCGCCCTCGTCGATCGCACCTCCGGGCGGTACACGATCTTCGACGAGACCACGACCGGCCACACCTACCTCAAGCCGTACTGGACGACCGAGGGCCTCGACGACACCTGCTGGATCTCGCTGTCCGGCAGCGACGCCGTCGCGGTGATCGACACGAACACCGGCGAGGAGCTCGCCTACCGCGAGGTCGGCGACCACCCGCAGCGGGTCCGGCACGGGTACGTCCCGGAGGCGCTCGTCGCCACCTGGTGAGGCGGACCGACCCGATCAGCCCTCGACGAGCCTGTCCGCCAGGGCGGCGATCGACGTACCGCTGAACAGGTCGGTCAGGGTGTAGTCGTCCGCCGTGTCCTTGAGCGAGGTGCCGATCCGGTCGCTGGCTCCGGCCAGTCCGGCCAGGTCGCCGCGGTCCTCGTCGAGCCGGGTGTCGACCGCGGTGCTCAGCTGATCGGCGCCCGCCACCTCGGGCAGCACGGTGGCCGGGAGATGGATCCCCAGCAGGGCCGTCCGTGCGTCGCTCAGGCCGTCGCTGGTCAGCCAGAGCTCCTTGGCACCCTCGGCGAGGGTGATCGGCTCGACGTAGTAGCCGTCGGCTCCCGGCCCGTCGACGGCCCCGAGCGGGATGCCGCGCAGGTGGGTCTGTGCCCAGAAGTCCTCCGCGTCGGTGCCCTCCGACCCACCGGTGTCGTTGACCCCGTCGTCACCGGCGCCGTCGCGGCCGTCCCGGTCCCACGGCGCGTAGTCGTCGGCCCCGGCCTCCGTGGCGACCACGACCTCGCCGTCGACGATGGCGAGCTCCTCGGGAAGGTTGCCGATCTCCAGCGTCCGGTCCTCGTCCAGCTCCCCTGCCCTCGGATCGTCGTCGACGACCAGCTCGCCCGGCTTCCCCCGGCCGTGGTTGACCGAGTAGACGTGGCTCCCGTTCGGCAGCACGACGATGCCGTTGGTGCCCTCCGGGGTGTCGTACGTCGTCCCGTCGGACAGGTCGGGACGGCCACTGCCGTCGAGCGGGTACGACGTGACCTCGCTGCCCGACCAGTTGCCGAGGTAGAGGCTGCCGTTGGCCACCGTGACGTACGACGTCTCGTTGCCGACGTCGAGCGGTGTGGTCACGGGCCGGACGTCGCCGCCCGGGCCCGCGCGGCGGATCTGCGCCATCGAGTACTCGTAGAGCTTCTGGCCGCCGACGACGAAGACCCGGTCGCCGTTGACTGCCACGCCGCCCGCGTGCTGGGGACCTGTGGTGCCACCCGGTCCGTGCAGCCGGACCTGGTTGACGACCTCGCCGGTCCGGTCGTCGATCACGCTCAGCTGGCTGTCGTCGACATCGTCGTCCGCGTTGTCGGGATCGCCCGGGTCGGTGCGGTAGGACGTCGTCACGAAATGGCCGTCCCCGTCGTGGGCGAGTCCCTGCGGCGTCCAGCCGTTGTCGTCCCCGTTGGCCGCGGCGTCCGGGATCCGCGGCGCCCGGTGGCCGCCGTACTTCACCCCGAGGTCGAAGTCCTTGCCGGCACCGCCGCGCAGCCACTCGAGCACCTCGGCGTCGAAGGTCGTCAGCTCGACCGCTGCCGCGCGCATCCGGGCGCCGGCGAAGAACGAGTAGAGCGCGAGGTAGAGGTTGACCGACGCGCGCAGCGTGTCCTCGTCGGCGGTGGTGAGGTTCGGGTCACGCTGCCGCCAGACCCGGATGCCCTTGCGGGCCCAGTCCTCCAGGTCGACGACGTCTCCGGCGACGTCGTCGAGGACCGACGACGCACGGTGCAGTCGCCAGGCCACCAGCGTGCCGTCGACGTAGACGGTCCGGCTCGCGAGTGCGGCGGGGGCGCTGGCGAGACCACCGGTCCAGCGGGTGCTGCCGATCCCCGTGGTGACGTGGTCGAGCGCTGCGATGACGGTCGGGTCCTGGGCGCCGATCGCAGCGGAGATCTCGCGGATCCGCGAGGGCTCGCCGGCGACCAGCTTGGCGAACGTCTCCTCGGGGTCGGGCACCGGAACCTCATCCCCGGGAACGACGGCGCGGAAACGCCGCGCCGGAGGCCGGGTTGTGTCGGCCTGGTTCAGGCGGGTAGGACCGAGCCATGCCGCTGCCCGACCGTGCCCGCGTCGCCCTGCTCGCCCTGGCGACGTCCGTCACCCTTGCCGCCTGCGACGCCGGCGACCCGGGCGGTCGCGGGGGCGCGGACCGGGGTCCTGTCGACCTGCCGGGCGTCGCCTCGTCCGCCGTCGGCGAGGAGCTGGTCGAGCAGGACACCCCGGGCAAGGTCGTCGCGGTGGACGTCGAGCGCGACATCACCGTCGACCAGCTCACCGCCGTGTTCGAGGAGATCGACGAGCTCGCCCCGGACGAGACGATCGTCACCCTCGCGTGCCGAACGGCGACCACCGAGCTCGCCGACCAGGACGACACCTGCGACGTCGCCAGGAGCTCCATCGGCACCGCCCAGGGGCCGTCCCGGCACGGCGCGGAGGTCCTGCTCGCCGCCTCGCGCGCCTTCCCCGAGGCAGTGGTGACCGTCCGGAGCCGCACGGAGGTCGGCATCGACCTCGGCACCCCCCGGCCTGACGACGTCGCGGCGGCCCTCGACCAGGTGCGGAGCGACCCGGTCCTCAGCGCGGCGGGCGAGCTGACGGTCGGGTCCGGGTCGCGGTCGCCGGACCCGCGGTTCACCGTGGTCACGGCACCTCCGCTGACCGACTCGACGATCGCCCTGTGGCGCAGCCTGGCGCCGACCCTGCCGACCCTGCAGCTGGACCGAGGCGCCGCGCTGTCGCTCCAGGTCGGCACCGAGGGCACCGGGATCGTGGCGGGCATCGAGGCACCCGGGGTCGTGCCGCCCGAGCAGCTCACCCCGGCGAGCCACGGCCCGGAGCTGTGGCCGTTCCTGCACGCCCAGCTCGACGTCGTAGCGACCCTGCCGCCCGGGTCGACGTACACCGTTCGCAACGCCTACCGGCTCGTCGCCGACGGCACGCCCCACGGCAACGACACCTTCGTCGAGATCGCTGTCGGAGAGCCCGGAGAGCCCGACGACCTCGGGCGCACCTGGAACGTCGAGGCGGCGGCCTATCTGGCGTCGATGTCCTAGGCTCGCGCCGTGACCGAGTCCCCCACGCCGTACGCCCTGGCCGAAGAGGCCGCCGCCCGTCTCGCCGAGCTCACCGGCGTTGCCCGTCACGACGTCGCGCTCGTGCTCGGCTCCGGGTGGCTGCCGGCCGCCGACGCGCTGGACGGCGCCGGCGGGGCGAACACCACCGAGATCGACGTGACCGCGCTGCCCGGCTTCGCCGCCTCGGCGGTGCAGGGCCACTCCGGCAAGATCCGCTCGATCCGGATCCCGGGCGCGGACGGCGCCCCCGACCGGCACCTGCTGGTGTTCCTCAGCCGCACCCACTACTACGAGGGTCGCGGGGTCGCCGCCGTCGTCCACGGCGTGCGTACGGCGGCCGCCGCCGGCTGCCGCGCGATCGTGCTGACCAACGGCTGCGGCGGGCTCAAGGAGACCTGGACCCCCGGCACCCCGGTGCTGATCAGCGACCACATCAACCTCACCGGCCAGTCGCCGATCGTCGGCGCCAACTTCGTCGACCTCACCGACCTCTACTCCTCACGGCTGCGCGAGCTGTGCCGCGAGGTGGAGCCGGCCCTCGACGAGGGCGTCTACGTCCAGTTCACCGGGCCCCACTACGAGACGCCGGCCGAGGTGCGGATGGCCGGCATCCTCGGCGGCCAGCTGGTCGGCATGAGCACCACGCTCGAGGCGATCGCCGCGCGCGAGGCGGGCATGGAGATCCTCGGCATCAGCCTGGTCACCAACCTGGCCGCGGGCCTGAGCGGCGAGCCGCTCAACCACGCGGAGGTCCTCGAGGCCGGGCGGCAGGCCGCGACCCGGATGGGTGCGCTGCTCGGCGACATCGTCCCGCGCATCTGACCTGCGGCGTCCGCCGTGGAGCCGTACGCCGAGGTCGAGGAGTCCTACCGCCGCTTCGCCGCGGAGGCGGCGGACTCCCCCACCTTCGCGGCGTGGGCCGCCGCCGTCGCCGAGGACCCCGAGGTCGTGACGTGGATCCGCGCGCTGCCTGAGGTCAAGCAGCAACCGAACCTGGTGTTCGCGGCTGCCCGGCACCATGGCGTACCCGCCCCCGGTCCGTACGACGGGCTGCGGGCGGCGCTGCTCGGTGACACCGGCGCGCTGCGCGCCACGATCCTGGCCCGGTCGACGCAGACCAACGAGGTCGGCCGGCTGGCGACGCTGGTGCCGGCGTTCGCCTCCTTCGACGGGCCGCTGGCGCTGCTCGAGGTCGGCTCGTCCGCGGGGCTGTGCCTGTACCCCGACCGCTGGGGCTACCGGTGGACCACCGATACCGGCGAGGTGGTGCTCGGCGACGACCCGTTGCTCCCGTGCCGGGTGAGGGGCCCCGCTCCCCTGCCCACCGCCCTGCCCGAGGTGGCCTGGCGCGGCGGCATCGACCTCAACCCGCTCGACGTCACCGACCCCGACGACATGGCCTGGCTGGAGACCCTGGTCTGGCCCGAGCAGGACGAGCGGCGGGCCCGGCTGGTGCGGGCGATCGAGGTCGCACGGCCGGACCCGCCCGATGTCGTGCGCGGTGACCTGGTCGCCGAGCTGCCCGCGATGGTGGAGCGGGCGTCGTCGTACGGGACCGTCGTGGTCTTCCACAGCGCCGTCATCGCGTACCTCCCGCCCGCGCGCCGACGGGAGTTCGACGCGCTGGTCCGCGACCTCGTCGGGTCCGGGAAGTGCCACTGGGTGAGCAACGAGGGCAAGCGCGTGCTGCCGTCGGTGACCGCCAGCGGCCCGCCGATCCCGGACGAGCACCCCACGTTCGTGCTCGGGATCGACGGGCGGATGGTCGCCCAGACGCACGGTCACGGGCGGACGCTGCGCTGGACGGCCTGACCCTCAGCTGGCGCGGTTCATCCGCCGCACGCCGACCCACAGCCCGAACGCGGCGACGACCAGCGACGCGGCGAAGCCGGACAGCACGGTGTCGGCCGGGAACGAACCGGCGAACAGCGCACGCTCGGCGTCGACGATGTAGCTGAGCGGGTTGAGGTCGGAGGCGGTGCGCAGCCAGCCGGGGGCGCCGTCGAGCGGGAGCAGGACGCCGGCGAGGAGCAGGAGCGGGAAGATCACAGTCTGCTGGACGGTCCAGAACACCCAGGACTGCTCCTTCGCGGCGACCGCGAGGGCCAGGCTGAGGGCCCCGAGGCCGACGCTGAACGGGACCAGGACCAGCACGCCGACGACGACGCCGCCGAGGTGCAGGTCGAAGCTGAACGGCGTCACGACCGCCACGATGATCAGCGTCTGCAGCAGCAGCGGGACCATCTCGCGCAGGGCCTTGCCGATCAGCAGCGACGAGCGGCGCACGGGAGAGACGAGCAACCGCTCGAAGGAGCCGCTGATGATCTCCTCCGACAGGTTCGCGCCGGTGAAGGACGCGCTCATCAGGGCGGTCATCGAGACGATGCCGGGGACGAACCACTGCAGCGCCGAGCCGGTCGGGGTGTCCGGGAGGAGCGGCGCGAAGAGACCGAGGAAGACCAGCGGCTGCACCATCGCGAACAGCACCGACGCCGGCTGGCGCAGCACGGGCTGGAGCTCGCGGACGAGCACGTTGACGATGTCGGCGAGCAGGCCGACCTGCCGCGAGTCGACGCGGGCACGACGGGCGGCGGGGGCCGGGGCGGCCGTGGGGGCGAGGTCGATGCTCATGCTGCTGCTCCTTCGGTGGAGGTCGTGGTGGAGGTCTCGCGCAGGCTGCGCCCGGTGAGGTCGAGGAAGACGTCGTCGAGGGTCGGGCCGACGACCTCGATCCGGGTGACCGGCGTGCCGGCCGCGGCGAGGTCGGCGACCAGGCCGGGGGCGGCGTCGCGGCCGAAGGCGGCGCGGAGGGCGACGTGGCTGCCGGTCACGCTCACCTGGGCACCCTCGATCCGGTCGGCGCGCTCGGCCGCGGCGCGGGCTGCGTCGGCCGAGGCGAAGTCCATCGCGACGAGGTCGCCGAGAGCGGACTTGAGGGCGGCGGCGCGGTCGTCGGCGATGACCTGGCCGTGGTCGATCACGATCACCCGGCCGGCGAGCGCGTCGGCCTCCTCGAGGTAGTGGGTGGTCAGCACGATCGTGGTGCCGAGCTCGGCGTTGAGCCGGCGGACCTGCTCCTGCAGGTTGACCCGGTTCTGCGGGTCGAGACCGGTCGAGGGCTCGTCCAGGAACAGGATCGGCGGCTCCTGGACCAGGCCGATCGCGACGTCGAGGCGGCGGCGCTGGCCGCCGGAGAGCTGGGCGACCGGGCGGTCGGCGTGCTCGGTGAGGTCGAACGCCTCGAGCAGCTCCTCGGTCCGGGTCCGCGCGTCGCGCCGGGACAGGCCGTGGGCGCGGGCCTGGCACATGATCTCGTCGCGGCCGCGGTACTGGTGACCAGCGGCGTTGCCCTGCCCGACGTACCCGATCGAGCGGCGGACGGCGGCGCGGTCGCGGACGACGTCGAAGCCCGCGACGGTGGCGGTGCCGGCGGTCGGGGCGATCAGCGTCGTGAGCATCCGCAGGGTGGTGGACTTGCCGGCGCCGTTGGGGCCGAGGAAGGCGACCAGCTCGCCGGCCGCCACCTCCAGGTCGAGCCCGCGGACGGCCTCGATCGTCTGCTTGTTGCGCGTGAAGTGGCGAGTGAGCCCGGCGGTGCGGATCACCGGCCCGCTGGCCTGGTGGGTCGTGTTCATCTCCATGACCACCACGCTAGGAAGCATTCCGGTCAGGTTCTGTCCTGAATGCCGACTAATCTTGGAGACATGTCCACGTCGGCCCGGATGCTGCGGCTCCTCTCCCTCCTGCAGACCCACCGCTTCTGGTCCGGCAGCGACCTCGCCGACCGGCTCGAGGTCAGTGACCGGACCCTGCGCCGCGACGTGGAGCGGCTGCGCGACCTCGGGTACGACGTCGACGCGGTCCGCGGGGCGGCCGGCGGCTACCAGCTGCGGGCGGGCGGGGCGATGGCGCCGCTGCTGCTCGACGACGACGAGGCGGTCGCCGTCGCGGTCGGGCTGCGCGCGGCGGCCAACGGCGGCGTGCCCGGCTTCGAGGACACCACGCTGCAGGCGCTGACGAAGGTGATCGCGCTGATGCCGCCGCGGCTGCGCCGCCGGATGGACGCCCTGCAGACCCAGACCGAGGGGCTGCCCTGGTCGGGCGGGCCGGGCAGCACCGCGCTGGACCCGACCGTGCTGACGACGCTCGCCCAGGCCTGCCGTGACGACGAGGTCGTCACCTTCGCCTACACGGCGTTCGACGGCACCAGCACCACGCGCCGCGTCGAGCCGCACCGGCTGGTCAACCTCGGCCGGCGCTGGTACCTCGTCGCCCACGACCGCGAGCGTCAGGACTGGCGCTCGTTCCGGGTGGACCGGGTGGCCGGCGTACCGGCCACGACCGGGCAGCGGTTCCGGCCGCGCGAGATCCCGGGCGGCGACGCGGCGCAGTACGTCAGCCGCGGCCTGCGCAACCGGCCGCAGCGCCACCTGGTCCGGGTCGTCGTCGAGGCGCCCGCGGCCGAGGTCCACGCCGTGATGGGCCGGTGGGGCGAGGTCGAGCCGCTGGGCGAGCAGTCGTGCCGGATGACGATGAGCACCGACAGCCTGGACTGGCCGGTGCTCGTGCTGGCCAACCTCGACCACGACTTCGAGGTCGAGGAGCCGGCCGAGCTCACGGCACTGATCGCGCGCCTCGGCGCACGGGTCCACTAGGGTTCCGGGGTGCCTCGCATCCTCGGAGAGTCGTTGAGCGACCACCGCGAGCTGATCCAGCGCCGCGTGTTCGACGCGTTCGCCGAGCTGCTGGGCGAGGGCAGCTTCGACGCCCTCACCATGGCGGCGATCGCCGAGCGGGCCGGGATCGGGCGGACGACGATCTACCACCACTTCCACGACAAGGAAGCCGTGCTGGTCGCCTTCGCGACCCACGAGACCGACGCCTACACCACCGAGCTGCGGGCCGCGCTCGACGACGTCGACGAGCCCGCCGACCAGCTGCGCACCTACGTCCGGCACCACCTGGCCGCGGGCGAGAAGTTCCACATGGGCCTGGGCCCGTCGCTGTACGGCGTGCTGTCCCCCGCGGCGCGGCTCGAGATCCGCGACCACGTCGTCGCCGTCGAGGACGTGCTGCGCGGCATCCTCGAGCGCGGCCGCGCCGACGGGACCTTCGGGTACGACGACACCGACGCCACGCTGTCACTGGTCCACGCCTGCCTCAGCCCCCGGCACCTCCCGTCCGCGGCGATCGAGTCGTTCGTGCTGCGGGCGGTGGGCGCGGGGGGCTGAGACCGGGCGCTACTTCCTGACCCTGACCTTCACGGTGGCACTCGCGGCCTGGTGGACCTGGTCGCCGAGGTAGGTGACCTCGAGCGAACGCCTGCCCTTGGCCGACCTCGGGAGCCTCACGGTCGCCGTACCGTCGGCCGCGAGGGCGAGGGTCGTGACGAGCTTGACCTTCTTGCCCTTGAGCCGGCCGCCCTTGTAGACGACGCTGACCCGCCCGGTCGCGGCGTACTTCCCACCGACCACGGCGATCGTGACCGCACCCTTCTTCTTGCTGGTCGGCTTCTTCGTGACGGTCGCGGTGGCGGCCGTCGCCGAGGGGTAGCCGAGCTTGCTCCAGTCGATGCTCACCGGGGTCTCGGTGTCCTGGCTGGTCGTGGAGTGGGTGTGCGCCTGCCAGGTGTACACGGCGTACTTCACGCGGGGGTCGAGCTTGTCGGCCGGGGCGCTCAGGTCGAGGTCGATCGAGCCGCCGGCGAGTGCGGCGGCCGGCAGGTAGCTGGCCGCGGCGAACGCGCCCTGCTGCGAGAGGCTGCTGACGTCGGGCAGGCCGCCGGCCGGTGCGAGGCCCACGTAGAGGCCGGCGTCGCCGGGCTTGGTGACACCGCGGAACCCGGAGCCGGTGACCTCGACGGTGACCCCCTGCGCCGTCGTCGTCGAGGTGGCCTCGACGGTCGGGGCGGGCTGCTCCACGACGAAGGCCGCCGGGGCCTTCTTGACGTCCGAGCCCGAGCCGGACGCGTAGAAGTGACCGCGGAGAGAGGACGGCAGGTGCGCGAGGAGGGCGGTGTCCCAGGACTTGCCGTCGACCGGCTTGCCCGCGCCGATGCCGAGATCGGCCGACTCCTGGCCCTCGGGCAGCACTCCGGCCCAGCGCGGGGTCGCGGTCAGCGTGTTGGTGGCGCCGCTGCGGCCCCAGGTACCGGTCGTGGCGTCGTACGTCGTGAGCTCGACCCGGGTCGCGGCGGACACCACCGAGCCGCCGACCTCCGCGGTGACCTCCGCGGTGATGACGCTGGCCGCGCCGTCGATGGTGACGATCGGGTCGGCGATGGTGATCGCGTACGCGGCCGTCGGGGACCCCGGCGGGAAGAACGCGCCGGACACCGAGCCCTCGAAGGCCACCTGCTCGACCCCGCCGACGGTGCTGCTGACCCCGCCGGGGAAGGTGACGACGCCATCGGCGCTCTCGGTGGCGCCGTCCGCGTAGGTGTGGGTGGCGAGGTGGTCGTCGAACTGCTGCGAGACCTCCCACCGCAGGCTCAGCGGGGGCGGCGCGGCCTGGGCGGGTGCGCCCGGGACGAGCGCGAGGCCGGCGACGGCGACGCCGACGGTCGTGAGCGCGGCGAAGGAGCGCCGGGTCGGTCGGATGGACATGGGTGTTCCCTTCTGTGGTGGTCCCGAGACGGACACGCAGGCGGCACTGCTCAGCGCAGGCCGCGGACGGGTGGGGGTACGACGAGCGCGGCCGCGGCCACGAGGAGCAGCGCGCCGCCGCCCCACCAGGGCCAGGAGCGGGCTCCGCGCGTCGTCGTGGGCGGGGTGCTCCCCGACGCGAGCCGCAGGTCGGTGGCCGGCCGGGCGAGCAGCGCCTCGTCGGCCACCGGAGCCGCCGCTGGGGGCGGCGCGACGACGGTGGGCGCGGAGGCCGGCACCGGCCCGTCGGCCCTGGCCGTGGCCGTGGCCGGCGGCGGCGGTGCGTTGTTGTGGACCTTCGGCGGCGTGCTGGTCGCCACGGTCGGGGTCGGCACGACGGCCCGGTCCGCGTCGAACGCGACGGTGAGCGGGGCCGCGACCTTGGAGGGGTCGGCGGCGCCGCCGCTGGAGTACCAGAAGGCGGCGGTCCCGAGCGGCTCCATGAACGCGACCCACGACTGCGGGAACGCGCCCCAGTGCGGGCCGGTGCGCACCTGCGCGCCGGCCGTGAGGTCGACGGTGACTCCGCGGTAGGCCGGGTCGACGGAGAAGCCGTCCGTGCCCAGGGCGACCTGCGGCAGGGTCGCGACGCTCACCCGGGCCGGCGGGACGGCGACCCACCGGGTCGGGTCGTCCTGGGCCGAGCCGAAACCGCTCAGCGTCGCCGTGACGGTGCCGCGGCCGTCGGCGACCTCGAGCACCGGGTCGCTGAGGTAGAAGAAGGAGAGGCCCGAGTAGAAGACGACGGTGGCGCTGCCCTGCCAGGCGATCCGGGCGGTCCCGGCTGCCCGGTCGAGGGTGCCGGTGCCCTTGGCGAAGACGAGCTGGTGGTTGCTCGACGTGCCGATCCGAAGGGCGGCGCCGGCGCTGTCGGTCCGCAGCCCGGCCCAGGTGGCGTCCCGCCAAGCGGCGGCGTCCGCGTCCCACTTCTCGACCTCGACGTCACCCACCCGCTGCTGCCACTGGGACTCGGGCACCTGCTGGCCGCCCTGGCCCGGGTCGGGGATCCGTCCCGCGACGAGGAAGTTGTAGGTGCCGGGGTTGTACGCCGCCGTGTTCGCCTCCGCGCTCACGCCCCACCGCAGCACGGCGTCGGTGAGCGGCTCGGTCGTCGGCTCGGTCGTCGGCTCGGTGGTGACCGGACCGGTGGGCGCCTCCTCCGCCCGCGCCGGCGTGACGACCAGCGTGGCGAGCGCGACCAGCCAGGCGACCAGCCCGGTCGCGGCGAGGACCACGGCGAGCGGCCTACGCACGGGAGCCCCCGCGGCGACGGGCCAGGACGAGGCGGGCGAGCGCGCCGGCCAGCACGACTCCGGCCGCGACGAAGAACCCGATCCCCCAGCGGTCGGCGGCGCTCTCCTCCCGGACCGGCGCCGCGGCCGCGGCCGCCGGCTCGTCGCCGGCGGCGATCGCGAACCGCACGATCGGCTCCTGGTCGCCGACGAGGCCGTACAGCCGCAGCTCGTGCGTGCCACCGGAGACGTCGAGGGGCAGCGTGACCACGCCGGTGACCTGGCCCTGTGCCCCGACGAGGAAGGGCCCGGCCGCGGCGACCCCGTCGTCGAGGACGGCCGAGACCTGGGCCCCGGGCGTCAGTCCGCTGGCCGTGAAGGACAACACCCGACCGGCGACGGCCGAGGGCCGGTCGACGCTGAGCACCGGCGCGGTCGCCGCCTGCGGCGCCGCCGCCGGGTCCGGGACGACGGCGCCGGGCGTCGCCGTCTCCTCCTCGGCGGGAGCCCCGGCGGACGGGGTGTCCTGGCCGGCGTACAGGTCCTTGACGGTGACCGGGGTGAAGGTCTCGTTGGCGGCGTTGGTGACGCCGTGCGCACCGACGGTGATGATGCCGCAGCGGACCTTGCGGCAGTCGACGGTCCGGGTGCCGCCGTCGCGGTCGACGGCCTGGAAGGTCGCGCCGGGGACCGTGATCGTCGTGGACCAGCGTCCGGCGGCGGACACGGTGCCGCCGTTGGCGGACGCTGCGGTGTCGGAGCCCGGGAAGGCGACGTACTTCTGGTGGCCGGCGTTGGCCTGGCTCTCGCTGTCGGGGACGTAGAAGTAGTCCTTGCCGGTGACGCCACCCTTGCTGGGCCGCCAGTTGCCGGACACGGTGCCGAAGAAGACGTAGATGCCGCCGTGGCCGCCCCGGACCGACTGGAAGCCGGTGCCGCCGACCTCCAGCGTCGTGGCGTAGGTCGGGTCGATGACGGCGCCGCCGCGGTCGCTGCTGATCGAGACCCGGGCCTGCGCGTGGGCCGCGGGGACGGGCGCCACGAGTGCGGTGAGCACGCCGAGCAGCACGAGGGTGGACCGGGTCAGCATCGTGCCTCCTGGACGGCTCGGACAGGAACGACGACCGGGGTGCCGTCGTGGTCGAGCACCCGCACCGGGTGCTGGTAGACCTCGCCGAGCAGCTCCTCGGTGAGCACGTCGCGGGGTGCGCCGACCGCGCGCACCCGGCCGTCGGCGATGACGCAGATCCGGTCGGCGTAGGCGGCGGCGAGGGACAGGTCGTGCAGCACGACGACGACCGCGGCGCCCTCGGCGGCGACCGCGCGAGCGACCCCGAGGACCGCCTCCTGGTGCCGGATGTCGAGGGCGGCGGTGGGCTCGTCCAGCAGCAGCACCGGCGTCTCCTGGGCCAGCGCCCGGGCAAAGGAGGTGCGGGCCTGCTCACCGCCGGACAGCGTCGGGAAGGTGCGCTCGGCGAGGCGGTCGACGTCGGTGCGTGCCATCGCGGCGGCGACGACCTCGTCGTCGGCGGCCGCACGCATCGTCCGGTGCCACGGCGAGCGGCCCATCGCGACGACGTCGCGGACCCGGAACCCGAAGGCCAGGCCCTGCTGCTGGAGCTGCACCGCGCGCTGCTGCGCGGCCTCCCGGGCGGCGTACGACGCCAACGGCCGCCCCGTGAGCCGGACCTCCCCGGCACCGGGCCGGACGTCCCCGGCCAGGACGCCGAGGAGGGTCGACTTGCCGGCGCCGTTGGGGCCGACGAGCGCGACCAGCTCGCCCGGCTCGACGGCGAGGTCGACGCCGTCGAGGACGACCTTGTCGCCGAGGGTGACGTGGATGTCGCGGGCCTCGATCATGCCCAGCCTCCTGCGGTGCGGCGGGACCGGCGGATCAACCAGAAGAAGAAGGGACCGCCGACGAGGGAGGTGAGCATGCCGATCGGGAGGTCGGCGTTGTCGATGGCGGTGCGGGCCCACAGGTCGGCGAAGGTCAGCAGCACCGCGCCACCCAGCGCGCTGGCGGGGACGAGGAGCAGGTGCCCGGGGCCGGCGACCATCCGCACCAGGTGCGGCACGACCAGCCCGACGAACGCGATGATGCCGCAGAAGGAGACGGCGGCCGCGGTGAGCAGCGCGACGACCACGATGGCCGCGAGCCGGAGCCGCTCGACGTCGACGCCGACGTGGAAGGCGGCCCGGTCGCCCAGGGCCAGCAGGTCCAGCCGGCGCGCCAGGACGAGCGCGGCCGCGATCCCGGTCGCGGTGAGCGGGGCGACGACCGCGACCGCTGCCCAGCGGGTGCCGTTGAGGCTGCCGAGGGTCCAGAACACGATCTCCTCGCGGGCCTGCTGGTCGCCGAGGAACATCAAGAACGCGAGTGCGGCGCTGGTCATCGCGTTGAGCGCGATGCCGGTGAGGACGAGGGTGACGACCTCGGTGCGGCCGCCGTCGCGGGAGAGCAGGTAGACGAGCAGGGTCGCGGCGAGGCCACCGAGGAAGGCGGCCACGGCGATGGTCCACGAGCCGAGCACGGCGACGTCGAAGACGATGACGCTGCCGGCGGCGACCGCGGCACCCGACGACACGCCGACGACGGCGGGCTCGGCGAGCGGGTTGCCGAAGATGCCCTGCATGACGGCACCGGCGGTGGCGAGAGCGGCGCCGACCAGCGCGGCGAGGACGACGCGCGGGAAGCGGACGTCCCACAGGGTGTCCTCGGCGCGCGGATGGGTAGGCAGCGGGCCGAGGTCGAGCCCGAACCGGTGCAGCACCGAGCCGAGCACCTCCAGCGGCGGCACGTGCATCTGCCCCTGCCCGGCGCCCACGACGAGCGCGACGAGGAGCAGGCCGCCGAGCACCGCGAGCAGGCCACCCTTCACGAGACCGACCCCGGGGCGTAGACCGCGACCGCGAGCGCGTTGAGGACCTCCGCGGTCTGCGGGCCGAAGCCGAGGATCTGCGAGTCCTCCATGTCGACGAACCGCTCGTGCTCCCCCGCCGGGGTGTTCGCCAGGGCGGGCAGCCGCTCGAGCAGGCCGGCGACGCCGTCGACCGAGTCGAGGCCGCCGCTCATCATCAGCACCAGGTCCGGTTGGGCGGCGACGATCGCCTCGTCGGTGACGGGCTTCATCCCGTCCCAGCCGATCTCCTCGGCGACGTCGTACAGCCCGAGCGCGTCGATCAGCCCGTCGGCGCCGGAGTCCTCGCCGAACAGGTAGTAGACGCCGGACTGGCCGCGGACGTAGAGGAACAGCGTGCGCAGCCGGTCGGTCTCCTCGGCCGGTACGACGTCGGCGAGCGCCCCCCGCACCTCGGCGACCTCGGCCGCCGTCCGCTCCACCAGCGCCTTGCCCGCGTCGGGCACGCCGAGCGCCGTGGCGACCTGCGTGGTCAGCTCGGCGACGTTGTCGAGGCCGCGATGGCCGTCCACCACGACGACCGGGATGCCGGCGTCGCGCATCTGCAGGACCACGTTCCACGGCCCGAGGGAGGTGTCGGTGAGGATCACCGTCGGGTCCAGCTCGAGGATCGCCTCGGCCGCGAGGTCGTGCCCGTTCTGGGTGACCAGCGGCAGGTCGGCGGCCTCGTCGAACTGGGTCGAGATGTCGCGTCCCACGACGCGGTCGCCCAGGCCGAGCTCGAAGACGGTGCGGGCGAGCGTGCCGTGGACGTCGAGGGCCAGCACCCGGCTGGCGTCCTCCACTGTGACCGACGTGCCCTGCGCGTCGGTCACCGTGACCGGCAGCTCCGGCGCCGGCTCGGCGACCGGGTCGACCGTCTCGTCGGCGACGACGGCGCTGGTCGCCCCGGTCCAGTCCCGGGGGTCCGCGAGCGGCGTGACGTCGGCGAGCCGCGGCGCCGCCGTACCGCCGTCCGCTCCCCCACTGCGCTCCGTGGCCGCCGGCGAGGACAGCCCGCAGCCGGCGAGGAGGAGGGCGGCAGCGGACGCGGCGGCCAGCAGACGCCGCGGCGTGGGGACCGGCCGGACGGGGTGGGGGATCACGCGGATGGCTCGCTCTCGGAATCAGGAGTTAGGTCAGCCTTATTTAGGCTAGGCTAAACTTGATTGAGAGGTCTTGACAAGTTGTCAGAATCTTCTCGACAATCTGTCGAGAACGTCCCTCGACCCTCCAAGGAGCCCCCGGTGACCCCGACCGAGACCGACCTCGTCCCGCTGTCGACGGCCATGCGCGAGGGCTCGCGTGCCGAGCACGAGGCGGCCGAGGGGTCCACCTTCATGGCCGAGCTGCTCGACGGCCGGCTCACCGCGGAGGCGTACGCCGACCTGCTGCTGCGCCTGCGCCGGGTCTACGCCGCCCTGGAGGAGGTCGTCGCCGAGCACCGCGACGACCCGATCGTGGCCGCGGTCCACGACCCGGCGCTCGAGCGGCTCGCCGCGATCGACGCCGACCTCGCCCACTGGGCACCCGGCGTCGACCCGGAGAGCGTCGACTCCCCCGCCGCGGCGGCGTACGTCGCCCGGATCCGCGCCGGGGCCGCGTGGGGCGGCCTGCTCGTCGCGCACCACTACACGCGCTACCTCGGCGACCTCTCCGGCGGCCAGGTGATCGGCCGCGTGCTCCAGCGCACCTTCGACCTGCCGGAGGGCGCGGGCGTGCGCTTCTACGACTTCCCGGAGATCACGAAGCCGAAGCCCTACAAGGACGGCTACCGCGCCCGGCTCGACGCGCTCGCCCTCTCCCCCGGCGAGGTCGAGCGCGTGGTCGACGAGGTGCGAGCCGTGTTCAGCCTCAACCAGGCGGTGTTCGAGGAGCTCGGCGGACAGATCGAGCGCTACCGCGCCGCCTGAGCGGCCCTCAGGAACCGACCCGTCCGGCGCACGCCGACCACCTCGGTCAGCGTGCCGTCCTCGACGACCACCTCACCGGCGACCAGCACGGCGGCCACGGTGTCGTCGTTGCGGTTGACCATGCGCGAGAGGTTGCCGAAGGCCGGTACCGGCGCCTCGTGGTAGCCGTCGAGTGAGTCGTCGAGCCGCTCGGGGTCGAGGACGACGAGGTCCGCCCGGTCCCCGAGGCGCAGGTGGCCGGCGTCGATGCCGTACCAGTCGCCGAGCTCGCCGGTGAGCCGGTGCACGGCGTGCTCGATCGTCATGAAGGGCGTCCCGGCCCGCTCGGCGTCGCGGACCCGGCGCAGCAGCCGCAGCCCGAAGTTGTAGAACGCCATGTTGCGCAGGTGCGCGCCGGCGTCGGAGAAGCCGAGCTGGACGCCGGGGTCGGCGGTCAGCTTGTCGAGGACGGCCGGGCGGTGGTTGGAGATCGTCGTGCGCCAGCGCACCTTCTCGCCGTGCTCGACGACGAGGTCGAGGAAGGCATCGACCGGGTGCACACCACCGCGGTCGACCCCGACCTGGCCGAACGTCCTGCCGACCACCGACGCGTCGGGGCACTCGGTGATCTCGGCGTCGAAGAAGTCGCGATGCCACACGCGAGGCCCGTACAACTTGTCGTAGTCCTTGCGGAACCAACGGCGGTACGCCTCGTCGGCGAGCAGCGCACGCTGCTCCTCGATCTGGTTCGACAGGTGCAGCGCTGCCGCGCCGGAGCCGAACTCCTCGAACACCGGCAGCGCGATGCCGTCGGAGTAGACCTCGAAGGGCACCGGCAGGTGCTGGAAGCGCAGGTCGCCGCCGCAGCGCCTCACGGCGCGGGCGATCAGTGGGAACAGGTGCGCGACCATCGGGATCGCCTTGATGTCGGCGGCCGAGAGCAGGCTGACCTTGAGCGCCGGCTTGCGGCCCCAGCCACAGCTGCTGAACGCCATCCGCACCAGGCTCTGCGGCTTCGCGACGTCCGGGCCGCCCTGCAGCGCGCGACCGCGGGAGCGGAGCACCTTGGCGAGGCGCCTGCGCTCCCGGCCCTTCGCGTACGTCGACGGCAGGGTCCGCGAGCGGCAGGTCTCGCCGTCCAGCTTGTCGAACATCAGCTCCTGCGAGGACATGCCGACGAAGCCCTCGTCGAGCGCGTCCACCAGGTCGGCCTCCATCCTCGCCAGCTCGGCAGCCGTGGGGCGCACCGACGGGTCGGTCGAGCGGGACAGGCCCATCCGCGCGGAGCGGATGTCGGAGTGCCCGATGAACGCGGCGAGGTTGGGCCCGAGGGGCAGCCGCTCGAGCGCGTCGACGTACTCCCCCGCGGTCGTCCAGGTCTTCAGCTCGTCGAGCGCGCCGACGACGTACGGGCGCGGGATCGCCTCGACCCGGCCGAACAGGTCGCCGGCGTCCTCGGGCGCGGCGTGCACGGTGGACAGCGAGCACGAGCCGAGGAAGGTCGTGGTGATGCCGTGCCGCAGCGACTCGGAAAGGGCCGGCTGGACGAGCACCTCCACGTCGTAGTGGGTGTGGATGTCGACCATGCCCGGCAGCACCCAGCGCCCGGTCGCGTCGATCACCCGTGGGCAGTCGGTGGCGTCCAGCTCGTCCTCGGAGACCGCGACCACGCGGCCCCCACTGATCCCGAGGTTGCGGACCGCTGAGGGCGCACCCGTGCCGTCGAACCAGCGGCCGCCCCGGATGACGACGTCGTAGCTCATGCGTTGCTCCTGACCGCTTCCGCGTAGACGTGGTCCCGCTCGCCCCGCGACCAGAGCAGGTCGTCGGTGGCCAGTCCCTGGGTCCGCAGCTCGCGCTTGAGGACCTTGTTGGTCGCGGTGCTCGGCAGCGCCGCCGCGATCCGCACGTGGCGCGGCCAGGCCTTCGGCGACAGGTCGAGCTGGGCGGCGAGGAAGGCCGCGAGCTCGTCCGGGGTGAGCACGGCGCCGTCGCGCAGCACCAGGGCGCACATCAGCTGGTCGCCGACCCGGTCGTCGGCGACCGCGTACACCGCCGCCTGCGAGATCGCGTCGTGACGCAGCAGGAGCTGCTCGACCGGCGCAGCGGCGAGGTTCTCGCCGTCGACGCGGAGCCAGTCGTCGGTGCGGCCGGCCAGGAAGACGAACCCGTCGGCGTCGCGGTAGGCCAGGTCCCCGGACCAGTACATGCCGCCGTCGAGCCGCTCGGCCGTCGCCGCCTCGTCGTTGTAGTAGCCGCCGAAGAAGCCGGCACCCTGGGTGTTGACGAGCTCGCCCACCGCCTCGTCGAGGTTCGTGACGCGGCCCTCGGCGTCGTACGTCGCGCGCGGACACTCGGTCCGGGTCGCCCGGTCGTAGACGGCCACGCCGTCGAAGGGGACGCCGATCGAGCCGGGCGGCGTCTCCTCGTTGCGGGTGATGATGATGGCGTTCTCCGTCGAGCCGAAGCCGTCCCAGACCGAGCAGCCGAAGCGCTGTGCGAACTCGCGGATGTCGCGCTCCGAGGCCTCGTTGCCGAAGGCGAAGCGCAACGGGTTGTCCGCGTCGTCGGGCCGCTCGGGCGTCGCGAGGACGTAGGCGAGCGGCTTGCCGACGTAGTTGAGGTACGTCGCGCCGTGGCGGCGGAGGTCGTCGACGAAGCCCCGCGCGGAGAACTCCGCCACGACCAGCGCGGCGCCGGAGGCCGCGCTGACGGCGTACCCGGCCGCGATCGCGTTGCTGTGGAACATCGGCATCGAGCAGTAGACGACGTCGTCGGCGTCGAGGCCGTACTTGTCCACGAGCACCGAGCCCGCCATCACGACCATGAAGTGCGCGACCTGGACGGCCTTCGGCTCACCGCTCGTGCCCGAGGTGAAGATGAGCATGAAGGTGTCCATGGCGCCCGGCGTCGGGAAGCCGTCGGTGGTCGCCGGCGCGTCGGCCACCAGTGCGGGCCAGGCCGCGCCGTCGGTGTCGATCACGGTCGCGCCGCCGAGGTCGAGCCCGTCGAGCAACGGCCTGTGGGCGCTGTCGGTGAGGAGCACCTGGCAGTCGGCCCGGCGGACGTCGGAGGCCAGCGCCTCGCCGCGCCGCGTCGCGTTGATGCCGACGGTGACGTGGCCGCCGACCGCACCGGCCGAGATCGCGAACGCCATCTCCGGACCGTTGGGCAGCAGGACCCCGACGTGGAGCGGCTGGTCGGTCTCGGCCATCGAGCGCAGCACGTGGGCCCGGGCCGCGGCGCCGGCGACCACCTCGCGCCAGGACCAGGTGCGGTCGTCGTACCGCAGGCCGACGGAGTCGCGCTCGGCGTGGGCGAGGAGCAGGCCCTGGACGGTGTCAGCCATCGGCCGGCTCCAGCTCGGGCGACGGGACCGTGACGTGACGCAGCAGGAAGTGCAGCGCGTGCTCGACGGCAGGCTCGTGGAACGGCTTGCCGGCGAACAGGTCGAAGTGGTCGCCCGGGTAGTGGCGCACCTCGGCGCGGCCCGCGAAGGCCGCCTTCATCGCGGCGTGCAGCGGCGCGCTGCGGTCGAAGTCGGCGACCTGCACCAGCCACGGGATGTCGGCGACGGCGGCCGCGGCCTTCGCCGGTGCCCGGGTGCCGAGCTCCATGACGACGTCGGCTGCGATCTCGTTGCGCCAGGTCGGGCCGGCGATGGCGTGGTAGTCCTCGTAGGCACCGGGCAAGGTCAGCGCGCCGGCCTCACCGGGGTGGGCGACGACGGGGATCATCGCCGGGCCGCGGCCGGCCCGGCGTCGTACGGCACTGGCGATGCCGCGCCCCGTGGAGGCGAGCAGCTGGCCGGCGCTGTGGTGCCGGGCGGCGAGCCTGGCGGCGGCGAGGCCGTCGACCATCGGGACCACCGAGACGAGGGCGCTGACGTCGTCGCGGTCGGCGGCGACGGAGACGACGTGCCCGCCCCCGAGCGAGATGCCCCAGAGCACGACCCGGGTGGGGTCGACGCCGGGCAGCCGCTTCGCGGCGTCCACGGCCGCGTGGAGGTCGGCGACCTGGCCGGCGAGCGAGACGACCTGGCGCGGTTCACCGTCGCTCGCACCGAAGCCGCGGTAGTCGAAGGTCACCGCGTGCAGCCCGGCCGCGGCGAAGGCCTCGGCGAACGGGAACATGCCGGCGTCCTGGGTGCCGGCCAGGCCGTGGGCGAGGACGACGACCGGGGCGCCGTGTGCGCCCGCGAAGTGGGTCGCTGCACAACGCACGCCAGCGGAGGTGAAGTCGAAGGTCGTGCGGGTCATGCGGGGCTCCCGTAGATGCTCTGGATCCAGATGTGGGTGATCGCGTCGATGTGCGCCTCGCGCTCCGGGCCGACGCCCATCGCGTGCCGCTCGACGGCGTGGTCGTTGAGGTCGAGGAGGACGGCGGCGAGGACGTGCGCGTCCGCTCCGGACTGCGCGTGGCCGAGGGCCCGCTCCCGCTCGATCATCTCCGCGGCCATCTCCGCGAACTCGGCCCGTCCGGCCTCCCACAGCTCGCGGACCGCCGGGCTGGTCGCGCGGGCCTCGAGGAGCGCGCGGTAGGTGTGGGGCGTCTTGTCGACGGAGTCGAAGAGGGTCGCGATGACCTTGCGGATCCGGGCCCGGGGCTCACCCTCGGCCTTGACCAGCAGGTCGGTGGCGTCCGACGCGTCGTCGTACAGCTCGGCCATCAGGGCCAGGACCGCGGTCGCCTTGCTCTCGAAGTAGAAGTAGAACGCCGAGCGCGTGACGCCCGCCCGGCGGGAGATCTCGGCGACGTTGACCTCCTCGAGCGTCTGCTCGCGGAGCAGCTCGTCCAGCGCCTCGAGCAGCGCCGCGCGACGCTGGTCGCCCCGGTTGACGCTGCGGCGGTCGACCATCCGCGCCCAGAGGCGCTCGTCGCTCATCGGGCCACCCCCGCGCGCGCGGCCCGCGCCATGCCGGCGGGGATCTCCTTCACACGGATGTCGTGCTCGTAGAGGAAGAAGTCGAGCTGCTGGGTGTGCCGCGGCCGCTGGACCATGTGGGCGGTGTACTTCTGCTGGTCCTCGTCGATGACCCGCTCCATCTCGGCCTCGGTCGGCGGCTCGTAGCGGCCGGCGAGCCAGGCGGCGACGAGGCGGGTCTGGCACTCCACGAAGGGGAACAGGGTCGGGGTCGACTGGGCGAAGCCGACGAAGGCGAGGTCCTCGAGGCCGGGCTTGAAGATCCGCTTGTAGAGGCGGATGTGGTTCTCCGGGGCGCTGACGAGGTCCTCGTCGAAGAACGGGAACGTGATGTTGTAGCCGGTGGCGTGGATGACGACGTCGAAGTCCTCGCACGTGCCGTCGGCGAAGTGGACGGTCCGACCGTCCCACCGCTCGATGTCGCCCTTGGCCCGCAGGTCGCCGGAGCCGAGCCGCAGCGGCAGCTCGACGGACTGCGTCGGGTGCGCCTCGAAGAACTTGTGGTTGGGCGTGGGCAGGCCGTAGTCCTCGGGCCGGCCCGCGGTCATCGGCTGCATGACCTGCACGAACTTGCGCTGCCACGCGAAGGGGATGTGGGGCGAGGTCCTGTAGTACTTGTCGGCCGGCTTGCCCGCGAAGTACTTCGGCACGATCCACGCGCTCGACCGGGTCGAGATGACGACCTCGTTGTCGAGGGTCTTGCTGGACAGCTCGACGGCGATGTCGGCCGCACTGTTGCCGAGGCCGATGATCAGGATCCGCTTGCCGGTGAGGTCGTACGGCGTACGCGGGTCGATGTAGGCGTGGGAGTGCATGGTCAGGCCGGTGTACTCCCCCGGCTTGTCGGCGAAGCGCGGGTCCCAGTGGTGGCCGTTGGCGACGACCAGCACGTCGAAGCGACGGGTGCCGGTGCGCTGGGTCTCCAGCTCCCAGCCGCCGCCCTCGTCGGCACCGAGCCGGCGGGCGTGGAGGACGCCGTTCTCGAACTCGATGCGCCGGCGGATGTCGAAGGCGTCGGCGTAGCTGTCGAGGTACTCCTTGACCTGGGTGTGGTGCGGGAAGTCGGGGTACTCCTCCGGCATCGGGAAGTCCTTGAAGGACAGCTGGTGCTTCGAGGTGTCGATGTGCAGCGACCGGTAGGCGCTGCTGTGCCCGTTCGGGTTGCCGAACGCCCAGTTGCCCCCGACCCGGTCCGACGACTCGAAGGTCGCGAACTCGAGGCCGTAGTCGGCGAGCATCTTGCTCATCGTGAGGCCGCTGATGCCCGCGCCGATCACGGCGACGGTGGGACCACTCATCGTTGCTTCCTTCCCGTCGGGCCCCGACCGGGACCCTTGACAAAACCAGGTGACCGGCGTCACGTTAGGCCTGCCATTTGACACGTGTCAACAGATTCAGACGAATGTCAGGAGAACGCTCATGCAGGTAACGGTCGTCATCGGCGGCGCGTCCGGGATCGGGGCCGCCACCGCCCGGGCGCTGCGCGACGCGGGCCACGAGGTCGTCGTCGCGGACCTCCCCGGCACGGCGGCCGACGCGTTCGTCGACGTCACGGACGAGGCCTCCGTCGAGGCCCTCCTCGACCTGGTCGTCGCCGAGCGCGGCGGCCTGCACGGCGTGGTCAACTGCGCGGGCGTGAGCACGCTGTCCCGGGTCGTCGACCACGACGCGGCCGAGTGGCGCCGGGTCGTCGACGTGTGCCTCAACGGTGCGTTCCTGGTGCTCAAGCACGCAGGCCGCCGGGTCGCCGACGGCGGCTCGCTCGTCTCGCTGTCGTCGCTCAACGCCCGTCAGCCCGGCACCGGGCTGGCGGCGTACTGCGCGGCGAAGGCCGGCCTGGTCGCCCTCACCGAGGTGGCCGCCCTCGAGCTCGGCGCGCGCGGCGTCCGCGTCAACGCGGTCGCGCCCGGCTTGGTCGTGACCCCGCTGACCGCGCCCGCGATGGACATCCCCGGCGTGCGCGAGGACTACCTCGACAACACCGCCCTCGGCCGCTCCGGCGAGCCCGCCGAGGTCGCCGCCGCCATCCGGTTCCTGCTCTCCGACGAGGCGTCGTGGATCACCGGCGAGACCCTGGACATCAACGGTGGCGCGCACCTCAAGCGCTACCCCGACCTGGTCGGCCTCGTCGAGAAGGCGTTCGCGTGAGCAGCCTCGGGGGCAGGACCGCCATCGTCACCGGCGGCGGCTCGGGCATCGGCGCCGCACTGGTGCGCGCGCTGGTGGCCGACGGCGCCCACGTCGTGTGCGCCGACCTCGACCTCGACGCCGCCTCGGCGGTGGCCGCCTCGGCGGTGGGACCCGGGACGGCGCTCGCCCGGCAGGTCGACGTCACCTCCGCCGCCGCGGTCGAGGAGACGGTGGCCGCGGTCGTCGCCGAGCACGGCCGGCTCGACCTGATGTTCAACAACGCCGGCATCACCTTCCTCGGCAACACCGAGGACCTCACCCTGGCCCAGTGGAACGCCATCATCGACGTCAACGTCCGCGGCGTCGTGCACGGCGTGCACGCGGCGTACCCGCGGATGATCGCCCAGCGCAGCGGGCACATCGTCAACACCGCCTCGATGGGCGGGCTGATGGCCGCGGGCCTGATGACGTCGTACGTCACGACGAAGCACGCCGTGGTCGGGATGTCCCTCGCGCTGCGCACCGAGGCCGCCGGCCACGGCGTCGGCGTCACCGTCGTCTGCCCCGCCGCCGTGGACACCCCGATCCTCGACAAGGGCGAGATCGGCCGGTTCAAGGGCCGCGACTTCTACCTCGAGGGCCAGGGCGTGAAGCAGCCGGTCGACCCGGACGTGCTGGCCCGTCGGGTGCTCGCCGCGGTCGCCGACGACGAGGCGATCGTGATCGAGCCGCGGCAGGCCCGGATCGCCTGGCGGGTCGGCCGCCTCTCGCCGCTGTTCGTGAACCGGATGGCGACGAGGTTCATCGCGAAGCAGCGCGCGCAGGCGTCCTGATCCTGCTCGGGATCTGGGGCCCGTGGGGGCGGGCGGCTAACGTCTGGGCCCATGGTCACGTTCGGGGGGACCGGGGTCATGCTGCTCGGGATCGGACTCGCGGGGGTCGGGTGCGCACTGCTCGCACTCGCCCTCTCCCGCCCCCTCGGCTGGCTCTCGGCGCTCGCGATCGCGGGCTTCTTGTGGTCGCTCGCGGTGATCGCGCTGGTCACCCTCGTGCCGACCTCCCCCGACACCGGCTTCGTGCCCGCCGAGTCCCGGATGACCACCTGCTCATGGGACATCGGCGGTCCCGCCCCCGACGGCTTCTGGATCCTCCAGTCCGGCCAGCGCACCCTCAACGCCGCCCTCTTCGTGCCGGCCGGGATGCTGCTCGTGCTCGCGGTCGCCCGCTGGCGGGCCGGCTGGGTGCTGGCGCCGCTCGGCCTGGCCGGCCTGGCCGCCTACTCCGCGCTCATCGAGAAGACCCAGCTCGAGCTCGCCCGGATCGACCGCGCCTGCGACGTCACCGACGTCATCGACAACACGGCCGGCGCGGCGATCGGCGCGGTGCTGGGCCTGGTGGCCGTGGCGGTGCTGCGGCCGTGGCGGCACCGGCAGCGGAGGACCCAGGTCCGACGGCCTTCCTGACAGCGATCACCGCGGTTCTGCGACCCGCGCCGCCAGGCCCTCCCGGCAGCCCGCCATCATCCGGTGGTGGTTCCAGACGAGCAGCCACCGCCCGACGTACGACGCCGGCACGAGCAGGCCGCTGACGGTGACCTCCTGCGCGAAGTCCAGCCGCGTGCCACCGCCGTCCGGGGTGAGGGTGAACCGCGCGAACCCGTCGAGGTCGCCGCTGATCGCGACCTCCACCACCGGCGGCGTGCGGGAGACCGCGTCCAGGACCAGGTCGAGCGTGTAGGGCAGCGTCGACCGGCAGCGCACCCACGCGGTGTCCGGGCCGAGCTTGGCGACCGCGCGCACCTGGCGCCACCACCGCGGGTAGTGCTCGAGGTCGACCAGCGTCGCCGCCACGTCGTCGACCGGCGCGTCCACGAGCCAGGCGTCGGTGAAGGCGAAGCGGCGCACGGGTCCATCATGGCGGGCGGGGCCGGGGTTGACCTGGAGCGCACTCCAGGGGCGACACTCGGACCATGCCCGGAGTGACCATCGCGGAGGCGGCCGACCACGTCGGCCTCACGGCCGACACGCTGCGCTACTACGAGAAGGACGGCCTGCTGCTGCGGCCGGTCCCCCGCGACGCCAGTGGCCACCGGCAGTACGGCGAGCCGGACCTGCGTTGGATCCGGCTGGTCACCTGCCTGCGGGCGACGGGGATGCCGATCCGCGACGTGCGCCGGTACGCCGCGCTGGTCCGGGCGGGCGAGGGGAACGAGGAGGAACGGCTGGCGCTGCTGCACGCGCACCGCGAGGAGGTGCTGCGCCGGCTCGCCGAGGTCACCGCGCACCTGGGTGCGATCGACCACAAGATCGGGATCTACGAGCACAGGCTCGAGGAGCTCGACCGGAGCGCTTGACCTGGAGCGCGCTCCAGGGCGTTCGATGGTCGACATGACGAACTCGACCCGCATCCTCGGCACGACGTCCCCGCTCACCGTCTCCTCCCTCGGCCTCGGCTGCATGGGCATGTCGGAGTTCTACGGAGCTCCCGACGAGGCCGCCGGCATCGCGACCGTCGGCCGCGCCCTCGACCTGGGGATCACCTTCCTCGACACGGCAGACATGTACGGCCCCTTCACCAACGAGCAGCTCGTCGGCAAGGCGATCGCCGGTCGGCGCGACGAGGTCCAGCTGGCCACCAAGTTCGGCAACGAGCGGCTCCCGGACGGGACCCGGCTCGGCGTCAACGGCAGCCCCGACTACGTCCGGCGCGCCTGCGACGCCAGCCTGCAGCGCCTGGGGGTCGACCACATCGACCTCTACTACCAGCACCGCGTCGACAAGACCGTCCCGATCGAGGACACGGTCGGGGCGATGAAGGAGCTCGTCGAGGCGGGGAAGGTGCGTCACCTCGGGTTGTCCGAGGCGTCGCCGGAGACCATCCGGCGCGCGCACGCCGTGCACCCGATCACCGCGCTGCAGACCGAGTACTCGCTGTTCACCCGCGACCTCGAGGACGCGATCCTCCCGACCCTGCGCGAGCTCGGCATCGGGCTGGTCCCCTACTCCCCGCTCGGCCGCGGACTGCTGACCGGAGCGATCACCGACACCCCCGCCGACGGCGACAGCCGCGCCACGGCGTACTTCCCCCGCTTCCAGGGCGACAACCTCGCCACCAACCTCGCCCTCGTCGACAAGGTCCGCGAGCTTGCGACCCAGCACGGCTGCACCCCGGGCCAGCTCGCCCTGGGGTGGGTCCTCGCCCAGGGCGACGACGTGGTGCCGATCCCCGGGACCAAGCGGATCGCCTACCTCGAGGAGAACGCCGCCTCCCGCGAGGTCGTCCTCAGCGCCGACGACCTCGCGGCCCTCGACGCCGCGGTGCCGCGGGATGCGGTCGCCGGTGACCGGTACGGCGACATGAGCACCATCGACGCCTGAGCGGGGACTACGGTGGGCCGGTGACCACGCCTGACACCGACGTCCTGCTCGCCCGGGCCCAGTCCTGGCTCGCCGAGGACCCCGACCCGCAGACCCGCGACGACCTGGTCAGGGTGATCGCGGCCGTCGAGGCCGGCGACGCCAACGCCCGCGCCGACCTGGCCGACCGGTTCCGCGGCACGCTCGAGTTCGGTACGGCGGGCCTGCGCGGCGCGCTCGGCGCCGGGCCCAACCGGATGAACCGGGTGGTCGTGCTGCGCGCGGCGGCCGGCCTGGCGGCGTACCTCCTCGACACGGGCACCGCGCCCGGCACCCCCGTGGCGATCGGGTACGACGCCCGCCACAACTCCGACGTCTTCGCCCGCGACACGGCCGAGGTGATGGCCGGCGCGGGGCTCACGCCACTGCTGCTCCCCCGCCCGCTCCCCACGCCGCTGCTGGCGTTCGCGATCCGTGAGCTCGGCTGCGCGGCCGGCGTGATGGTGACCGCGAGCCACAACCCGCCCCAGGACAACGGCTACAAGGTCTACCTCGGTGACGGCAGCCAGATCGTGCCGCCCGCCGACACCGAGATCGCCGCGCGGATCGCGGCCATCGGCTCTGTCGACTCGATCGCCCGCGTGCCGCTCGAGGCGACCGGTGGCCGGGTGCTCGACGACGGCATCGTCGACTCCTACCTGGACACCGTGGCCGCCATCGCCGGCGACGGCCCCCGCGACCTGACGATCGTCTACACGCCCCTGCACGGCGTCGGCGGCGGGGCGCTGCCCAGCGTGCTGGAGACCGCCGGCTTCGCCGCACCGCAGGTCGTCGCCGAGCAGGAGGCGCCCGACCCGGACTTCCCGACCGTCGCCTTCCCGAACCCGGAGGAGCCAGGCGCGATCGACCGCGCCGTCGCGCTGGCCGAGAGGACCGGCGCCGACATCGTCATCGCCAACGACCCCGACGCCGACCGGTGCGCGGCCGCCGTACCCGGTCCGG
This sequence comes from Pimelobacter simplex, assembly GCA_016803235.1. Lineage (GTDB taxonomy): Bacteria > Actinomycetota > Actinomycetes > Propionibacteriales > Nocardioidaceae > Nocardioides > Nocardioides simplex_A. The sequence continues at coordinate 63,953 of JADCLI010000030.1, forward strand.
ACGGCTGGCGGATGCTGCGCGGCGACGAGGTGGGCGCGCTGCTGGCCGACCACCTGCTGCGTGCGGGCCGCACCGGCGTCTACGCGACGTCGATCGTGTCGTCGTCGTTGCTCGGGACGATGGCAGCTGCCCACGGCCAGCGGTACGCCGAGACGCTGACCGGCTTCAAGTGGATCGGCCGGCTGCCGGAGCTGGTGTTCGGCTACGAGGAGGCGCTCGGCTACTGCGTGGACCCGGCGCACGTCTCCGACAAGGACGGCGTGTCGGCCGCGTTGCTGCTGTGCGAGATCGCCGCCGAGGCCAAGGCCTCCGGGCGCAGCCTGCTCGACCTGCTCGACGACATCGCCGTCGCCCACGGCCTGCACGCGACCGACCAGCTCTCCGTGCGCGTCACCGACCTCGGCGAGATCGCGACCGCGATGCAGCGGCTGCGCAGCACTCCGCCGACCACGCTCGGCGGGTCGGCCGTGACGACCGCCGACGACCTCACCGCCGGGTCGGCGGACCTGCCGCCGACCGACGGGCTGCGCTACCGCACCGCGGACGGCAGCCGGGTCGTCGTCCGGCCGAGCGGCACCGAGCCCAAGCTCAAGTGCTATCTCGAGGTCGTCGTCCCGGTGGTCGACGGCGACGTCGCGGTGGCCCGGGCCGAGGCGGCGACGCGGCTCACCGGCTTGCGTGCCGACATCGCCGCCGCAGCGGGGATCTGAGGACCGCGCGCGTCAGCTGATCGAGACCGCGTCGACGACGAAGACGAGGGTCTCGTTCGGCGCGATGCCGTTGCCGCCCGCGCCGTAGCCCAGCTCCGGCGGGACGACGAGCAGCCGGCGGGTGCCCTGCTGGACGCCGATCAGGCCCTGGTTCCAGCCGTCGATCACCGGGGCGTTGCCGAGGTTCTCCAGCGGGAAGGTCTCGCCACGCTCGAAGGAGCTGTCGAGCACCTGCTTGTCCGACCAGGTCACCAGGTGGTAGTTCGTCTCCACCGTGTCGCCGGCCTTCGCGGCCGCGCCCGTGCCCGTGACCAGGTCCTTCGAGAGCAGTGTGGTCGGCGGGGTGCAGTCCTCGGGGAGGGTGATCGTCGGCGTGCTGCCGAAGTCGCCCTCGACGGTGATGTCGTCGGCGGTGCACTCGTCGCCGGCCGGGACGGGTGCGTCGCTGCTGGCCGTGGTGGACGGCGTGGTCGACGAGGTGCTGGACGAGGAGTCCGAGGCCGTCTCCTCCCCGGAGTCTCCGCACGCACTGGTGGCGAGCACGGACAGCGACAGGAGGACGGCGGCGGTGAGCCGGACACGGGTCTGCATGGGGTGCAGCCTACGAACGCGGTGAAACGCTCAGCCCACGAGGGCGAGGACCAGGGTCGCCGCCGCGAGCACGCCGAGCGCCACGATCTCCGGCCAGGCCCAGGCCTGACGCACCTCCGCGCTCGCCGCGCCCGCGGCCGCGTCGGTACGGCGCTCGCGGGCCGCGGCGACCCGGCGCTCGATCTTGTTCTCGATCAGCCACGCCGTGGACCGCTTCTCCAGCGGCGTGTCGTGGGCGGCCCGGCCGTCCTGCCGGATGGTGCGGCGGGTGCGGCCGAAGCCGCTGCCGATGTACCGCTGCTCGCCGACCTTCACCACGGTCACCTGGGCGATCTCCACGCCCGTCACCACGGCGTACGGCACCCAGCGGGTGTGCAGGACGTTGCGCAGCTCGAGCTCGTCGGGGTGCAGCCGCAGGGCGGGGCGGACCAGGACCAACCAGGTGAGCACCCCGATCAGGAGGCACAGCGGGTAGGCCCAGGGCGCGAAGCCCGCCTCGGGATCCGCCAGTCCGTAGATCATCACGGCCGCCACCAGCACCAGCCCGGTCACGCCCATGACCAGACCGCCGGAGCTGTACCGCTCGACCTTGTCGACACCTTCGTTCTGCACGTTTCCAACCCTATGCTGACGGCATGCCGACCACCGCCCCCACCGATCCCGCTCCGGGACTCGCGGCGTACTCCGAAGTGACGGCGAGCGAGGCCTCGCTGCGCCGGTTCCTGCACGGCCTGCCGGGCGTCGACCAGGTCGGCGCCGAGGCCCGGGCCGCCGGGCTCGGGACCCGCTCGATCAAGACGACCGCGAAGGCGTGGGCGCTCGACCTGGCGATCCGGATGGTCGACCTGACCACGCTGGAGGGCCAGGACACCCCCGGCAAGGTGCGGGCGCTGGCCAGCAAGGCCCTGCGCCCCGACCCGGCCGACCCGACCTGCCCGTCGGTGGCGGCCGTGTGCGTCTACGGCGACCTCGTGGGCGAGGTGAAGGCGATCGTCGGCGACCAGGTCAACGTCGCCGCCGTGGCCACGGCGTTCCCCAGCGGCCGGGCGTCGATGGACGTCAAGCTCGCCGACACCCGCGACGCGGTCGCGGCCGGCGCCGACGAGATCGACATGGTGATCGACCGCGGCGCGTTCCTGGCCGGTCGCTACCTGCAGGTCTTCGAGGAGATCGTCGCGACCCGCGAGGCGTGCGTGCGCCCCGACGGCTCGCATGCCCACCTCAAGGTCATCTTCGAGACCGGCGAGCTGCAGACCTACGACAACGTACGACGTGCGTCGTGGCTGGCGATGCTGGCCGGCACCGACTTCATCAAGACCAGCACCGGCAAGGTGCAGCCGGCCGCGACCCTGCCGGTCACCCTGGTGATGCTGGAGGCGGTGCGCGACTTCCGCGAGGCGACCGGCGTCCAGATCGGCGTGAAGCCGGCGGGCGGCATCCGCACGGCCAAGGACGCGATCAAGTACCTCGTCATGGTCAACGAGATCGCCGGCGACGACTGGCTCGACCCGGACTGGTTCCGCTTCGGCGCCTCGACGCTGCTCAACGACCTGCTCATGCAGCGCACGAAGATGACCACCGGCCGCTACAGCGGTCCCGACTACTTCACCCTGGACTGATCCCATGGCCTTCGAGTACGCACCGGCTCCCGAGTCGCGGAGCATCGTCGACATCAAGCCCTCCTACGGCCTGTTCATCGACGGCGAGTTCGTCGACGGCCGCGGAGCGTCGTTCAAGACCGTCAACCCGGCCACCGAGGAGACCCTCGCCGAGGTGGCCGAGGCCTCCGACGCCGACGTCGACCTCGCGGTGCGCGCCGCACGACGCGCGTTCCGCGGCTGGTCGCGGATGTCGGGCAAGGAGCGGGCCAAGTACCTGTTCCGGATCGCCCGGATCATCCAGGAGCGTGGCCGCGAGCTCGCGGTGCTGGAGTCGATCGACAACGGCAAGCCGATCAAGGAGAGCCGCGACGTCGACGTACCCATCGTCGCCGCGCACTTCTTCTACTACGCCGGCTGGGCCGACAAGCTCGAGCACGCCGGCCTCGGGCCGAACCCGCAGCCGATCGGCGTCGCGGGCCAGGTCATTCCCTGGAACTTCCCGCTGATGATGCTGGCGTGGAAGGTGGCGCCCGCACTGGCGTGCGGAAACACCGTCGTCCTCAAGCCGGCCGAGACGACGCCGCTCACGGCGCTGCTGTTCGCCGAGATCTGCCAGCAGGCCGACCTGCCGCCGGGCGTGGTCAACATCGTCACCGGGGCCGGCGGGACCGGCCAGGCCGTCGTGTCGCACCCGGACGTCGACAAGGTCGCGTTCACCGGCTCCACCGAGGTCGGCAAGGCGATCGCCCGCGCCGTCGCCGGCACCGACAAGAAGGTGACCCTGGAGCTGGGCGGCAAGGCCGCCAACATCGTGTTCGACGACGCCCCCATCGACCAGGCGGTCGACGGCATCGTGAGCGGCATCTTCTTCAACCAGGGCCACGTCTGCTGCGCCGGCTCGCGGCTGCTGGTGCAGGAGTCGGTGGCCGAGGAGGTGCTCGCGCGGCTCAAGCGACGGATGGGCACGCTGCGCCTCGGCGACCCGCTCGACAAGAACACCGACATCGGCGCGATCAACTCCCGCGAGCAGCTGGACCGGATCCGCGAGCTGTCCGACATCGGCGAGGCCGAGGGCGCCGAGCGCTGGGCAGTCGCCTGCGACCTGCCGTCGTCGGGCTTCTGGTTCCCGCCGACGGTCTTCACCGGCGTCACCCAGGCCCACCGGATCGCCCGCGAGGAGGTCTTCGGTCCGGTCCTGTCGGTGCTGACCTTCCGCACCCCCGCCGAGGCGGTCGAGAAGGCCAACAACACGCCGTACGGCCTCTCCGCCGGCGTGTGGACCGAGAAGGGCTCCCGGATCCTGCACATGGCCTCGCAGCTGCGGGCCGGTGTGGTCTGGGCCAACACGTTCAACAAGTTCGACCCGGCCAGCCCGTTCGGCGGCTACAAGGAGTCCGGCTACGGCCGTGAGGGCGGGCGCCAGGGCCTCGCCGCCTACCTGAAGGGGGCCGAGGCCTGATGGCTCGGATCGACGTGCGCAAGACCTACAAGCTCTACATCGGCGGCGCGTTCCCGCGCTCGGAGTCGGGCCACTCCTACGAGGTCACCGACAGCAAGGGGAAGTTCGTGGCCAACGCCGCCCTCGCCTCGCGCAAGGACGTCCGCGACGCCGTCGTCGCGGCCCGCAAGGCCTTCGGCCCCTGGTCGGCGCGCACGGCCTACAACCGCGGCCAGATCCTGTACCGGATCGCCGAGGTGATGGAGGACCGTCGCCCGCAGTTCGAGGAGGCCGTGAAGCAGTCCGAGGGCGGCTCCGCCGCCGCGGCCCGCAACCAGGTGGACGCCGCCGTCGACCGCCTCGTCTGGTACGCCGGCTGGGCCGACAAGCTCGCCCAGGTGATCGGCAACGCCAACCCGGTCGCCGGTCCGTTCTTCAACCACACCGCCCCCGAGCCGACCGGTGTGGTCGGCGTCCTCGCCCCGCAGTCCTCCTCCTTGCTGGGCCTGGTCTCCGTCGTGGCTCCGGTGATCGTGACCGGCAACGTCGCGGTGGTCGTGTCGTCCTACGAGCGCCCGCTCCCCGCCGTCACCTTCTCCGAGGTGCTCGCGACCTCCGACGTCCCCGGCGGCGTGGTCAACGTCCTCACCGGCGACGCCGGCACCCTGGGCCCGTGGCTCGCGGCGCACATGGACGTCAACGCCATCGACCTGTGCGGCGTCGCGGGCGCGACCGACCTGGCGACGTCGCTCGAGGTGGCCGCGGCCGACAACCTCAAGCGGGTACGCCGGGCGCCGGACGCCGAGCCGGACTGGGCGGCCGAGCCGGGCCTGGCACCCATGACCGCGTTCGTCGAGCAGAAGACGGTGTGGCACCCGATCGGGATCTGACGTTCGAGCTGACGCCCGGCGAGCTGCGCGAGGTCGCGCGCTTCGCCCTGGCGTCGGCCGAGTCCGTCCTGCCCGTCTTCGAGGACGTCTGCCCGCACGACCTCCGGCCCCGCGCCGCTCTCGACGCTGCCCGGGTCTTCGCCGACGGCGCGCCACGCCGCCGCCTCCAGCGGGTCGCGTCGATGGACGCCCACCGGGCCGCGGCCGCCGCACCGACCGAGCCGGCCAGGCTCGCCGCACAGGCCGCGGGCGACGCCGCGTCGGCCGCCTACCTCCACCCCATCGCCAAGGCACACCAGGTCGGCCACATCCTGCGCGCCACCGCGAACGCCGCCCGGATCGCCGAGCTCGCCTCCGGCGACGACCCGTCCGTCGGCCTGGCCGAGGTGGCCGCCGCCTCGGCGCGCGCGACGCCTGTCCTGGTCGACGTGCTGCGCCGTTACCCCGCCGCCCCGCCCGGCCGGAGTCGCGTGGCGGAGCTGATGCGGGCGCTGGACGCAGCCCTGCGAGAGCGCGGTCACTGACCCCCGGCCTGCTGCCGGAACCGTGCCCTGCGATGTTCGCCGGTGGTTGAGGTGCGAGCGTCGCGCAGCGTTCTCCGGTGGTTGAGGTGCGAGC
>JADCLI010000031.1 GCA_016803235.1 Pimelobacter simplex
GAGCGCCGCGCGTTGGGTCGTGAGCGGCGGAGGACGCTCGAGCCCCGGGCCCGAGGTCGCGACTCCCGCCGCAGTCGAGACCCATGGCGTTTGCGAAGGACGAGGCCACCATTTGTCGAGAGCCGAGACCAGAACCGCCGGGACGCCTCGCCGAGGGCGACCGCTCAACTAACAGGTCAGGCAGCCTGACGCGCAGGGCGGATAGTAGATACCGCCACGACGGACAAGACTGCTTCGAGGCGGCCGTCGCGCCTGCCCCCAGCACACCCGCTCCTCGCAGGGTCGCCGACTGACGCGGATGGTCGCCGTCGGCCGTTAAGGTTTAGGACATGGATTCTGCGCCGTTCGATCCCGCGGTTGAGGGTGAGGAGATTGCCGAACGCGCGCAGAAGGCCGCCGGCGAAGCTGTCGATGCGCACGGGCAAGTCCTGACCGTAGGTTTCTTCGACCTGGTCGGCTCTACCGGCGGCAAGCTGACGCGCGGAAATACTGTAGGTATCCGGGAAGCGTTGGCATTCACGAACGTTGTGGGCCGCGTTGTAGACCGCCTTGGTGGCTCCCTGGTCAAGACCATGGGTGATGGCGCCATGGTTGCCTTCGAAGATCCGGTTGCAGCCTGCCGAGCGGCGATGGCGGTGCGCTTCATCACCCACGAGCATCTTGGATATCGATGCTCCGCGGGTTTGACCATCGGCCGGCCGCGGCGACTGACCTCTGGAGACGGTGACGAGTTCGATCTTCTCGGCGATGTCGTGGACCGCGCCGCCCGGGTCCAGTCGCTGGCTTTGCCGGGACAAGTTCTGATCGATGGGCCGCTACATATGACGGTACGTGGCGAGGTGGCGGGTGACGCTGGTTGGGTCATCGACGCCCAGCCACGGAAGGCGTTCGCGAAGGGCGTCGGCGCCCTTGACCTCTTCGAGATCGCCATGGGCGCGCGGTGGAATCTGAGGGATCAACTGGCGACGCCATTCAGCGTGAATCCGGAGGGACGACCGACCGTCTCCGAAAAGATCGCGCTGCTCCGGAACGCGCAGTCGGAGATCATCGAGATCGGCATCGGGCTGACCAGCTTTGCCCAGTATTTCGAGGGGCAGAATCCCGGCGAGTTCCGCGACCCGATCCGGGCGCTCGTACGAGGAGGCGTCATCCTCAAGTGCTTCGCCATGGACCCCGCCTACGAGCCTGGCCAGGCGTGGCTCGCCGAACAGGACAACGTCCACTACCCGACGGAGGCGGCCCTCGCGAAGGAGAGAATCCTGCGCGAAGCAAAGTTCCAGCGAGAGAACCACTACCGAGGTAGCACGGAGTACTACACGTACAAACGAGTGCCGGAGTTCTGGTGCCTAGGCGTCGATGTCGAAGACGCGGTCGACGGCCGGATGTACTTCGCGTCGTACATGATGGGGATCCCCCGAGCGGCCACGCCAGTCATCCAAGTGTCTCGGACCTCCAACCCCGACATGTACGAGCATTTCCTGACCAGTATCCGCGCGGTCCGGGAAGCAAGCACCGAGACGTGATGGTGCTTGAGGGTTGTTCCGACAGTCTCCCGCCGGCGGCGCAGTCGAGGGCGTCAGCGAGCTTCATTCGCGCGGCAGATCATTTGATCCACCTTGCGGCGTTCTTCCCACGAATCCAGATGCGGGCGAAGTTGCGCTAGGAACATCGTGACTTCGGCTGGGGAATCATCGAGAAGCAGCGTGTCACCGGATGCCCAGTGGTGGATGCGGGCAGCGATCTCGGCGAGTGCTGTGGTCCGCAGTGACGCAGGGGAACTTCTCAAGAGCTCCACCTCAAGGGACGTGAACGGGAGAGCGGACGTCAGTTTCGACCGGTACTCGAGCGGCAACTTCCCCGCCAGGTGCAAGCATGTGTCCAGCAGATCCAGGGCCGCGTCCGCCATCTCAGCCGCGCCTTGCGCATCATCCGGTGCTTCCGGCGCGATCCGTTCGATAGTGGCCAGGTCGCGCAGCGCCCGTGACGCGTACTCGCCACCGGTAGGGATCGCCGCCGACACGCTCATCGCTTCGCCTCGCTCCACGACAGTCCACACACGTAGCCGGGCCTTGGCAAGGGGCAATGACATGAAGTCTTAGCCCGGGCAGGCGTATAGCAGCGGGTCACATACGTATCCTGGCGCCCTGTATACGCATAATCAGGCAGACACGCGCATGGGACTATGCACGCATGCCCGGGAAGGAACCCTGGGGCGAATCTGACCGCCTCAAGTTTGCGGCCGCCATGCGCGCTGCAGGGCACGACGAAGAGCAGTGCGCGGCTGTCCTAAGGAAGGACTTCGGCGTCGAGAACGCTAGTCAGCCGAACGTGAATCGCTGGAAGTCGGGAGCCACGAAGCGCCCCGGTCCGATCGAGCCGCTTCGGGCCTATACAGAACGGTACGGGGAGCCTGTAGAACAACCAGCGGACACATCCTCGCCACCGAACGCCTCCGCCTTCGCTGCCCTGGCCGGGTTGGCCGCCGACCAGCCACTCCTAGGACCAGAACAGCAACAGCTCGTATCCGCCGTGACTGAGCGGCTGCGGCATGGCCCGCCGCTGTCGAAGCACGACTACCGCGCCTTCGAGCTTCAAGCGCTACTTCTCGGCCTGCCGGCCCCGAATGCCAAGGATGTCTGAGGCATCCCACTGACCGATCGAGCACCGGAGCCGTGCCCGAACTGTCCTACGCACGCGCGTGGCCACCTGCCCAACCCTGGGATTCGCCTGCACGAGGTGCACGAGCGCGAGCTCAGGATTGCCGCGCCGACGCCCTCGTCACGTACGCCTCATCTCGGAGCCTCGCCGCGGCTCGGGCAACTGGAACCTCGTGGCCCTCGCGGCAGACAACCTGGGCCGTGAGCGCCGCTCCGCAATCGCGGTGCACAAGCTCGACTCCCGTCCGGTGGTCGTCGCGGAGCATCTCACCCCAGTCGACGAGCGCGACGACGATCGGGAACAGGTCGCGGCCTCGGTCCGTGAGGACGTATTCGTCGCGGGTGCGCTTCCCTGCCTCCCGGTACGGACGGCGGTCGACAATCCCGTCTGCGTAGAGCTGCTTGAGGCGTCCGGCGACGACCGCTTCGCTCATGCCCGTGCGCCGGGTCAGTTCGTCGAACCTTCTCCCGCCGTAGAACAGTTCGCGGATCACGAGCATTGCTGAGCGGGTGCCGACGACATCAAGAGCGCGTTCGATGCGGCACCAACCCTTCACGGTCCACCTATCGCGCTCAGAGAACGCACCCTGCCGCTCGAGGACTTCGGTGGACGCGTGTTCTCCCTCGTCATGGCTCATGACAGCATCCTACGTCTGACTTTGCTTATCGCGAGAAGAGCGCACTCCGCTGAGCCGACCCGCGTTCCTAACGACCAGGCTCGGCGGCACCCTCCCCCTGCGCAGAAACGCGATGAGGGGGAGGGTGCTGTTGGTGTGTAAGGGTGCCGTGGATATAGAGGAGGGCAGCTTTTCAGACCTGCTGCTTCATCGCGCGCGAGATCCCGCCCGCGGCGACCCGAACGAGGTCCGCAGCTCCCTGTTCGCCGGCACCCGATCGCACGATCACGGAGAGCGCGGCGATGACCACGCCCCCCGCGGTCACCGGCGCGGCCACCGCCATGTAATCGGGGCTGAGGTCAGGGCCGCTGAGCGCATATCCTTGGCGCCGGACGTTGACGAGTTCGTGTCGGAGCGTGGGGAGGTCGACGCCGCCGTCACCGTCTGCGGGCAGGTCGGCGAGTATCTCCTCTCGGACCCCATCCTCGATGTGGGCCAGCAGAACCTTGCCCACGGCGGTGGTGTGCATCGGGTGCCGAAACCCTACACGGGGACCCCCGGAAGCTCTTGTAGAAAGGATCTGTCGAGGGTTCTCGATGCGTTCGATGAACACTGTCTCGTGACCCTCCCGAATCGCCAGATGAATGGAACACGATGTGATCTTGTACAAGTCGATCATGAAGGGGTGAGCGACACGCTGCAACGTCATAGAACGCGGGGCGAGCGTCGCCACCTCCCATAGGCGGAGGCCAATGTGGTACCGGCGTTCCTCGTCTCGCTCCAGAGCGCCCCACACCCGCAGGCGCTCCACAATGCGATAGGTCGTCGACACCGGGAGGCCTGCCCGACGGCTGATCTCTGACAGCGTCTGGCGGGCGTGCCCGTCGTCGAAAGTGCCGATGATGCTGAGGGAGCGGTCCACCGCCCGTAAGAGGGTGACCTTGCGGTGACCCTCACCTGCCAACTCATCCATCACAGCTCCCATTCGCGCTCAGCCTATCCGCGGGTGCAGGTCCCTGGTCCCCGGGGCTCGAGGCACAAACAGAGAGCAACGCTCTAGACCAGTCCGAGCACCCGGCCGGCGGAGTTAGCGTTCCTGATCGCCAGCTGGGTGTCCGCTCGCACGAAGCCTGTTTTCGGCGTCGTCCGCTCAGTGCTCAGAGGCAGGCAGGATCACGTCGTTGAGGCGGTACGGCGTCTTGGCGAGCGCCTGATTCATGATCGCCTCCATGACTGGCTTCGGAACAAGGCAGTCCGCGCACGCATCGGCGGTGGCGTCGATCTTCACGGTGACGGACGTGTCGTCGACCGTATACCACGACAGTAGGTAGCCGTCCGCAGCCATCATGTCGCGGAATTGCTGCAGAGCGGTGTCAACCGCTGGCTCATGAATGGCCTGGTTCATTCTTGGTCTCCGATCTTGCTGTAGGACATGGGGAACTCGTTCGGCGGGTTGAGAACGATGACCTCGGCGACTGCGGAGACGCCTGCGTTGTTGGCGCCGGCCACGACGATCTGGATCGACGTCGGATAGCGCAAGAGTCGGACGGTGTCGGGGTCATCAGGCTCGCCCGCATTGTCAGCGATCGCGTCGGGGTGATCGCCGGGCACACGCCAATTCGTGCTCCGTGAGACGGCGTCCTTGCCTACGGCGGCCAGTTCCTGGCGGGAGCGCACCACCTGCCCGTAGATGTACGTGCGCAGGTCGTCCTTGCTCCATCCCGCTCCGGCGAAGACCTGCGCGTGCTCAGGCGAGAGGACGAGGAGAGCGCTGGTGAACTGGTGAATGAGCGCGCCCGTTCGCCGGATAGTGTCGACGAAGTCCAATGCGAGTTGCTCCGGCACCGAGGTGTGGCGGGCCTCGATGTGCATCACCGAGCGGATCACGAACGACGTGACCACGCTCTCCGATGCATCGAATCCGTACTCCGTGTGCAGCGGCGGCCATGGGCTCTGCTCTTCGTTCTCGGCAATGCATGCCGTGTACTTGGCGGGTGTTCCTTGGGTGGCCTGGTCGAGCAGGTGCGGGCGTAGACCGAACACGTTGATGAGTGCAAGTCGGATCGCCCGGCCGATCGTCGCGTTCGCGCGGAAGCCTGAGCCGAACACGTTGCCGGCGCCATTGAGTTCGATCTCCCCGCGAATAGGTCCGTTGACGACAGTGAGCGGCGCGGTGCCCGTGGTGCTCTGCCAGATGCCACGGACCGGGAGGGGCTCTTTGGCGATCGCCTCCCAGGCGGCGATCACGACGGGAAAGTACTCGGGACGGCAACCGGCAAGCGCTGCGTTGATGGCCGCCAGTCGCACGGTGAGCTCACGATTGAGGTGAGGCATGGAGAACAGCACAGCAGCGGGGTCGCGCGTCGTCTCTGCGAGGAACTTCTGCAGATAGGACTCGGTCACCGGAACGACAGGCAGACCGTCGGTCCAGGACTGCGCGTCGTAGTACTCCATAGTCTCGCGGATGGCCTCGGCATCCACCCGGAGACCGATGGTGTCCGGGTCGTTCATGATGTTCGTCATCTCAGCTCTCCACCCCGAGGATTCGAAGGATCTGGGGGAGGGCCTGCTCGGCGCGCTCGCGGATCTGCTCGCCGTCCAAGCTCGCGACCGGATGCGGTACCGCGTGGAAGTCGAAACCCGGGAAGCCTTGCACGGATGCCATTGCGCGGCCTGACATGTTGAACGAGTCCGAGACGATGCTCACCGTCGGGATGCCGGCGCGCTCGAGCAGGATGCCGTCGGCGACGGTGGCCGCGCTGCACGAACCGCAGTCTCCAACCGCTGTGACGACGATGTCCACCTCGTCGACGACCTGCCGGAGGAGCTCATCCTTGACGGGGGTGCCGAAGTAGTCCTTCGTGTAGAGCTTCGCCGTCGCGACGCCGTGCTTCTCCTGCAGGAGCGCCGCTATCTCGTTCAGCAGTTGCGTCGCATTCGGCTTGGTGTTGTCAAGCAGCCCCAACGTGAGACCGCGCAGACTCACTGGGCGAGGGGCGAGGAAGCTCTCGTCCGCGCTTCCGTCCAACCCGGTGGGGTCAAGCAGCAACTCAGTTCCGTTCATTACGTACCTCCGCATCGAGCGATCTCACGACTAGTGCAGTGAATCACCGCCTCGTGGCCCGGGCGATGACCTTTTCGCGGTGCGGAAAGTTGCTTTTCTAGGCGCGGAGGTACGCCGACACTGTGACTACCGAGCAGCGGCCGCGCACGACGTCTTCGATGTCGGGGCCTGTCCGTTTTCATCAATGACAGGGAGCACCCATGACCGTCGCCGTGATCACCGACTCAACTTTCGACGAGGCGGTGCTGGCGGCTCAGAAGCCCACGCTGGTGGACTTCTGGGCGCCGTGGTGCGGTCCCTGTCGTGCCCTGTCGCCTATCCTCGACCAAATAGCTGAGGAGCACGCCGATCAGATCAGCATCGTCAAAGTCAATGTCGATGAGAACCCTGAGACGGCGGGACGGTACCAGGTCATCTCCCTGCCCTTGATGCTCGTATTCAAGGAGGGCGAGCTGATCAAGCGCATCCGGGGGCCGAAGCCGAAGCCCCAGATCCTCGCCGAGCTGGCAGACCTGCTGCAGGCCTGACGCCGCCGCCCGTCCCATTGCCTCGACGCCGAGGACTACTTCCCCGTGACGTTGCGGTCTCCGTTTTCTCTCCTCCGGGATCTCGAGGAGACCATCCGGGAGTGGTCGTCGACGGCGTAGTGGACGAAAGCGTAGCCGGTGCCGGCCTTCCGGCTCCGCTTGCCGCGCTGGTGGCCGAGCATCCGGTGCCCGCCACCGTCAGGGATCCGGTCCTGCTTCTTGATGTCAACCTGCACCAGCTTGCCCGGCTTGCCGACCTCGTCGCGGACCGGTCTCGGCTTACGAACGTGCAGCCCGGCCCGGTCGAGGTGCGTGAGCAGCGCACCCGGTAGCGGGCGAGCAATCTGCCCACCGTCGCGCGCGGCGCGCCGCAGGCTCCACGCGTTGTCAACGACGGCCTGGGCGAACCGGACGGCCCTTCGACATCAGATGGGCGTCAGCGTGACACAGAGGACCTCTGGTTCAGGAAGGTGAGTGTGCAACCCACGTCCAACCGCAGGTCCCTGCCGTCTCAGCTCAGGCAGCGCTGTTCACAACCTCCCGAGAAGTACGCTAAGAGCCGGTGCGATGGCCTCGGTCGCGCTCGCGGACCTGGGTGGTCGCTCAGGCAGAGTCTGCGCCCGCGAGGTTCTGGATCTGGTCGTCGAAGGCGCTTGGGGCCCCGGCCCCGCCGAGGGAGGCGAGGAAGTGCTCAGCATCGAGCGACGCGATCACCCCGCTGCCGGCCGCCGTCGCAGCCTGGCGGTAAGTCGGGTCGATGACGTCGCCGGCGGCGAACACACCCGGCACGGATGTGCGGGAAGAACGACCGTCCACCCAGATCGTACCTTCCGATGTGAGGTTGAGCTTGCCGTGCACGAGGTGGGTGCGGGGGTCGTTGCCGATGGCCACGAAGACTCCGTCGAGCGGGAGCTGGCTAGTGGTGCCGAGGACGGTGTGGCGCACCGCCACGCCGATCACCGCCTCCTCACCGAGGATTTCGACGACTTCGCTATTCCAGACGAATTCGATCAGTGGATTTGACTGCGCACGCTCCTGCATGATCTTCGAGGCCCGCAGCGAATCCTTGCGGTGGATGAGGTACACCTTCTGAGCGAAGCGTGTCAGGAACATTGCCTCTTCCATCGCCGAGTCGCCTCCGCCGACGACCGCAACCGTCTTCGACCGGTAGAAGAAGCCGTCGCACGTCGCGCACCACGAGACGCCGCGGCCGGACAGACGCTCCTCACCCGGCGCATTGAGCTTGCGGTAGGCGGATCCGGTCGCATAGATGACGACGGACGCCTCGTGAACGGCCCCGCCGCCCAGTGTGAGGGTCTTGACGGGGCCAGTCAGGTGCAGATCGACGACATCGTCGTAGACGATCTCGGCACCGAATCTCTCGGCCTGTGCCTGCATCTTCTCCATGAGTTCTGGGCCTTGGATGCCATCGGGGAAGCCGGGAAAATTCTCGACCTCGGTGGTGTTCATGAGCTCTCCGCCGGCGCCGATCGAGCTGGCCACCACTACGGGCTTGAGGTTCGCGCGGGCGGCATAGATGGCTGCCGCGTAGCCCGCCGGGCCCGATCCTATGACGACGACCTGATGCATCTCATATCCTCCAAGAAGTGGTGTGCCTCGCCCGACCGACCGTCTGGGGGCGAGCTCGCTGTCCTCAGAGCATGCCAAGCCGATTTTCACGCCTCAACGCACTTTCCATGACGTGGAACACAGTCCCACCCAGGGCGGGTGAATACCCCGACGGATTCTTCGTGCGTATCCCGACGGGCAGAAGGACTTCGCGGAGCTCTGGGGCCACGGAGGAACGGCGCTATCGGCGCGGATCACGCGCATCAGTGTCTAGCCGGCCAAGGTTGGTTGTCACGAGAAGTGAAGGCGCGGACGGGGTGAGAAACCCCATCCCCCTTCGCTGAGACAGCGGTAGCCGCCGCGCGGTGCCGACGGTCCGCACGCTCGGGCCATGCCTACGAGACGGTTGTGTACCCGTCGGGGCTCGAGTCCGCGCTGGCGCTGGGGGTGGCGCTCCCCGGGGCCGCGAACGGATCAGCGATACAGATGTACTGGGCGCTCGTATACTCCCCGAGGCCCTCCGCGCCGCCCTCCCTACCGAGCCCCGACTGCTTGACTCCTCCGAAGGGCGCAGCGGCGTTGGAGAGCATGCCGGAGTTGAAGCCCACCATGCCGAAGTCGATCTGATCCGCCACTCGGATCAGCCGGTTGTGGTCACGCGAGAACAGATACGCGGCCAGTCCGTACTCGCTCGCGTTGGCCATCGTGATCGCCTCGGACTCGGTTCGGAACGTCGTCACGGGAGCCACAGGACCGAAGATCTCCTGCGAGAGGATCTCGGCGGTGTTCGGCACGTCGACAAGGACGGTCGGCTGATAAAAGTAGCCCGGCGATTCCACGTTCCCGCCGCCGGTGGCGACGGTTGCACCCTCCGCCACTGCAGCGGTCACCAGCCGGTGAATCTGGTCCCGCGCTCCCGCGTGGATGAGGGGACCGAGCGTTGACTCCGCTTCAGTTCCCCGCGCCGGGGTCAGGTCCGACATCTTCCCTGCCAGGAGGCGTGCAAATTCGCCAGCCACCGACTCGTGCACGAGGAACCGGTTGGCGGCAGTGCATGCCTCGCCCATGTTCCTCATCTTCGCCGCCATGGCCCCCTGCAAGTCAGGGTGTAACTTGCTGGCTATGGTCATGCATAGTCAGGGTGAGAGCGTCGCCGCCGCCTCGGTTCCGGGGGCGAGAAGGTGGCCGAGCCTGTTCGTGGTCTGCCTCGGCGTGATGATGGCGTTCATCAACGCTTCGTCCACGATCGGAGCGCTCGCCTACATTCAGGACGACCTACACGTAGCCGGTAGCACCCTGGTGTGGGTCACGAGTTCGTTCACGCTCGCGCTCGTAAGCCTGGTGATGTCCGCGGGCACCTTTGGTGAGCTCTACGGACGGCGTCTGACCTACCTCGTTGGTGTCACGCTCTTTACAGGCGGCAGCATCACGGCGTTCGCAGCCGACAACCCAGGCATCCTGATTGCGGGACAGGCGATCATGGGCGTCGGCGCAGCCGCGATCCTGCCCTCCGGTCTGGCGATCGTGAGCACGAGCTTCCATGACCCTCGCGAACGCACCGGTGCAATCAGCATCTGGGCGAGTTGTGCCGGGCTTGGGCTGGCTCTTGGCCCGCTGGTCGCTGGTCTGCTCTTGGAGAACTTCTCGTGGCACAGCGTGTATGTCACGAACGTCGGGCTTGGCCTCGTCGCGTTCGGGTCATCTCTGCTGGTGTTGCCGGAGAGCAAGCACCCGACGCGACAACTTGACCCGCTCGGCGTAGTCCTCGGAACCACAACAGCCGCGGCTGGTACCTACGCGATCATCGAAGGCGGTGCCATCGGATACGCCGAACCGCAGATCCTCCTCGCCTATGCCCTCACCGCGATCGGAGCGGTCGCCTTCTTCCGCGTCGAGTGGACCCATCACGATCCGATGCTCGACCTCACGCTGTTCCGTAGCGCCTCGTTCACTACGGTGATGCTGACCGGCGCAGCGGCCATGTTCGGGTTCGTAGGCATTGCCCTCCTCAGCGTGCTTCACCTCGAACGAGTCGCCGGCTACGACGCCCTCGAAGCAGGCATTCGCCTCATGCCCATGATGCTTGCCTACGTTGTGCTCAGCGCCTTCGCAGCGCGGATCGTCAGCAAGTTCGGCTTCACGATCACACTGACCGCGGGCCTCGTGGGCATGGCCGCGGGCGCGCTGTCCCTACTGTGGAACGGAGCAGAGGACGGCTACTCCCACATGTGGCCGGGCTTGTTCCTTGCTGGCGTGGGCAGCGCCCTCCTCATTGCTCCGTCGACCGCAGCGGCGGTCAACAGCGTCAGCCCACTCCAGGCCGGGATGGCGTCCTCGACCGTCAACCTGTTCCGCCAGATCGGTGCGATGCTTGGCCCCGCCGTCCTCGGCACCATCGCTACCAGCCGATTCCCTGACCTGCTCGCAGACGACCTCACAATCCACGGCATACCCGCCGGCACCGCCAACGCGGTCGCAACCAGCATCAGCCACGGTTCGACGCCAGCGTCCGACACGCAGACCCTCGCGCTCCTCCCGCAGGCCGTGCCCGAGGCGTTCACATCCGCCTTGCACGGTGGCCTGATGGCCGGCGGGTTCGTCCTCCTTCTCATGGCGGGTTTGGCGGCCCTCTTCGTCCGACACCGCCACCCGGCTCCCCCGCCCGTGCCTGCGGCCGATCTCGAAGGGGACCCAACGTGATCGCGGCCCACACCGACCCAAGTTGGACACCAAGAGATACAGGCAAACCCGACGCTGCCAACTCCGCGATCCACCCGTCCAACCACGGTCACCAAGTCATGCGCGAGATCGACGGTCTCGCTAGCGCCACCATCATCGAGAGGATCTGAAATGCCCACGATCAACGGAGCTGTCGTGCTCGTAACCGGAGCGAACGGCGGCCTCGGGTCGCACTTCGTCTACCAAGCGCTGGAACGCGGAGCTACCAAGGTCTACGCCGCCGCCCGCACCCCCAAAGAATGGGACGACGACAGGATCGTGCCCCTCTTCATCGATGTAACCGACTTGGGCTCGATCGCGGACGCGGTCGACCTCGCCTCTGACGTGAACGTCGTTATCAACAACGCCGGCGCCGCCAACGGAGCCAGCGTGTTCGGCGATCTCTCCGCCGCACGCGCACTGTTCGAGACGAACTTCTGGGGCGCCCTCGCCGTCACCGACGCATGGGCGATCGCCCTCCGCTCCACGGGCGGCACCGTACTCAACGTCCTCTCAGTGCTGAGTTGGCTCGGAATCGGTGACGCGTACAGCGCCTCCAAGGCAGCGCTATGGCAGGCAACGAACACCCAAAGACTCCAGCTCGCCCCCGCCGGCGTACACGTAGCCGCCCTTCACCTCGGCTACGCCGACACACCAATGACCGAAGGCATCGATGCGCCCAAGCTCGACCCAGCCGACGTCGTCCGCACCGCCTACGACGGTCTAGAAGCGGGCGACTACGAGATCCTGGCGGACGAGCTCAGCGTCCAGGTCAAGGCCGGTCTGGCCGCTCCCATCGAGGTGCTCTATCCCCAGCTGGACCGGAGCGTTGCATGACTCGCGAACGGACCTACACATGGGAAGACCCGAAAGTCTTCGCTGACCCGGCGCGACAGCTCGCCGGGCTCGACTTCCTCAACAAGATCGGAAGCGGAGAGCTACCCATGGTCCCCGCCGGGGCAACCACCAACATCCTTCCGGTGGCAGTTGGCGACGGTTGGGCAGAGTTCCAGATGATGCCGGAGGAGTGGCACTACAACCCCATTGGCTCCGTCCACGGCGGCATGCTCGCGGGCCTCGCTGACTCCGCCCTAGGTTGCGCAGTGCACACAAGACTGCCTGCGGGAGTCGGGTACACCTCGCAAGACCTCACCATCAAGTTCACGCGTGCAGCGAACCTCGCAAGCGGGCTCCTGCGATGCAGAGCCGAGGTCATCACGATCGGTCGTCGCACCGCGACTGCTGAAGCACGCGTCATCGATTCCCACGGCCGTGTTGTGGCCCACGCCCTCGCGTCCTGCCTCATCTTCAACTGACCCAACCTGGCCCATAACTGACCCTGGAGTCCTTCATGACTGGAGCACTTTCCTACGACGTCTTCGTCGCTGATCCGATCCCGCAGAATGTCACCGAGCTCGTACCGAACGGCGACAAGCGCGAGTTCTCGCCGCTTTCAATCACGATGGTCGCCGGCGAGCGAGACGCGGTTCTCGTCGACCCGCCGATGACGATGGCGCAAACCGCTGACGTCGGCGAATGGATCGACGCATCAGGCATGAACCTCACCCACATCTTCGTTACCCACGGACACGGTGACCACTGGTTCGGTGCAGCCGAGCTAGCCGAGCGATTCGATGCGAAGGTCATCGCCACGGCAGGGACGATCGAGCAGATGCACCGGAACCTTGGCATGCGTGAACTGTTCTGGGACGCCCTATTCCCTGGCCAGATCCCCATCACCGATGTCATCGCAGAGGTCGCCCCCCACGATGGGATCGATCTTGAGGGCCATCTGCTCAAGATCATTGAGGTAGGTCACTCCGACACAGACGACACCAGCGTCCTGCACGTGCCTGACATTGACCTCGTCGTCGCCGGTGATGTGATTTACAACGGGGTCCATCAGTTCCTAAGGGAGTCGCACGGCGATGGCATCGACTCCTGGCTAGGGGCTATCGACGCCGTCGAAGCACTCCGTCCACGGTTCATCGTCGCCGGACATAAGGACAAGAGTCTCAACGACGACGGCGCCCGGGCCATTGAAGAGACGCGCGAGTACCTGATCGCAGCGGCGCGGCTCCTTCGAGAGAACGACAACGCACTGGACTTCTTCAACGCCATGCTCGCCCTGTTCCCGAGCCGTCTGAATCCCGGCGCACTGTGGGGCGGGGCAACCGCTCTCTACGCCTAGCGCCTCGGGTCATTCTGCGATCAATCCGTTGCTCTAAGGCCCAGTCAAGCTCCGAGCAGCCGGAGGATGTCTTCCACGCGCTGCTTGGCGTCGCCGAAGAGCATCCGCGAGTTCTCCCGGAAGAACAGGGGGTTCTGGACGCCGGCGTAGCCGGTGGCCATCGAGCGCTTGAACACGATGACGTCCTTGGCGTGCCAGACCTCGAGCACGGGCATGCCCGCGATCGGGCTGCTCGGGTCCTCGGCCGCGGCCGGGTTGACGGTGTCGTTCGCGCCGATCACGAGGACGACGTCGGTCTCGGGGAAGTCCTCGTTGATCTCGTCCATCTCCAGGACGATGTCGTAGGGGACCTTCGCCTCGGCGAGCAGCACGTTCATGTGCCCGGGGAGGCGGCCCGCGACGGGGTGGATGCCGAACCGGACCTCGACGCCCTTGGCGCGCAGCTTCGCGGTGAGGTCCGCGACCGGGTACTGGGCCTGCGCCACTGCCATGCCGTACCCGGGCGTGATGATCACCGAGGACGCGTCGGCGAGCAGCTCGGCAGCGCCCTCCGCGTCGATCTCTCGGTGCTCGCCGTAGTCGGTGTCGTCGCCGCTGGGTGCCTCCATGCCGAAGCCGCCGGCGATGACGGAGATGAAGGACCGGTTCATCGCCTTGCACATGATGTAGCTCAGGTAGGCACCGGACGAGCCCACGAGCGCGCCGGTGATGATGAGCAGCGGGTTGTCGAGCAGGAAGCCCGACGCGGCCGCGGCCCATCCGGAGTAGCTGTTGAGCATCGAGACGACGACGGGCATGTCGCCGCCGCCGATCGAGGCGACCAGGTGCCAGCCGAGCAGCAGCGCGATGATCGTGACCGCGACCAGCAGCCACAGCTGCGGGTCGGCGACGAACCACACGGTGAGCGCGACGAAGACGACGAGCGCGCCGATGTTGAGGAAGTTCTTGCCGGGCAGCATCAGGGGCGAGGACTTGATCCGCGCGGACAGCTTGAGGAACGCCACGATCGAGCCGGTGAACGTCACCGCACCGATGAAGACGCCGATGAACACCTCGGCGCTGTGCACGCCGAGCAGGTCGAGCGCGTCGAGGCGCCGTGCCTCGTGGCCGTGCGGCTCGTGCTCGGTGTGGAGGTAGCCGTTCCAGCCGACGAGGACGGCGGCGAGGCCGACGAAGCTGTGCAGCAGGGCGATCAGCTCGGGCATCCCGGTCATCTCGACGACGCGGGCGCGCCAGAGGCCGACGGCGGCGCCGACCAGGACGGCACCGATCAGCAGCACGACGGGCAGCGCGTCGAGGCCGTCGTCGACGACCTTCGTGACCGTCGCGACGAGGGCGATCGCCATGCCGAGGATGCCGAAGGTGTTGCCGGCACGCGCGGTCTCGTGCTTGGACAGCCCGGCCAGGGCCAGGATGAAGAGGAGGGCGGCGACGACGTACGCCGCGTAGCTGGCGGTCTCGATGGACATCAGTGATCTGTCAGCTCTCTTGTCAGGACCGGGAGAACATTCCGAGCATGCGGCGGGTCACCGCGAAGCCGCCGAAGATGTTGATGCTGGCGAGCAGCGTCGCGAGCGCGGCGAGCACGGTGACGGCGCTGTTGTCGAAGCCGAGCTGCACGAGCGCGCCGACGACGATGATCCCGGAGATCGCGTTGGTGACCGACATCAGCGGGGTGTGCAGCGCGTGGTGCACGTGGCCGATGACGTAGTAGCCGATCACGATCGCGAGCGCGAACACCGTCAGGTTCAGCTGCAGCGGCGCGGGCGACGCCGCGATCAGCGCGAACAGCACGGCGGCGACGCCGGCGACGAGCGCGAGCCGGCCGCGCTCGGTGAGCTTCGGCTTCTCCGGCTTCGCCTCCGCCGCGGGGGCCGGCGCCACCTGCTTCGGGGTCGCGGACACCTGCACGGCAGGCGGCGGCCACATCACCTCGCCGTCGCGGGTGACGGTCATGCCGCGCTGCACGACGTCGTCCATGTCCAAGGTGAGCTGGCCGTCCTTCTCCGGGGTCAGCAGCTTGAACAGGTTGACGACGTTGGTGCCGTAGAGCTGGGACGTCTGCGCGGCGAGCCGGCCGGCCAGGTCGGTGTAGCCGAGGATCGTGACGCCGTTCTCGCTGACGACGCGCTGGTCGGTCTCGGTGCCCTCGACGTTGCCGCCGTTGGCCGCGGCCATGTCGACGATCACCGAGCCGTTGCGCATCCCGGCGACGGTCTCGGCCCTGATCAGCTTCGGCGCCGGCCGGCCCGGGATCAGGGCGGTGGTGATCACGATGTCGGCGGCACGGGCCTCCTCGTCGTACATCGCCGCCGTCGCGGCCTCCTGCTCGGCGGTCATCTCCTTGGCGTAGCCGTCGGAACTGACCTCGCTCTCGAAATCGACCTCCACGAACTGCGCCCCCATCGACTCGACCTGCTCGGCGACCTCGGGACGTACGTCGAACGCGCGGACCACCGCGCCCATCGCCGACGCCGCGCCGATCGCCGCCAGCCCGGCGACGCCCGCGCCCACCACGAACACCCGGGCGGGGTTGATCTTGCCCGCCGCGGTGACCTGGCCGGTGAACATCCGGCCGAACTCGTGGGCCGCCTCGACGACCGCGCGGTAGCCCGCGACGTTGGCCATCGACGACAGCACGTCCATCGACTGCGCCCGCGAGATCCGCGGGACCGCGTCCATCGCGAGCGCGGTGACGCCGGCCTCGGAGAGCCGCTCGACCAGCTCCGGGCTGCGCATCGGCGCCATCATCGACACGATCGTGGCGCCCTGCCGGAGCCGGCCCACCTCCTCCTCGGTCGGGGCGTTGACCTTCACGACGACGTCGGCGCCCCACACATCCTCGGCAGTGCCGACCCGGATCCCGGCGTCGGTGAAAGCGTCGTCGGACTGGTCCGCGGAATCGCCCGCGCCGCTCTCGACGACCACGTCGTACCCGAGCGAGGTGAGCTGGGTCGCCGTCTTCGCGGTCGCGGCGACGAGCGTCTCGCCGGTCTTGGACTCGCGGGGTACTGCAATAAGCACGGATGACTCCTGTGGGGTCAATCCGATGGGCACGCGAACGCTACATCTGGAGCGGGACTACCTGTCAAATCGGCGGTCGACGACGCCCGGCCCTCGCCGCGCAGCCAAGAATGACGGATCCGATGACTGAGATGCACTCGGAGACTCGGCGGCGACGCGACCCAACACCTGCACCGACACCGGAGAGGGCCGGGCGGGGCGAGTTCTGTCGGATGCACCTCCTGGCGTCCTGCGCGGAGGTAGTTGCTGTATGCGGCCTTGAGCCCGCGCGCGTGGACCCACGTCCTCGCCCGTGCAGCGGAGGCAGGTCTCGCCTAGTTCAGCGGTCGCGCGGCTCACTGTGCTCCACAGACACGACGCGCCGCCGACATGGTTTACCGCGAGTCCTGCGGGCACCCGCCTAGAGCAGGAGTCGCCGGAGTCAGGCCCATCTCGTCCCTGAAGGCAGACCTGCCGATTGGCGTCCACTTCGCCCGGAGCCGGCTCGAGAAGCTAGCGCTTCGCATCCGCTCGGCAGAGATCAGGGGTCCGCGATCCGAATCAGGTCAGGGCGGTGCCGCCGGGAGGTCGACTGCTGAGTCAACCTCGGCTTCGCTCGCGGAACGCGCGTATGCCTCGTCCCTGCTGCGACCCGTCACGTGCCAGATGCCCACGGCTGGCTCTGAACCTTCGTTTCGGTACATGTGGGGTGTGCTCGAGTCGAAGCTGAGGGCGTCGCCCGCATTCAGGGTCATCGACTCGAATCCGACCTGGACGACCAACTGACCGCTCAACAGGAATCCGTATTCCTTGCCCGCGTGCCGCATGAGACCCCCGTTGTTCGAGGAGCTGCTGCCGGGTGGATACGTCACCAGCAGCGCGTCGACATCCGGGTCGGGCGTGGGCGTGAGCCGCTCCCACTTGACTCCCGTGTCGAGCACGATCGTCGCGCGGTCTGCGGGCTTAACTACGAATGAAGCGGGGTTGAGGATGGCCCCCGAACCCTTCACCCCAAGAACCTCGTCGAGCGAAATACCCAATGCGGACACGAGCGCATACAGAGTGGCCACGGACGGTTCGCTGCGGCCACTCTCAATGTGGGAAAGCATGCTCGCTGAGATGCCGACGCGTCTGCTGAGCTCTCGCACGCCTATCCCCGCGTTAGAGCGGGCGGATCGCAGGCGGCCGCGTGCTTGTTCGTCCAAGTCATGCTCCTACTGATGGTGTCTCGGATGGCCTCCGGGAACCGCCCGCGGAGTTGAGCGGTTGGCTGGCCGTTGCTGGCGCGTCCATTCCGTTGCGGCCAGTCATTGTCGTTCGAAGATCTCCGGGCGCTGGGCGAGTTGTATTCGGGTGCGACGGATGTGGCCGCTCAGGAAGCGCTCACAGTCGACCGGGTCGCGACGCTCGATGGCATCGAGAAGGAGTCGGTGTTCGGCGTTGACGATCCATCGACGGTTCCTGCCGGCAAGGGTCATGAAGGCCCGCCGGTAGTGCTGGGTGGAGTTCCATAGCCTGGTAACCGAACTGAGTAGATCTGGCGTAGGGCAGGCCGAGTAGCTGAGCAGATGAAAGTTCCTGTCGAGTTCCAGAAACTCACCCACGTCAGGGTCTTGCTCGATCAGTTCCTGGATTCGGCCAAGCTCTTCGACCGTGTCCGTACCCATCAGTTCGACGCTGGCGACCAGAGCGAGGGGCTCAAGTCGCTCGCGCATGCGGTAGATGGTCTGCAACTGATCCAGGTCGAGGATCGGAACTCGGGCCCCCTTGTTCACCTCGATCTGCGCGAGGCCCTCGATTTCGAGCATGCGGAGTGCCTCCCGCACCGGGAGCCGACTCGATCCCAATCGCTCGGCGATGTCTTCCTGGCGGAGCCGGGTCCCCGGCGGGATCTGCCCATCGAGGATTGCCGATCGCAAGTACTGCGCGATCCGCTCGCTGGCGGCGCGCGTCTCCTTGCTATCGGTGACCACGGACTCTCCTGAGATGCCTCTAGACACAAGTGGACCCACACACGTGGGGCTGGGTGTTCAGTTACGCTAAACGTTGCCTACTACTCAACAGTCTAAGGGAGGTCGTAATGACATCCGTCGGTCTTCTTGCCGCCGACCAAGCCGACGAGGCCGATGCGCCGGCTCTGGCTGCCGGCCAAGCGGCGTACGGGCAGATGCTCAATAACTGGGCTGCTCTGCTGAACAGCCCAGGGCTGCTCGGCACCTACCTGCCATTCCTTCGCCAAGTGAACGGCCCGGGCGAGCTCGATGTGCGTGTCAAGGATCTCGCTGCGGTACGGGTCGCCGTGCTCAACCATTGCCTGTACACCACCAGCCACCGCTGCACCTCGGCGATGTCGAACGGTGCGACGGAAGCAGAGGTCATCGCCGTCGCGAAGGGCGAGGTCGACGCCTTCGAAGCGAGGAAGCGGGTCGCGGTCGAGCTGGCCAGCGACATGACACTGGGGCCCACAACGCTCACGCGGGAAGCCAGTGTCACCGGCGTGCGCGAGATCGTGCTGGAGGAGGCGAAGGCCTTGTTCACCGATCGCGAGTTCATCGAACTCACCGTCTGCATCAGCATGTGGAACGCGCTGGCGACCTTGCACCGCTCGCTCGACCTACCGCTTGACATGCCCGCACCGCCAGCCGACGTGCTGGCGCTGATCTAGCTGGAAACCCGTTCCGGCGCGGGCCCATCGGTCCATCCGCGCCGGAACGGGAGCACTACTTCCCGTCGGGGACTTGCCCGGCTTCTCGCTGCAACCGGATCAAGAGCGACATGAAGTCCAAGTCGCCGAGACCGGTTGAGATACAGGCCTGCAGCAGCTGCTGGACCACGCCGGTGACCGGCAACGGAACCCCGGCACCAGCAGCCGCCTCGAGCGCAAGGTCGAGGTCCTTACGCATCAGGCGCGTGGTGAAGGTTGAGCTGTAGTTCCTTTCCAGCAGCGGTCCGACCTTGTACTTCACGAATGGCGACGCCACCGCAGAGGCTCCCACGATCTCAAGAAGAGTGGACCTGGCGACGCCGTGACCTTCCGCCAAGGCGACGCACTCGGCGAGCAGCTGAGTGGTTCCCGCGATCATCAAGTTCAGTGCCAGCTTGATGATGCGGGCCTCTTCGCCCTGCCCGGCGTGGAACACGTTCGGTCCGATGTCCCGCAAGACCGCCTCGCCGAAGGCGAATGCATCGTTTGAGCCGGACGCGATGATCGTGAGATTGCCGGCCCGGACCACCCCGGGATTCCCACTCACGGGTGCCCGCAGGTACATCACGCTGGCAGCATCCGCGGCATGGGCCACCGCAGAGGACGAGTGGGCCGAGACCGTGCTCATGTCCACCAGCAGGCGACCTCGCCCGGCATCGGAGGCGAGGAGGCCCGCCGATCCCAGGGTCACCTCCATGAGTGCGTCGGAGTCGGCAAGCATGGAGACGCAAACTTCAGCGTGCTGCCAGGCGTCTTGGAGTTCGACCTCGACGGCTCCCGCCGATACGAGGTCGCTGGCGCGCCCTGGGGTGCGGTTCCACAGCGCAACCTCGTGTCCCGCTTCGAGAAGGCGCTCTGCGATGGCGGTTCCCATTCGGCCCAGGCCGAGCACACACACCTTCATTGGTTCCTCCGGAAGTTCGTAACGGTCAGACAGGAAACCGGGCCGAGCCATGGGGACGTCTCGTCGAGCGTGGCCGGAGACCCTGGGCGGGCGACAGTCCGTAGATGTATAGTATCACTCAACGCCCCAGGCAATGCCACACGATAGGACTAAACAGATGCCAACGCCGAAACCCGCGCGAACCTCGAACGTCCTCAGCGGCGACTCGTTCACGTTCGTCCCCGACCACCCGAGCGAGCCGGGAAACGAGGTCGAGGTCGCGGTCATGCTGGGCCCGGATCAGGGAGCGCAGCACTTCACGATCTCGCTCGTCCGGCTCATGCCGGGCGCCTCGATCGCCGGACACATCCATCCATTCGAGGAGTCCTTCTTCGTACTAGCAGGGACGCCGCAAGTCACCATCGCCGACAAGCAGTTCGCCCTGGTATCCCAAGACTTCGGTTTGGTGCCTACCGCCCACGGTCACGCCTGGTCCAACCCCGGACCCGAACCGGCGCTCCTCCTGCGTGTTCACACCCCTCAACCTCGACCGATCGGTGGCCGCGGGCAGTGGGGCGTCTTCGCTTCACCCGATACCCCCGTCCCTACGAAGGGTGTGCCGGTTGTCGAGTTGAACCCCACTCACAACTGGGTCGGCCACTTTGACGAGAACGACATGGCGCCCCCGGGTTCTATCTCGATGCCCGGTTACCACGGCGCGAACATCCAGAACGTTCAGATCAGGATGATGGTCGACGAGCTCGTCGGCTCCGTTCAGCACACGATGTTCGTCGTCCAGTTCAAGCCGACGGGCAAGCCCGGCGGCGCCGCCAAGGAACACTTCCACCCGTTCGAGGAGATCTACTATCTGGTCTCGGGCAGCGCCCGGACCTCCTTCGACGGCGTGAACCTGGATGCGCGGGCTGGAGACCTCATCTTCGCGCCGGTTGGTGCGTCCCACGGGTTCTCTCCTGTCGGCACCGAGCCGGTCCGCTGGATCGAGGTCCAGGCGCCGCTCCCGCCGGCTGCACATGGGTTCACGTTCCATAGCGACTGGGCCGCCTTCGAAAACCTCGGATAGATGGACGAGCGCGCTGTACGCGACCTTGCGTCGTCAATTGACGGGATCGTGACCCGGCCGGACAACGAACGGTTCCTGGCGTCAACCCGCGGATTCAACCTCGCCCATCGACACCGACCCGCCCTCGTAGTGGAGCCGGCAAACACCGACGACATCCGCGCCGCGATCCAGTTCGCGGGAACTCATCAGCTCCCGGTAGCAGTGCAGGCAACTGGCCATGGACAGTTCCTCGAAACCACGAACGCCCTCGTTCTGCTCACGCACCAACTTAGTTCGGTGACGATCGACGAACGCGCACGGACGGCAACCATTGGCGCGGGGACCCGCTGGCGCCGGGTGCTCGATGCTGCTGCGCCCTACGGGTTGGCGCCCCTCTCGGGTTCAGCGTCGACCGTCGGGGCGATCGGCTACTTGCTCGGCGGCGGGGTTGGCCTGCTGGCCCGAAAGTATGGCTTCGGCGCGGACAGCATCCTTCATCTCAAGATGATTGGCGCTGACGGCGTGGAGACACGGGTCGGGCCCGACCAGCATGCCGATCTGTTCTGGGCCATCCGCGGCGGCAAGTCCAACTTCGGGATCGTTACCGAAGTGACGATCCGTCTCGTCCCCGTGTCCGAGGTATTCGCCGCTAGCGTGTACCTCGACGCGAGCAGCATCGACCCAGTGCTGCGTCGCTACGCCGACTGGTCCCGCTCGGCACCCGACGACGTGACTAGTTCCTTCGCGATATTGCGACCGCCAGACGCGCCGTTCGTCCCCGAGCCCCTGCGCAACAAGACCGTGGCCCACCTGCGATGGGTCGACTGCAGCGATGAACCATCGCGGCAACACCTGCGAGATCTTGACTCCATCCTCGCAGCCGGGAAGGCGGTGCTTGTGCACGCCGGCCTACGCAAGCCATCTGACTTGGACTTCGTCCACGACGACCCCACCGAGCCATGCCCGATCTGGGAACGCACAGCCCAGACCCAATCGCTCAGCTCGTCGATGATCGACACGCTCCTCGAGCACGTGGGCGCGCAGGCCGCCAGCCCGCTGGCGATGGCCGAGATCCGTCAGCTCGGGGGCGCCTTGAGAAGGCAACCCGAACCACCGAACGCGGTAGCGGGACGAGACGGAAGCTACACGATGCTGCTGCTTGGAATCGGTCCCCCGGAACTGCTCTCCGCCGTAGCCGACGCGGGCCAGGGACTTCTCGACGCGTTACGCCCACACCTCACGGGACGATCTCTGATGAACTGGCTCGGGTCCGCGACGTCGCCCGAACAGGTGCGCGCTGCCTGGGAACCAGCGACCGCAGCGCGTCTACAGGCGATTAAGGCCGAGGTCGATCCGACCAACATGTTTCGCTTCGGCCACCCGATTGTCGACGAGTAGGAGCCTCTGCACGGCCGTTTCGCCGTACGGCGCACGTCTTGGTCCTGGTCGATCCGAATTGTCGAGGATGAGGCGCTCGCGTTAGGCAGGCGCCCGATCGTCAGGCCCAAGCGGGTGCCTTCCCGAAGATCAGCACGATCGAGACCACCTCCCGCGACGAGGGCTGGCCCCGCGCCGCCGACTCTCATCGCTCGGGCTTGCGCGGATCCCAGAGGCGGCGGTCAGTTCCACTCTCGTATCCCTTGCCAGATGGATAGGACACGAGTTCAAGCTGAAGTCCCCAAGGCGCACGGAAGTACACCCAAGTCTGGCCAGCGCTCGGACCCACCACGCGATGCGTGGGCTCCCCCATCACTTCGACACCATGCGAACGGAGATACGCGAGCGCGATGTCGAAGTTCTCGACGTACAGAGCGATGTGATGCCCCCCGACGTCGCTGTTTAGCGGCGGTACAGTCCGCTGCTCTGGGCTCTTGTACTGGAACAACTCGATGTTGAGGCCGGTACCAAGTCGGAGAAACCGCAACTTCTCCATGGTCGCATCCGGGCGGACGCCCAGGTGGGTCTGCATCCAATCGTCATCGGAGGCAAAGGGTCCCAGGTCGTAGAAGCGTTCCGCGCCGAGGATCTCAACGAAGAACTGGGTGGCTTCCTCGATGTCGGGGACGGTGAGGCCAACGTGATCTGCCCCTACCAGCCCGGGGAGACCGGTCGCTCTTCGAGTGTTCATGGTGCTCCTTGCCGGGTGTGCAGCCAGCGGTTCAGGGCCGGGGCTTGCGACCCGGCCGGTGTATAGCCATACTAAACATACTAGCGGCTGTGGCCTGGCTGACGCCAATGACGGTGAACACCTGAACCGAAAGGACTCGACAAGTGCCGATCCCTACCTACGGACCCAATGTGGTCGATTGGGAGACCCGCATCGACATGGACCGGCTGCGTACCGAGCGGCTGGCCCGGCTCCGCGCGGAGCTGGAGCGTTCCGACCTGGGTGCGATCCTTGCGTTCGACTTCACCAACATCCGCTACATGACCTCGACTCATATCGGAACCTGGGCCGTGGACAAGATGATCCGCTTCTCGCTGCTTGTCCGTGGCGGCGAGCCGATCGTGTGGGACTTCGGGTCCGCAGCCAAGCATCACCAGCTCTACAACCCCTGGCTCGACTACTCAGGCGCCCACCCCGACGCCGACCCGCACGGCGCCCACCACGGGGCCGACCCGCGCAATCCCAGCGGAGCACGCGCAGGGATCTCCACGCTCCGGGGGGCCATCCACCCCGACGCGAAGATGGGCGAGACCGTCGCGGCCAAGATCAAGCATGAACTCGAGCTGTACGGCCTGACCAACGAGCCGGTCGGCGTCGATGTTATCGAGCTTCCGGTGCTCTTCGCGCTTCAGCAGGCCGGCATCCAGGTCGTCGATGGGCAGCAGGTCTTCCTCGAGGCACGGCGGATCAAGACCCCCGACGAGATCAAGCTGCTCACGCACGCGTGTTCGATGGTTGACGCGGCCTATGACCGTCTGTACGAGTTTCTCCGCCCAGGTGTGCGGGAGAATGAGGCGGTCGGCCTGGTGGCGAAGACTCTCTACGACTTGGGGTCGGAGTTCGTAGAGGGCGTCAACGCGATCTCCGGTGAGCGCTGCGCCCCGCACCCGCACGTCTATTCCGACCGGATCCTGCGTCCGGGGGACCCAGCCTTCTTCGACATCCTTCACAGCTACAACGGCTACCGCACCTGCTACTACCGGACGTTCGCGGTCGGAAGCGCCTCCTCTGCCCAGCAGGACGCATACACCAGGTGCCGCGAGTACATGGACGAAGCCATCAGCCTGGTGAAGCCCGGTGCCACCACAGCGGACATCGTTTCCGTCTGGCCGAACGCACAGGAGTTCGGATTCCCCGACGAGGAAGCAGCATTCGCGCTTCAGTACGGCCACGGCGTCGGTTTGTCGATCTGGGAGAAGCCAGTCTTTTCTCGGTTGGTGTCCCTTGAGCATCCAGAGGTCTTGGAAGAGGGCATGGTCTTCGCATTGGAGACGTACTGGCCCGCG
Organism: Pimelobacter simplex; assembly: GCA_016803235.1. Lineage (GTDB taxonomy): Bacteria > Actinomycetota > Actinomycetes > Propionibacteriales > Nocardioidaceae > Nocardioides > Nocardioides simplex_A. Next base: position 24,447 of record JADCLI010000031.1, read on the forward strand.
GCAGATGGTTGGGGGGCCGCCCGAATCGAGGAGGAACTCGTCGTCACAGCCGACGGTTGCGAGGTCATCACCAAGTTCCCGGCAGAGGACCTCCTGGTGGCGGGTCAGCGCTACTACGCCGTCAATGGCCCGCTGCCCACTCAGCGCGACTCTCAATCGCACCTGAACACTGAAGCCGGCAGCGCCGCCAAGAAGTAGTCACCCGCCCTGGGCTCGCGTGGGTTGGCCACCTCAGGCTGGTCGACCCACGCGGTACGGGCTGAGACGAGGCGTGGGGCACCAAGCCGACCGTCGTGCGCCACCGGCGTCGACGTGGATCAACTCCCAGGCCGGGACCGCTCGTAGCGGCGGGCCGGTTCGCCAGTGACGCGGTCGATGTGGGAAAGACGATTGAGCCGGCACATGACCAGCGCGGCGTGAACCGTTGAGGCCGGCACGCCGAGGCGGGCTCCGATCTCGACCGGGCCAAGACGCTGCTTCCGACGCAGGCGGACGATCCGATGGACCGTCGGCTGAGGGGTCTTGGCGTGCTGGGTGAGGCGGGCCGAAGATCTGTCGGTCATTCCGGCCAGCCCCTCGTCGCAGCAGTAGCGCTGTGCCCACTTGGCCGCAGTTCGCCACGACACGTTGTAGAACGCCGCTGCCCGCGATGGCGGCCAACCATCCTCGACGATCAGCCGCGCCCAGGCGCAGGCGGTGTTTCGGAGTCAGAGCCGCGTTAGCGTGAGCCAAGAAGGCCTCCCTGTGGGTGAAGTCCGAGACAGCTCCACTCCACATCTGGGAGGCCTTCACCCATCTACGGCTCGCCGTGCCCGATCGCACACGTGCCTGGGCATCACATCTAGTGAATGTGCAACGGTCGTCCGGCGAGCAGCATGTGCGCCTCGCCCAACGCTTCGGCTTGCGTCGGGTGTGGATGAACGAGTGCGGCGACGTCCTCCGCAATCGCCTGCCAGTTGACGATCAACTGTGCCTCTGCGATCAGTTCGCCGACTCGATCGCCCACGATGTGCGCTCCTAGGACGGTCCCGTCCGGTCCGGCAACCAGCTTGACGGCGCCCTGCGTAGCTAGGATCGCGCTACGTCCGTTGCCCGAAAGGTCGTAGGAAACGGTAGTGACGCCGTCTCCGTGTCGTGTACGGGCCTGCTCTTCCGTCAGCCCGACCGAAGCAACCTCAGGTGACGAGTAGGTCACCCGAGGAACGCCCGAGTAGTCGATCGGAACCACGTCGAGACCGGCAGCGTGCTCGGCGGCGAGGATTCCTTCGGCGAATCCGACATGAGCCAGTTGCAGCGTCGGGAGGATGTCACCGACGGCGTAGAGGCCAGGTACTGCGGTGCGGCAGTACTCGTCTGCGACGACCGTGCCCTTAGCGATCTCGACACCCTGCTCTTCATATCCGAGCCGCTCGATCACTGCCTCGCGTCCAACTGCTACCAGGAGCACATCCGCGTCGAGGTCGTCACCGTTCTCGAGCGTCACCGTCACGCCATGATCGATGACCTTCACTGTGCTCACCTTGGTGCCGAGCCTTGCGTCGATGCCGCGCGCCTTGAATGCGCGTTCCAGCCGGCGTGAGTTGGCGGTGTCTTCAAGTGGCACCAGGTGAGGGAGGGCCTCGATGATCGTCGTCTTTACTCCGAGCGAGTGCCATGCCGAGGCGAATTCGCAGCCGATCACGCCGCCGCCGAGGACGATCGCCGAGCTCGGCAGCTCCTCAAGGGCGAGCGCGTGCTCGCTGGTCAGGATCCGATCACCGTCGGGCACGATCCCGGGAATGGACCGCGGTCGGGAACCGGTTGCGATCACCGCGTGTGTCCCGGTGTAGGTGGCGTCGCCGACGGCGACAGAGGTCGGTCCGACCAGACGACCCTCTCCTGCCACGATCTCGATGCCGCGGCTGCGGATGAGTCCTTCGAGGCCCTTCCAGTTCTTGTCGATGACGCCGTTCATGTAGCTTCGGACGCCGGCCACGTCGATGCCCTCGAACGTGGCGGCGACGCCGAAGTTGACGGCGTGACGCGCAGAGTCCGCGACCTCTCCGGCGTGGAGGAGAGCCTTGGTCGGGATGCAACCGCGATGCAGGCAGGTGCCGCCGACCTTGTCCTTCTCGATGAGAACCACGGAGCGGCCGAGTTGTGCCGACCGGAGCGCAGCGGCGTATCCGCCGCTGCCGCCGCCGAGGATGACGATGTCTGCCGAGAATTCGGGCATGTGAGTGTCTCCGGTGTTGAGGTCTGTAGGACTAGATGGAGGCGGCGATGTACTTGGATTCCAAGAACTCGTGAATGCCCGCGAAGCCGCCCTCGCGGCCGATGCCGGATTCCTTCATTCCGCCGAACGGCGCGGCCGGGTCGCTTACGGTGCCGCGGTTGATCGCGACCATGCCCGACTCGATGCGGTCGGCGACGGCAAATGCGTCTTGGAAGGCCTGTCCGTAGACGTAGCTGATCAGGCCATAGGGCGTGTCGTTCGCGAGCCTCACGGCGTCGTCGACGCTCTCGAAGGTGACAATCGGTGCCACCGGTCCAAAGATCTCGTTGGCAAGCAGGTCGTTCGTCGGGTCCAGATCGGCCAGGACGGTTGGCGGGTAGAACGCTCCCGCCCCGTCAGGAATCTTGCCTCCGGTGGTGATTCGCGCCCCAGAGGAACTCGCCTTGTCGACGAGGGCCGCGACCTTGTCGCGTTCGGCGACCGACACCAAGGCTCCGATGTCGACACCGTCATGGAGGCCGGGGCCGAGGCGCAGCCCGTTCATCGCGAAGGTGAGCTTCTCAGTGAACTCCATTGCGACGGCGGCGTGGACATAGAAGCGGTTTGCCGCGGTGCAGGCCGCGCCGCCGTTGCGGAGTTTCGCGACGAGCGCTCCCTGTACGGCATCGTCGATGTCGGCGTCTTCGAGGACTACGAACGGCGCGTTTCCGCCGAGCTCCATGGACGTACGGACGACCTGGTCGGCGGCTTCGTGGAGAAGGGCCACTCCGACTTCCGTGGAGCCAGTGAACGAGAGGTTCTTGATACGCGTGTCGTGAAGCATGCCGCTCACGCGGGGACCCGCTGGGGACGCAGGAACGACGTTGACGACCCCGGGCGGTAGCCCAGCCGCGACGAGGATCTCCGCAATGGCCAGCGCGGTCAAGGGTGTCTCTGAGGCCGGCTTGAGGATGGTCGTGCATCCGGCGGCCAGCGCCGGTGCCCACTTCCGGGTCGCCATGGCGGCCGGAAAGTTCCATGGCGTAACCAAGAGCGATGGCCCGACCGGGTGCTGGGTCACGATGATGCGCTTGTCGCCTGCAGGAGCGGTGCGGAACTCGCCCTGGATGCGGACGGCCTCTTCGGCGAACCAGCGAAAGAACTCGGCCGCATAAGTGACTTCGGCACGGGCGTCAGGAAGCGCCTTGCCGTTCTCGCGTGTGATCAGCCGGGCCAGCGGCTCGTGCTGGTCAGTCATCGCCTCATAGGCCCGCCGCAGGATGTCTGCACGGAACCGCGGCGACGTGGCGGCCCACGCGTCAGCAGCACCGGCGGCCGCATCGACTGCGGCCGTGCACTCGTCGGCGCCGGCCATGTGGACCTCGGCGAACGGTTCCCCAGCGGCGGGGTCGATGACGGGGACCACCGAGTCAGTGAGAACTCGCTCCCCGTTGATGAGCAGGCCGGGCCTAGGGCTAGCGGCTCCGGCAGAGTCTACAGAAAATGGCGCCATTCTCAGGACAGTAGAGCCGCGCTTGAGCGTCTGTCAATCGAACTCCGCATTGCGAATGTATCCAATCTGTGGCACATTCAGAGGCGTCGAGCCGAGGAGAGTGACATGTCAAAGCGTCTGAAGTTGGTGCCCGAAGCCCCGTGGACCGAGCTCCGCACGAGCGATAAGGACTGGCAGTCGGCAGACCCGGACCTGTTGCGAACCATGTACGTGGAACTGGTCCTGATCCGGGTCTTCGAGGAGTACGTGCTGGAACTCGCGAGCCAGGGCCTCATCCACGGACCCGCGCACTCCAGCATCGGCCAGGAGGGCGGCGCGGTCGGCTCGGCACTGGCGCTGCGTGCCGGCGACACGGTCAACGGCACGCACCGCGGGCACCACCAGTTCCTCGCCAAGACCCTTGGCTACGTAGCTCCTGAAGGGTTCGACCCCGAAGCGCCCTTCTCCGACGACGTTCGTGCTCTACTCCTTCGTACGCTGGCGGAGATCTGCGGACTGGATCGCGGGTTCTCCCATGGTCGCGGCGGCTCCATGCACCTGAAATGGAGCGAGGCGGGAGCCATCGGCACCAACGCGATCGTCGGAGGCGGCGTACCCCTGGCCGCAGGTTCCGCCTTCGCGCATCGGCGCGCAGCTACCGGAGACGTGGCAGTCACCTACTTCGGCGACGGAGCCGCCAACATCGGGTCGACCCTCGAGACCTTCAACCTCGCGGCCGCCTGGGACCTCCCCCTCTGCTTCTTCATCGAGAACAACCTCTACGCCGTCTCAACCAATGTCTTCGAAGTGACCGGCGAGCCTCGTCTCTCCGCCCGCGGGCCCGGATTCGGCATCCCGAGCTGGAAGGTCGACGGAATGGACCCGCTCGCGGTCTACCTCGCCACGACCGATGCCGTCGAACGGATGCGGGCTGGCGGCGGTCCGACGCTCATTGAAGCTGACGTCTACCGCTACTTCCACCAGAACGGGCCATTCCCGGGGAGCGCCTTCAGGTACCGCACGAAGGACGAAGAGGCCGAATGGAAGCAGCGCGACCCGATCGATCGCGTTGCCTCCTGGCTTGAACGTAGGAAGCTGATGTCGACGGACTCGATCGCGGCCGTTCGTGCGAGCGCGAAGCAGCTCATGAGCGAGATCGGCGATGTTCTGCTGGAGCAGGATCCCGACGCCAAGGAAGGCGTCCGCCGGATCAAGCCGTCCGAATGGCCGAACCCGACCTTCGTTGACACCGGCATCAGGGGGGACTTGAGCGAGTTCGCGGACGCCCGCGTCCTGGACCGTGACGACTTCGACGGGGAGATCGTCGAGGCATCCTTCATCGACCTGGTGGCCGACGTCATGGCCCGACGGATGGGCGAGGACGACTCGATCATCGTGATGGGCGAAGACGTCCACCGGCTCGCTGGCGGCACCAATGGCGCGACCAAGGGACTCATGGATAAGTTCCCCGACCGAATCCTCGGCACGCCGATCAGCGAGAACGCATTCACCGGTCTCGCCGGCGGACTGGCGCTTGACGGCCGCTACAAGCCCGTCATCGAGTTCATGTACGCCGACTTCATGTGGGTCGCCGCCGACCAGCTCTTCAACCAGATCGGCAAGGCCCGCCACATGTTCGGCGGCGACGATGACGTCCCCCTAGTCCTGCGCAGCAAGGTCGCCATGGGCACCGGCTACGGATCACAGCACTCCATGGACCCGGCCGGCGTATTCGCCACCTCGGCTGGTTGGCGCGTGGTCGCACCCTCGACGCCCTTCGACTACGTCGGATTGATGAACTCGGCCCTCAAGTGCAAGGACCCCGTCCTGGTCCTCGAGCACGTCGACCTGTACGCCTCCAAGGGCGAAGCTCCCGCGGGCGACCTCGACTACTGCCTCCCGGTCGGTCGTGCTGCAGTAAGGCGCCCCGGCTCCGCGATCACGATCGTCACCTATCTCGCCATGACGAACTACGTGCTCGAGGCCGTCGAACAGACTGGGATCGATGCCGAGGTCATCGACCTCCGCTGGCTCGACCGCGCTTCGCTGGACTGGGAGACGCTCGGCGAGAGCATCCGGAAGACCAACAACGTCCTCATCGCCGAGCAGGGATCCCTGGGCCCCTCCTACGGCGGTTGGCTCGCCGACGAGATTCAGCGAGAACTCTTCGACTGGCTCGACCAGCCGGTCCAGCGGGTGACCGGTGGCGTCGCCTCGCCCAGCATCTCGAAGGTCCTTGAACGGGCTGCGATCGCGAAGACCGAAGAGGTAGCCGAGGTCCTCGCCCAGGTGGTGACCGACTGATGGCCACCATCACCCGGATGCCCGAGCTGGCCGCCAACACGCCAGACGCCACGCTGACCGAATGGCTGGTCAAGGAAGGCGACTCCGTAAGCGCCGGCGACCCCATCGCCACCGTCGAGACCGCCAAAGCGACGGTCGACATCGAAGCGGAGATCGGCGGCGTCGTTCTGCGGCTCGTCGTCGAAGACGGCGCCGAGGTGCTGGTCGGCGCACCGATCTTGGTGATCGGGAGCCAGGACGAGGACATCTCGTCCCTCGACCTCGGTGACGGCCCCGGCGCGGATGAACCAAACAATGGCCCGGCAGAGAATGCCGCCCCCTTCAGCCGGACGACCCCGAACACCCCGGCGCCTGCCCCCGTCCCAGACGTTGTGCAGGCCGAGGTCAAGGTTGATCGACGTCCCGCGGCCGAAGAGGAGCCCCTCCGGCGGGTGTTCGCCAGCCCGCTTGCCCGGAAGATCGCACGGGACTCCGACATCCAACTCACCGACGTCACGGGGACCGGGCCGAACGGACGGATTGTCCGCCGCGACGTCGTCGCCGCTCTCGTCGAGCCGCCGAAGCCTGTTGCTCGCGAGCCCGAAGAGCAGGAGGTCCCCCGGCAGGGGAGAGCCGGGATCCCGGAGGCGGGATATGTCGAGACGCCCCACACAAGGCTGCGACGAGCCATCGCAACGCGCCTGACCCAGAGCAAGCGCGACGCCCCTCACTTCTACGTCCGGGGCACCGCAGAGGTCACAGAGCTCCTTGCGCTCCGCCGCAGGCTCGTCCATGACGCCGGCGTGCAGATCTCTGTGAATGACCTGCTGGTCAAAGCCGTCGCGCTGACGCATGTCCGGAACCCAAAGATGAACTGCATTTGGACCGATGACGCAATCCGGACCTTCGACAACGTAGACGTGGCGGTGGCCGTCGCGACCGAGACTGGGCTGGTCACGCCGGTCGTGCGGGGCGTGGAGAGCCTGAGTCTCTCGGCGCTGGCTCAGAAGACCCGCGACGCTGCGGCGGCCGCGCGGGCCGGCAAGTTGCATCCCAACGAGCTCGAGGGCGGATCGGTGACGGTGTCGAACCTGGGGATGTTCGGTACAGAGGAGTTCGCAGCCATCATCAACCCTCCGCACGCATCGATTCTCGCGGTCGGCGCTGCCGTGGATGCTCCGGTGGTCCGAGACGGGGCGGTGGTTCCGGGCAAGACCATGACCGTCACCTTGTCGGTCGACCACCGCGCCGTCGACGGAGCCGACGCCGCCGCCTGGATGCGGGACTTCCTCTCTCTTATCGAGTCACCCCTCAGCGTGACGGTTTGAAGGCAGTGATCGAACTGGGAAGGCAACGCAACCCGTTGCAACTGTCATGGCCACATGCCCTTCGCCTCGCCTTGTCTCGGCAATCCCTAAAGCGAACTCTGCTGGCAGCGTTCCTCGTGGGGACGATCTTGACCATCGTCAACATGGGAGGAACCCTGGCAGCCCACGGGCTCAGCGTCGCCGCCGCAATCAAGATCGCGCTCACGTACATGGTGCCGTGGGGCAATGCGACCTTCGGTATCGCTGTGGGGCAGCGTCACCGCGCGACAGCCGAAGTAGAGGGCCGCAAGACGCCTTCCTTTGTCGGCGAAGAAGGACAAGTCGTGGAGCATGCCGAGCAGTGCTAACCCGTCATGGTCATCAAGATGAACGCAACCGGTGCCCAGTGCATGCGAACCGCCTTGATCCGTCGGCGGTCACAGTGATCGATCGACAGGCGTCGCGCGCCGCAGCCTTGTCGCATCGCGAGATGCAGCAGACGAGCGCCTGCCTTCACCCTGCGGAGACGAGTATCTCGACGCACGTCTACTGGAGGTCCTTGCTGGCGACCATCGGGCTACTCGTCGACGCCGCCACGACGTCCGTCGGCTGTGCCGGCCGCTGACGCTTGCCTTGAGGCCGGGGTCGATTCGCTTGTTTTTGGACTCGCTCCCGACAGGAAGATGCCACCGAGCCGGAACGCCAGGCTGACGCCGCGACAGTGGTTTGTCGTCGCGCCAATCTTCAGCGCGGCGTACTGCCAGGAGGTCTTCTCGCTCACTCCAAAGTTGTGAACTGGCCAGGCAATCACGGCCAGCCCGGCGCGAGGGGCTAGGAAATCCGAGAACGTTCGCTCCTACGCCCACCTCCACTGCTGGATCGAGTACTCCTGACAACTTCCAGCGAGGATGTCCGCCGACGCCAGGCCCGCGACCTCTCGGTCCCTTTTCAGCTCATCAATCTCGTTGTACGCCGCGCGCGTCATCTCTGAGTCCGGGTGACGACGTCCAGGTCGCGCTGAGAAAGATTGGTAGAGTACGGAGCTTCGTCGAGCGCGCTAGCAGCGGCCGAAATCGGGTAGGCCTCGAATGCGCTCTTCTCCGTGACGGACTCCTCCACCCGACCGAGCGGGGTGCTCCGGGAAGGCACTCAGGCGACCGACACAGTCGGCGGGTTTGGAGGGACAGTGCCCCCGCGGCGCGCGGCATTGACTCCTCCTCTCCGCGAGTCCGAGCAGGACCGTGCAGCGCGTCGAGCATGACGCGCCGGGCCCTGCCCTCGCCATGAAGAAACCAACTGCGAAGCCGGCGAACGGCCTCCTTGCGGTGCGTCATTCCGTAGGCAGCCGTCCCGCAACCAGCTGGCGGAATCGCCCGCCATTTCGTGTCCCTAGAGTCGGTCGGCCGCGGCAACGCCAGAGGCCGGACTCCCAGAAGGGAATCCGGCCCCCGCGCAGCTGACATCGTCCTATGATTGACGACCGTCCTTCCGGTGCCGCCGGACCGCGAACGCCACTAGAACCAGGCCGACGACGAGCAGTGCGAGCGGAATGATTGTCTGGAACGCCAGGAGCAGCCGGCCCGCGGAGGCCGCCTTGTCCGACAACTTGTCCACACTGTCGTCGGTCACCGAGGCGTCGACCACCAACACAGGTGCCAAGGTGAGCTGGTCCGCTCCCGTATCCACCTGGACGCTGATCTGCTGATGCAGCGTCTCGTCCAGCGGGATGCCGGTCTCGCTGTCAACTGCAGCGTCCACTGTCTTGTCAACAACGTAGTTCAGCGGGACGGGGTCGGGCAGGGCATCGAGGGCACCTGAGAATTGGGCCTGAACGTCCTCGCTCAGCGCAGGCGCAAGGCTCTCCAGTGCAGCTTTTGGCAGGGCGGGGGGCAACGACTCGAGCATGTGCGGATCCTTGAGGGGGCCCGACGCGGTCAGGCTGTAGTTGAAGACCTCGCGACCCGAAATCTTGCTTTTCCCTGTGTAGTGCACGGGAAAGCACTGCTGCGTGGCACTCTCGTACAGGTCGTAGACGTCCTTCGCTTGTGGACCGATCGGGAACGCGGCTGCCAAACATCCGGTGGAGCCTTCGGCGGCCTTGTCGTCACTAGCGACTGAACCGCCCCGGCATGTCCGGAGACTTTCTAGCTTGAGACTCCAGCGGTTGTTGGGGTCTGGTGGTGAGCGTAGTGAGCGGCCTCGGCCTCGACGGGAGTGAGGTCGTCGCAGTACTCGTGGGGTCGGCGGTGGTTGTACCAGTCGACCCACTCGGCGGTGGCGACCTCGAGGTCGTCGAAGCCCTTCCACGGTCGCTGCTTCTTGACCAGTTCGGTCTTGTAGAGCCCGATGGTCGACTCGGCCAGGGCGTTGTCATAGGACGAGCCCACGGCGCCGGTCGAGGGCTTGATGCCGGCGGTGTCGAGCTTCTCGGAGTAGGCCACGGACAGGTACTGCGTCCCGTGGTCGTGGTGTGCGATCAGGCCGGCCAGATCGCGGCCCTGCCGACCGCGGGTCCAGATTGCCTGCTCGACGGCGTCGACGACGAGTTGGCTGGTCATCGTGGTCGCCACCGACCAGCCCAGGATTCGCCGGGCGTAGGCGTCGATGACGAACGCGGTGTAGCACCAGCCCGACCACGTCGAGCAGTAGGTGAAGTCGGCAACCCAGAGGCGATCGGGGGACAGTGGCCGGAAGTTCCGGTCGACCAGGTCCAGCGGCTTGGGGGTCTTCGGATCGCTGATCGTGGTCCGCTTGACCTTCCCGCGCACTGCGCCGGCCAGGCCGAGCTCGCCCATCAGCCGCTCCACGGTGCAGCGCGCGATCGGCGGCGCATCCGCTGCCCGCTGTCTATTGAGTGTCAGCCAGACCTTCCGGGCCCCGTAGACACCGTAGTTCGCTGCGTGGACCTCGGCGACCTTCGGCTTGAGTTCCTCATCCCGCTGCTCGCGGGCGGTCGGCTTCCGGCCGCGGTGTTCGTAGTAGGTCGCGGGGGCGATCCTGCATCCCATCTCGGTGAGCTGGTCGCAGATCGACTCGACACCCCATCGCAGACCGCCTTCGTCGCGGTGGCCCGCGACGGAGTCGATGTACTGCACGATCAACGCTGTGGCCGGTCGAGTTCGGCCGCGAAGAAAACCGATGCGCTTCTGAGGATCGCGTTGGCCCGCTTCAGCTCGGCGTTCTCCCGCTTCAACCGCTTCAGTTCCGCCGACTCCTCGCTAGTGATGCCCGGCCGCTTGCCCGCGTCGATCTCGGCCTGGCGGCACCACTTCCGGATCGTCTCCGGCGTCCCAACACCGAGCAACGTGGCGACCTGGGTCATCGCCGCCCAGTCCGACTCGTGATCGGGCCGGATCTCACCGACCATCCTGACCGCCCGCTCACGCAGCTCGGCCGGGTACCTCTTCGACGTACTCCCTGACATGACTCCATCCTTTCCAAGGAACGGAGTCTCCGGACATGCCGGGGCGGTTCAGACTGTCTCCAGGGTTGACCGATCGATGACGTAGGTGTGCTCGTTGTCGATCGTGTTGGACCCGGCCTCGATGGCGAGTGAGTCCTCTACCGTCGCGGTACTGCCGGTCGTTGAGCTGACTTGGATCCTGCGGTGCATGGTCGCAGGGATGTCGGCGACGAAGGCGTGCGCGGCGGCTCCCTCCTCGAGCGCATGCGGATCGAGCATCCCGACAGTTCCGGAGTAGTCGAACTTGATGTCAGTGTTGCTCGGCAACTTCGTCAGGACGGGTACGAGAACGAACGCGACGACTGGTGCCATCAGCATCAGCACGACGCCACATCCTCCGATCACCTTCGTTGAGCGCTTTGCGGCCATGAGGATCCTTTCAGAGCCGAGCACCGAGGAGGCGGTTCGGCGGTAGGTGTGAGGCGACGATCGATGGCGCAAATACGTGAGAGATCCACCCGAAGGGATCTCAACTGGGCCATTGAGCTCGAGTCGCTTCTGGCATGCCGCGGTCCCGCGGCGCCTGCTCACTCGCGCGGTGGATGGAGCGCGAGCGCCAGCGAGCTTGGAACCTCGGTCGCCGGCTCGTGACCATGAACCCGGCTCAAGCTTCTGCGGGGAACTCTGCAGAAGAAGGCGTTAACACGGGCGAAACCAGATGCTCCGCTCACCACCTCACGGCAGCGCCGAGAGGAGTTCGACCCGCGGCAGTCATCCTTCTGGCGAGTGACGAAGGGCGAGGGCGCCCCTCACCGAACTGCAAGCGTCCCACTCAGGCCGCTTGAGTCCTGTTGATGAGGAACGGAAGTGAGAGGCCGAAGTTGGCGCGCACGCGATCTCAAGGGTGGCGCACCGGAAGGCCCCCTGTGGGTCGCTGTCGCCGGCACGGGGTGACACGCGCGGCGTGGGTGCGGGTCTCGATCTCTGGTCGTTCGCGTGGGTGGCCGGCGCGGTCCCGTAGACGCAGCGCGCCTGACCAGCCAAGTCCGTGAATGCCACGAAGGGCGCGAAGCTGCTGTAGTTGGAGCACCGGGTGCGGCCCTGACGATGCACGACTGGACGGGCATCAAATCGCCAATGGCGTCATCCGAGGCGAGTGCAACCCTCGGATGACGCCACTTGAGCGGCGGCGGGAGGGGTCTTCCTCCGACGCTCGGGCGGGCGCGACGAAGGGGAGGCGCGTCCCGCGTGCCGCTCTGACCCCGTCAGGCGACAGGCTTGGAGAGACCGCCGTCCACGCGCAGCACTTGGCCGGTCATGTAAGACGCGTCGTCGGAGGCGAGGAACGCCGCCGCTGCACCGATCTCGGAAGGCTCAGCCCAACGACCCAGACGGATTCCGAGCATTTGGACCATGCTGGCGCGGACCTCCTCCGGGCTCTTGCCCTGCTGCTGGGCGGCCATTTCGTTCTTTGCGAGCCAGCCCTCGGTCTTCGTCATCCCCGGCGAGATCGCGTTGACCCGGACGTTCTTGGGGGCAGCTTCCGAGGCGAGGAAACTGGTCAGTGCCACCACGGCGGCGTTTACGATGCCCGTCACACCTGTGTTCGGAACGAGCGCGTGCGCGGTCGCTCCCGCAACGTTGACGATGCTTCCCGTGCCCTCTTGGTTGAGAAGCGGGAGGGCCGCCTGAGACACCCGCAGGAACCCCAGCAGCTTGGTGTCGAACGCAGACAGCACGGCGTGCTCCTCGGCATCGGCGAGCGAGGATGGGATCAGCTGCGGACCGGCGTTGTTGACCACGATGTCGAGGCGGCCTTGCCAGTCGCGAGCCTGGGTGAGTGCGCTCTGAACTGACTCCGAGTCGGCAACATCGGCGACAATGGGGAGGACGCTTTGTGAGCTGCTGTCACCTTCAAGACGGCTGGCGGCGGACTTCACCGCTGCGTCGTCTCGCGCAATGATCGCCACGTTGGCACCGCGGTCGCGCAGAGCCTGGGCGATGGCATATCCGAGACCTCGGCTGCCGCCAGTCACCAATGCCGTCCGGCCGTCCAGTTTCCAACCTGCAGCCATGTCTTCTTCCTTCAGTAGATGTATCGCCGTCGTTTCCAGTCAGTGCAGTGCAACCGCGTCAGAGGTGCAACCAGCGTTAACAGGCGGTTCACAGACCACGGGTCCGCGGATCCCCCGATGTTTCCGCGGTTAACGCAGAAAGGCGCACCCTCAGCCGGTCACGCACTTTCTGCGCGTGAGGCGGGTGAAGGGACGCGTCATGGATGTCATGACCATCAGGAGACCGGCGGACAATCGACGCCACCTCGACCGTGAGCCAGGGTTCCGCTCGCGGGGCAACTTCGAGGAGGGTGGCCGAGCCTCCTCAGTTGCGATCGGTGTCTTCGACGGTGTCCATCTCGGCCACCGGCAGGTTCTGGACGGCTGCGACACCGCCCTGACGTTCGAACCTCACCCGCTACACGCCCTGGCACCAGACCGAGCGCCTCACTTGCTGTCGGACTGGAAGACGAAGCTGCGCAAACTCGAAGCGGCTGGCGTCAGGCGGGTGGCAGTGATTCGATTCGACACCGGTTGGTCGAACGTGGCCGCCGAGGACTTCATCAGCCACGTCTTGATTGACCAGTTGAATGCATCATCGGTGAGTGTGGGGGAGAACTTCCGGTTCGGATCTGGCGGCGCCGGAACAGCCGCGACTCTGGCCCAATGCCCCAGCCTGCAAGTCCGCGCGGTCCCGTTGCTGCAACACGGTGCAAGCGGACGACCGGTGTCGTCGAGCAGGATCCGTCAACTTGTCTCTGAGGGTGACGTCGAGCAAGCAGCGGAACTGCTCGGAGCGCCGTTGGCTCTGTACGGCCTAGTGGTGCGGGGCAATCGCCTGGCTTTCGATCCACAACTGGCAGTGCCGGCGCCGGGCGAGTACCTGGGTTGCGTTCAAGGCCAGTTAGTCACGATCCGCACCGGCGGTGTCGGTCTGGTACGCGTCGCTGGACCCACGCTTCGAACCGTTGCCACCGAGGTCGAGTTCATCCGCAGGATCAGATAGCGACCATGCTCCACCCGGCGAAGGGATGGCGCTGTCTGACCGGCGCGATCGATGGCCGACTTGGTTTGCCGCGCGAGTCGCGGTCGTGGGGCGGGAGATCGTCGCGAAGGGTTCGCGATCGCCCAGGGTGCGACCCGATCGAGTCCGCCCTGGGAGCGTCCGCACTGGGGACCAGCTGGACGCGGCGGTCCGCGCCCTCGGTTTCGAGTTCGAAGGCGGTGTCGCCCAGCATCGGCACCCCGGGATCTGGACGCCGTCACGGGAATCAATGCGCCCAGAACGTGCCACCGCGCAGCATGACGTCAGGCCAGTCAGCCGCCTGCGGCGACTTCTGGAGGTTGTGGGATTGGCCGAGTGCGCATCCACGTCATGGGAGTCGCGGCGAAACCTTGGAGAAACCGGATTTCACCCCCATGAAGGCGACGTCACGTCACCCTCTTACCTCTCAAACTGCGGCGGCGTGGGCACTTTGTCCACCTCGAAGGAACTAAGGAGCAACAATGCTGCGAACCGGTAAGCAGTACCTGGAGGCCCTGGACGACGGCAGAGTCGTGTGGGTAGGGGACGAGCTCATCGACAACGTCGCTACGCACCCCAAGACACGCGACTACGCACAGCGCATCGCAGACTTCTACGACCTCCACCACCGTCCCGACCTCGAGGAGGTCATGACCTTCGTCGACGACGACGGTGAGCGGCGATCGATGATGTGGTTCCGTCACGAAAACAAGGAACAGCTCAGGCGCAAGCGGGTGTACCTGGAAACGGTCATCAAGGAGATGGGCGCTGGCGCTGCACCCCGGACCCCGGACGTCAACAACTACGTGCTGGCCACCTACATCGATGACCCCACTCCGTGGAGCGAACAGTCCGTCGGCACCGATGGACGCGACCTCACCGTAGGGATCAAGGAGTTCTACGAACTCGTCCGCGACGGGGACCTCAACGCCGCGCCCGCATTCGTCGACCCGCAAACCGACCGGTCGCGAGAGTCTGCACAGGCCGAATCCCCGGCGCTGCATCTGGTCGAAACCCGCGACGACGGCATTGTCGTGCGTGGAGTCAAGGCCATCGGAACCGGGACACCCTTCGCTGACTACGTGCATATTGGTGTCTTCTTCCGCCCCGGCATCACTGCCGACCAGATCCTGTACGGTGCGGTCCCCGTGAACACGCCGGGCGTCACCCTGGTCTGCCGCGAGAGCACGGTCAAGGATTCCGAGACCGAGCATCCGCTTGCCGCCAAGGGCGACGAGCTGGACACGGTCATCCTGTTCGACGACGTGTTCGTGCCGTGGAATCGCGTCTTCCACATCGGTAACCCGCAGCACGCCGCGATGTACCCCCAGCGTGTCTTCGACTGGTTGCACTTCCAGGCGACCGTTCGCCAGATGGTTCGCGCAGAGCTCATGGTCGGCCTCGCGCTGATGATCACGGAGCACATCGGGACCTACCAGCTTCCGCCCGTCCAGACACGCCTCGCGCAGCTTGTGGGGTTCTACCAGACGATGAGGGCGCACGTCATCGCGAGCGAGGAGGAGGGCTTCAACACGCCTGGCGGCATGTACAAGCCGAACATCCTGCTCTTCGACTTCGGTCGCGCCCACTATCTCGAGCACATTTCGCGGATGGTCAACGAACTGGTCGATCTCGCGGGTCGGTCGTCTCTGATCTTCCCGTCGGAAGGCCAGTGGCAGAACCCGGAACTGCGCAAGTGGCTCGAGCCGCTCCAGACTGGACCGGTGGGCCGGCCGTACGACCGGATCAAGATCAGCCGCGTCATCCGCGACATGTTCCTCACCGACTGGGGTGACAGGATCTCGGTGTTCGAGAACTTCAACGGCACCCCGCTTCTCACCCTCCGAATGCTGACGATGCACCGTGCGGAGATGGCGCCCTCTGGTCCTCTCGGCGACCTGGCACGCAAGGTGTGCGGGATCGCGCTCGAGGCTCCCGAGGAGCACACCGCGTACAACGAGCAGGCTGAATACGCTCGTCGACAGGACGCCGGGCAGCGCTGACGGAACGGGCCGGTGCGATTCAAGTGTGGGGGTCGCACCGGCCCGCCTCCAATCGGGCCACCTGCCACTTCCGTGCAGTTCGTCTTCGCCGATCGCACCGGTGGTGTCGCCGAGCGGATTCGTTCTAGCGGGGAATCAAGCCGCGCTCCCGCGCCACGCGAAGTGCCCCTACGCGGTCGTGGGTTCCGAGTTTGCGGAACAGCGAACTGACCTGGCTCTTGATCGTGTTGTGAGACACGTGCAGTTCCCTGGCAATCTCGCGAAGCGTTAGCGGTCCGCTGAGGGCACGCAGGACGACCATCTCGCGGTCGGTCAGGCACTGTTCGGCGTTGTCGGCCTCTGCTGGCCCACCGTCCTCGAGCAGCGACCTCAGTAGCGGGCCGGCCGCCTCGGGGAGCAATGCCGACCTGGCTTCCATTTGCGCGAGCCGCTGACGTACATGGTCTCCAGTGCGCGCGGCAGCCGTTGCGCGTAGGTAGGCCGCGAAGGCGTCTTGGTGGGGTCCCGGCGACCGTTCAGGTTGCAGGTGACTCTGAACGCCAGTCGCTCCTGGGCCGCCGACAGCTTGCAGGTATGTCAGGGCTATCACGGGAGCAGCGCCGCGCTGGCGTGAACTTCGGTAGATGTGGATGGCCTCGCGGGCGGAGTCGTCTGCGCGCTTCCCGTCCGAGGTGAGGTAAGCACAGGCAACAAGTAGGTCCAACGCCTTGAGGTGTGCGTCGGTGTAGTTCACTCGAGCTGCTCGTGCGGCGGCTTGCTCCAGACGCCAAATGGCGCTTCCCGGGCGATCGCGCCACAGATCGAGGGCAGCGCGCGTGATGTCCGCCAACAGCCCGTCCCAGGAGGCGGCCTCGCCGTCGCGTGAGCGACCATGCTTCTCGAGTTCGGCACCAGCGCCAGCGAGATCGCCGCGCTGAAGGTACAGGTGAGCGCGGACGGGAGACGCAGCTTCTGCCGCCTCGAAGGGCTTGAGGAATTCCAGCGCGCGGTTCGGCGCTCCGCAAGCCAACGCCGCAGCGGCACCTACGGCCGCGACCTGCGCCGGTGCAGGCTGGCCGAGACGCGTCGCGACCTGGACCACGCGTTCCGGGTCACCAGCGGGCCACGAGGCCACGACGTGCTCCGCGGCTTGTGCGAGCATCCCCGCGCCCATCGCGGCCTCCGCAGCCGCGACGAAGTCACGCTTCGCTGCGAGCCAAGGCACCGAGCGTGAAATCAAGGATGTTTGTAGGTGGGGATCTACCCGTCCTAGATGCTCGGCTGCCGCAGCGTGGAGTACCGGGTGTCGGTTCCAGCCGTCGGGCGTGCGACTCAGGAACAAGGAGGACTCAGCGAATGACATCAAAGCGCGGGGTACGTCCGGGCCGGTCACCGCGACAACCCCGTCAAACGTCAGCTGGCTCAATACGCTCGTACGCAGCAGTGCATCGCGCTGTGACGCGGTCGCCTTGTCGAGAACCTCGACGCGCACATAGCTCAGAGCGGCATCGGCTATACCGCGCGCATTCGACTCATGCGGGTGCAGGCCCGCAAGGCGCAATCCGACTGCCCATCCGTCGAGATTGGCGTGGAGGCGCTCGACCGCGTCAGGGTGCCACGGTTGTCCGGTGGTGCGTGCGAGCAGGTCGTAGGTCTCACCCACGCTGAACTTCAACTTCTCAGCCGAGATGTCCTTTAGACGGCCGGCCGCCCGGAGCTGCAGGATCGGTCCTTCGGCCGGGCGGTTGCTGGACAGCAGGACCTTCACCTGAGGGGGAAGTTGTTGGAGGAACTGCCCGAGTATGTCGCGCGCTAGCGGATCTGTGATGTGACCGAACCCGTCCAGGACGAGGGTGAGCTTCTCAACCTCAGCCAACGTGTTCATCAACTCCGGAACGAGGCGATTGACAATCCGTTCCGCGTTAGCGAGATCTGCAGTGCCCGGGAGCTCAAGTTCGGTCCGTGCTGATGAGATGGCACGCAAAATGGCGTGCCAGATCGCCCCGAGACCTCCGTGGTGAGGGCCGGTCAGACTTACCCAGGCGACGGGAATGCGCTGCCGACGGGCCCACTGGCCGAGGGTGACTGTCTTGCCGGACCCCTGGGGTCCGGCAAGCAGGACGACTTGATAGTCGTCTTCGTCCAGTGCTGCCAGCAGGTCGTCGCGAGCCACCTCGTCGGGGTGCGCGCCAGGCGGGGTGAGCCTGCTCCGGGCTACGACGGGGACGAGATCAAGAACCTGGTTCACATCATCAGTTCGAGATGCCAGTCGTATGCGTGTCGCGCGTGCTGGCTCGGGCTGCATAGGTTCGAGAAGCGACGCGAGTAGTACACCAGGGGCTCCGCGTCGACGACGTGGTCACAGTCCACCACGTCGCCAACCATGATGGTGTGGTCACCGCCGGGAAGGGCTGCCGAGAGTCGGCACACGAAGTGGGCAATCGACGACTTCAACACGGGAACGTCGAAGCCGTCGCGGAGAGCGACGTTCGCGAATTTGTCGGGCCGCGGCGTTGCAAACTGCAAGGCCAGCTGCTCTTGCCCCTCGCCGAGAACGTTGACGGCGAACCGGCCTGACTCTTCGATGGCGTGCCGGGTGGGGAGGTCAGACTTGATGCACACCAGTAGTTGAAGGGGATCGATTGAGAGAGAGGCCACCGCGCTGGCGGTCATGCCTGCCGGACCCGCATCTGTGTTCGTGGTGATGATGGCGACGCCTGTGCTGAAGTTTGAGATGGCCAGGCGGTAGGCGTTGGCGAGCTCAACGGGGTCGCGCGTTTCGAGAGTTTGCATGTGCTACTCCGTCCGAGTCCGTTCCGGTGATCTGGGTCACGTGAACGGTGTCACACCGTTCGTTAACCCGACGGAAACCGCTTAACCGATATCTACCGCGGGCTCAGGTCCGAATCCGGGAGACGTGACGTTGGATCTCGGCGGACGGCGGCACGCCGATTTCCTTGATCGTCGCGACATACCGTTGATACGTAGCCAGGACACCGTCGTCGCTACCGCTGGCCTGGGCCAGCGATAGTTTGAGCAGCCATGCGTCTTCCCGATACGGGTCCTGGCGGAGAACGAAATCGACTGCATTCCCCGACTCCCAGTAGCGACCGAGTCGGAAGGCGATCCTGGCCAGGTCCAGTCGCGCGCGCAGGAGCCGTTCGCTGATCTCGGCGCGGCGGGCGTCAACCCAGGCGCTGCTGAATCCCTGAAGATACGCTCCTCGGTCGGACCGGGCCAGCGCTTGGGTGAGCGTGGCGGCGCGGGCTTCGTCGTCCTGGCGATCGGCTTGCCCGATCATCGCGAGCACTTCCTCTCCAGTGGACACGATGAGGTCTGGGCCAGCGAGCGACAGCTGATCGGATTCCATCACAGGGATCAACTCCTCCGGCAGGAGGTCGCGCAGACGGTACATCGCTTGCCGCAAGTAGCTTCGAGCTGCTGGTTCGCTCCGAGAGTGGAACAAGCCATCGAGAACCTCTTGACGTCCGACCTTGCGCGAAGGCGCGGCGATGACCCGCGCGAGCAGTTCGGTGCTCTTCCGGAGTCTGGGCGTTACGTCGTTACCGTCGAGCACCAACACCGGAGGGCCGAACTCCTCGAGCACAAGTCGGGGATGACGAGCGATGACCTTCAAACCGTCGCGGCGCGCCAACAGCGTGGTGAGTTCATGCCATCGCGACGTGCGGTTGGGTTCCGTGTCTGCCCCGCGCACCGCCACCGCGGGCACGTCTGCCAAGGCGGCAAGTAGAAGGTGAAGGGCGCCCATGTCTTCAGCGGCCTCGAGAGCCAGGTTCGCCGCAGCGTCTGCGGCCTCCTCGTCGCCGGCACGCCACTGGGCTTCGGACAGGTAGGCGGCGGCAGACACGAGCTCAAGTCGGTGCTCGGTGCGTTGCATCCCGTCGACCGCGGCTTGCAGCAATTCACGGGCCCGCTCGTGCTCTCCGGATTGCAGGTACGCCAGACCCCGCCAGAGCATCGAGAACTCGCGGGTGAAGGAGTGCTTCTGCGCCCCTCTTTCGTCTGCGGCGTCGATCGCGCGGAACGCTGCGGGTGGATCTTGGTTCAACTTCAGGTGCAACCGTGCTTCCACAAGGTGGAGCAGGATCGCGTAGACCTGCGAACCGGTTTCACTCTGGCGCTCCCAGCCGGTCTGGACGGCGTCCCACGCATCTGCATTTCGCCCTAGGTCGGCCATCAACTCGGCGGCGTCCACGCCGTGGAGCCACAACGGCTGCGGTTTGCTTCGGTGCAGTTCGTAGAGTTCCATCGCTTGTTCGATGCGGCCGGTTGCGCGGAGTCCGGCGATCACCCAGGGCGCGCCGACAACGGACCTCCACGGCCCGTGTGCGCCTGGGGCGTCCAGGCCCTGCAGGCGACCTCTGATGTGCGCCACACGCATGAGCAGGCCCTCCAAGGGCCCAGCGGGGGCGGTCGCGAACTCCGGGAAGGCTGGTGGCGCGTCATCGCTGCTGAGGCCGAGGAGGGTGACGGCAATGTCGTGGGCACGGCCGGGCCGGATTAGGTCGCACACGCGTCGAGCGTCGTCGACGGCGTTGACGTGCCAGAGACACCAAGCCAACAGCACGAGGGTTTCGTCGCTGCCATCCTCTTGCCCAGCGGCCAGCGATTCGACCCAGTCCCAGCCGTTGCGTTCCCAGACTGCAACGCCACGCAACGGTTGCTCGAGTCCGAATGCGACACGAAGGATGATGCCGGCGATCTGGCGGCTCGCCGCGAAGGCGAGATCGGGAAAGGCGTCCAGCCATCGTGCCGCCAGACCGAGGTCCATTCGCTCGACGAGACCAGGCAGCAGTTCCCTGGCCAACTCCCGGGCGTGGGTGTGATCTCCGAGATCGATCAATGCTGTGACCGCATCCTCGTGTTCACCCTTTTTCGCCAGGAGGGCTGCGTGGTTGCGCCGCAGCGAATCCACCTCGGATGGATCACGGAATGCGAGCTGGCTCAGGAGGTAATCGCGTAACTGCGGGCCGACTGAGAGTGTGTGGTCGTCCGGCCAGACGACGGGGAGATGGCGCTCTCGCAGTGCTGCCAGGACTCGTCCAGGTTCCTCTTCGCCCAACGCAAGAGCGTCTTCGACCGTGACCTCGGCGAGGAGACTGGTTCGAATCAGAAAGTCGCGCTCTGCATCGGACAGTGAGCCAAGAACTTGGGCGGTGATGAACCGGTGGAGACGGTCGGTCGACTGCGGAGTAGGGCCGGCGCCCGAGAACAGCACTCCTGTGACCCAGCCGCCCGACTGCCGGACGGCTTCGGCGGGGTCGATGTTGCGGCGGTTGGCCTTGATCAGAGCTGCCTCTGCCTCACGAACGCGGAACGCGAGATCTCGGTCGGTCAGGTCAGCGATTCGGTCGGGGTCCCCGATCGTTCGTGTGTCAAGCGGAAGAGCCACGCGGGATATGAGAACGAGTCCGACTCCGCTCGGCACGTACCTTGCGAGTGCGGAGAGAGTGGCCATGGCCGGGGAGCTGTCGGCGACACGTTCCACGTTGTCGCACACGACTATGACGCCGCTGCCGTAGAGACTTTCCGCGAGTAGACCCGCTGCTTCGCTCACGGGCAAACCCGCAGCTAGGGCGTCGGTGGCGGCGCCGGTGGCCTCTGGCACGTGCGGGGCAACGGCGGCTTCGAGGTACAGGAGCAAACGTCCGGCAGCCGACTCGGCACCGTCCAGTGACAGCCATGCGATCGGCCGATCGAGATGCGCGAGCGCGTTCGCGATGGCTGTCGTCTTCCCGGCGCCGGCTGCTGCGCACACGGTGAGCACCCTTGAGGCCTCAAGGTGGCTGCGGACAAGGTCAGTGATTCGGGGACGCTCGACCACGGCGTCGGCGACGGTAGGCGGTGCCAGCTTTCGCCGGATAAGCCTCGCCCGCCCCGAGTCGCTAGAGTCGCGCGTCGCATCCACTGCCACCAACTGGCCCCTCTTGTGTCACCTGTCACAGGCCAGCATCATCCCAAGCCACGACGCAGATCAATGTCGGATTTCGCGTCGGTTAACGCCTGCCGGGGTCTCATGACTGGGACGTGGATGAGCAGGACCGACCCGTTCGGTCCACCAAGTTCGGTCGTCATCAGCGACCGCTGAGGGATCGACATGTCGCTTCCTCAAACGAACGAGGCGGCGCCGAGCGACAGGTCTCATGCATGTTGACGACTTAGTCGGCGGAGGTGACGAGCACGGTGGTGAGGAAGCGGTTGCTCCTGGGCGCCTTGGTGATCGGTGGCCTTTGCGGGTTGGCGGTGTCCGCTGTTAGCGGACAGCTTCGCTGGCTGCTGGTGTGCGTTCTCTTCAGTGCGTCGATCGTGTTGGCTATGCCTGCGGAACCAGAACCGAACCTCACAACACGATCGGACGAAAGTAGCGACAGGTACCGAGGAAGCAGGAGCCGTACCCGAGCAATGGCCCGGCTCCGAAGGCCATCGCGGGGCTGAATAACGCGCAGCGTGCGAGGATGACGAGGGCAAGCCCTACCGACTCCCTGCTCATAGAACTCGATGTGAAGCGTCGGGTCTGGTCGAGCATCGAAGATCGGTTGTTCGAGGACCGTGTCTGGTACTGGCCGATGCAATCGCCTTCAGCCGTCCAAGTCGCCGGCCAACCTCATGCCGACGTCCATCTCAGTGAGGCCCGATGATCTTGGTCGAAGGCGAGACCCCGGGACCGGGGATTGACCTTGGCTTCGGGCCGGCTGTCCTCTCCCGGCCGTGGGAGGAAGCAAGCGAGTTGCTGCGGGTATTCGTTCCGCGGCCTACTGCGGCCTTCAGCCGACGGGACGCACTAAGGCCGGGATTCGCGCGAGCCGTGGAGGCTGCTCGATACTTCGGCTTCACTCCGCTGATACGCCCCCAAGGGGGGCAGCTTGCGGCCTATCACTCTGGAAGCATTGTGATCGACCACGTCCGTCTCACGTCGAGTGGGGAGATAGCGCTGCGGGACCGACTCCAGTCGAACGCCGAGCTCCACGTCGCAGCGCTGCAGTCGTTCGGCCTCGACCTCCGAATCGGAGCTCTGCCGGGTGAGTACTGTCCGGGCGAGTTCAGTGTGAACCTGGCAGGCATCGTCAAAGTGTCGGGCTCTGCTCAACGGACGACCAAGAATGGGTGGCTGTTGAGCACGGTCGTCCAGGTGCTGGGGTCGGAGTCACTTCGTCAGGTGTTGTCCGCTTGCCATGATGCCCTGGGCTACCCCTTTGACCCGGACACGGTCGGGACCCTTGCTGACCTCGATCCCGGGATTGAGGCTGATGCCGTTCGATCCCGTCTAATCGGCGCGTATCCCATCACCGGCCGTCGAGCGATGAGCGATGTGCCGCCGGACGTTCACTCCAAGGCCGAGGAGTTGGCGCGACTCGCGACGCCATGTTGACCTCCGGTGTTGCATCACCGAGTCAGGCAGGTGGGTTTGCGCCGCCGAAGACGCGAATGGTGTCGTCGCGGCGTCTGAGGGGCGGCCCCTGGGCTCGACGAT
Source organism: Pimelobacter simplex (assembly GCA_016803235.1). Classification (GTDB taxonomy): domain Bacteria; phylum Actinomycetota; class Actinomycetes; order Propionibacteriales; family Nocardioidaceae; genus Nocardioides; species Nocardioides simplex_A. The sequence goes on from JADCLI010000031.1 coordinate 47,678, forward strand.
CCCCGTTCTGCTGCGGTCGTTGGGGCCGGCCGCACGGACTGGTGTCCTGCGTCTGCATCCCCGAGACCTTGCACGTGCGTTCAGAAACGCCACCGAGGCCGTGTCGGCTACGGTGGTCTTGCCGGTCTCGCGCCGGATCAATTGAACATCGGCTGGTGCACCCCTGGGGCGCACGCTCCCGAGGAAACGGGAGGTAACCGGAGGCAACCGCACGTCGGTTTCACGCTCAGGATGGCGGGTTTCGCGTGATTGAGCGGGGCGGTCCTCCGGTTCAACTCCCCCCTCGCGCACGTGAGAGGGCCCCGGTCGGGAGACCGGGGCCCTCGTGCGTTCCGGGCCTTCGTGCGTTCCGGGGCCGCTGGCGCTCAGCGGGGGGTGAAGCGGATCGACGTCACCATCTGGCGAAGCTGCCGGACCGTCCCGGTCGGCGTACCCGGGAAGTAGTCGATCACGATCAGCACACGGTGACCCTCGACGTCGAGCACCCAGACCTCCCAGATGTTCCCCGGACCTTGGGCGTAGAACCCGGGATCCCACGGGCGCCACTCCTCGCAGGCACTGAGGTCAGCGGGCGCCTCGAGGGAGAAGTACCGCCCGGAGGCTCCTCCTGCCTCCGTGTCCACGGGCGCCGTGCCACGGAACCATCCCTGGGCCGTGACGGCTTCCACGAAGTCGTCGACGCCGGGCCCGACCTCGACGTCGGGGAGCTGATGATTCGTCGACAGGCACGGGTCGGACTGCACGCCGACCGTGTTGCTGGTCCAGCCCATGACCAGCGCGGCGCCTGCCGGGGGACCGGTCCCGGATTCGGCGGACTCGACCAGGTGGAACTCGTTCGAGGCGACCCAGCCCTCGGGGACGGTGACCTCCAGGGGGATCGGCGGAGGATCCGGCACGCCATGGGGACAGGCGATCGGATCGTCCTCCACCCCCTCGCAGTCCACGGTCACCACGAAGCGGTAGCGCCCGGGGTCGAGGCGGCCGTCCGGAAGGGGGACGACGGCGGTGGGCGAAGGAGATGTCGGGACCTCGCTCTGCGTGTCGGCGTCACTCCCACAGCCGGTCAGGAGCAGGGCAGCCAGCAGGCTCAGGGAGCGACGGAGTGACGCTGACTTGTTCACGCTTGCCTCCTCGGGTCCAGGCACTGTCGAAGCAACGAGACGTGGGCGGCGGTCTCGGTTCCCGGGATCCCTCGCAGCCCGGGCCGGGTCAGGGCAGGGCGGGGGTCCAGGTGCGGCAGTCGTCGCGGGACACCTTCAGCTCGAGCTTCCTGGCATCGCGGCTGCCCAGCCGGAACAGCCGGTAGACCTCGGCCCCGATCCGCACGGGCGGCTCGCCCGCTCGGCCGGTGACCGGGGTCCTGCGCCCCGACGCCGGGCAGGCGGCGCTTGCCCGGGCCGAGAGCTCCTCGAACGGATTGGTCGGTGCGTGCGCCCAGTGCACCAGGTCGGTGCTCCGCCACCACTGCGTCTCGCGGGCGTCGGCCGTGTACGGCGTGTCGTCGACCCGTCCGTAGATGCAGGTGCCCGGTGGGAAGTCCCGTCGCTCGCTCCAGGTGCTGCCGTCGTCGCGGGAGACCCAGTAGTGGTTGGTCGTGGTGTCGCAGTCGGTGGCGATGGTGAGCAGGGCGTCGGCCAGGGCGAGGAGTCCGACGTACCGGTCCGGTGAGCCAGAACCTCCGGGCAGGGCGATCGCCTCCCAGGCGTCGGCGCCGAAGGCGGCTCGCAGGGTGACGCGTCCCTTGGTGACGTAGAGGTGGTCGGCGGTGGCGGCCTCGGAGCATCCGCCCGCCCGGCATCCGGCGGGTCTGGCCAGGTAGGTCCAGGAGGCGCCGCCGTCGCGCGAGAACCCGACGCGGCCGCCCGCCAGGTGGAGCGCGAGGACGTCGTGGCTGCCGGGGCCGGGCGAGAGTCGGGTCCGCTGGGGAGCCAGCCGCTCCGGCGGGGTCGCGTGCTCGAGGGTGCCGAGCCGTCGCCAGCCGCCGGGCTCCTTGCGCCAGATCGTGGCCGGGCCGGGCCTGTCCAACCGTTCGAGGGTGGTCAGCACCAGCGCACCGGCGATGTCGGACAGCCCGATCGGATGATCGCCGGGTCCGGGCGACTCGTAGGTCACCGAGGGGGCCGGCAGGCTCGCGGCGAGGTGGTCGGGCCTCGGGCGCTCGGCAGCCCCGCTGCACCCGGCCAGCAGGCACGTCCCGACGAGCGCTGCGATCGCCCCACGGCGAGCCAGTTCCATGGGACCACTCTCCTCGTCGGGCGCCTCGTGTCATCCCTCGAACGCGGGATCGACCACGGGCTGCTGCAGTCGTGGATCGAGCAGCAGGTCGATCACGCGCTGGTCCAGCTCCGGGCCGATCCCGGCCTGGTCCTGCGGCACGACCCGGTACACGCCCACGCTCACCGTGTGCCGCGGTCCGACGTACACGAACCGCCTGCTGAACGCTCGAGAGTTCCGCGGGCAGCAGTCGGCCCAGTCCTCCTCGTCCCAGGACCCGACGAACACCGTGGTCGGGTCGCTCGCGCCGTACACGTGGCGCTCGACGCAGTGCACGAGCCAGGAGCGCCCGCAGACGGGGTCCTCTCCCGCGAGCCACACGGTCATGCCGAACCCGTCGCGGCCCAGCTTCCCGCCGGCGTACGCGACGCCCGGGCGATCGGTCGGGTACGCCGGCTCGGGGTCGCCTCGCCAGCTCGGGAAGTGGTCCGACAGGACCGAGGCCGCGGCCCGGTTCGAGGGCACCGCCAGCGCCGCGTCGGGCAGGGTGAGGCGCGGGTCCGCGGCCGCAGCGGCCATCGCCTCGGGCTCGAGCGGGTTGTGGTCGGACGTGCCCCGGCCCCTCATGACCAGGTACCCGACCAGGCCGTCGCGGCGCTCCACCGCCACGGCCACCGCGTAGTCGCCGCAGGTCGCGTATGCCGCGGCCGGGCCGTCGAAAGCGCCGCACAGGCGCTGGTAGCGGGAGATGCGCGCACGCTCGCCCTGCGGTCCACCGAGCCGTTCCGTGCGGCAGGACTCCGTCCCGTTGGTGCCGGGCGGGGTCCCCAGGTAGCGGCAGCCGTCCTCGAGCACGCCGCCATCGGTCACCAGCTCGACGGTGCCGTCGTGGGGGTACGAGTAGGCCGACCCGTCCGCGGGCCAGGTGAACCCCACCCCCTGGCCGAGGTCCTGGGGCGCGAGCTGGCCGCCGCCGGGGTCGAGGTGCTCGGCCACCACGGCGAACCATCCGGCCTGGAGCGCCGTCATCGGGTTCTCGACCTCCCAGCCGTAGCCCTCGCGGGCGACCGCCGGGGTGTCGACCCAGGTCCGGGACGACTGCGTCCTGGTCGGCGTCGGCGACGGGCCGACCGGTTGCGGCGAGCCGTTCCCGTCGCGGGAGATCGCGAGCACGCCGGCCACGACCGCGAGGACGGCGGCGATCGCGGCAAGAGCGGCGACCACGCCGTGATGGCGACGGCGCTCGCGTGCGGCCTGCTCGATCGCCCGGTCCAGGTCGCCGTACGCCGGGACGTCGGCGACCAGGTCGGCGAACGCCTCGCGCAGGCCACTCATGACTCCACTCCCTCGAAGGAGGCCACCACGTCGGGGACCAGCTCCCGCAGCCGCTGCAGGGCGACCCGGGTCTGTGACTTCACCGTGCTGGCGCTGACGCCCAGCGCGGCGGCGGTCTGGGTCTCGGTGAGGTCCTCGTAGAACCGCAGGACCAGGACGGCCCGCTGCTTCGGTGTCAGCTGGGCAAGCGCACCACCGAGCGTCATCCGGTCGCCGGCGGCGTCCGCCTCGTCACCGCCCGGCGTGTCCGGCGGTGACGCCGACGGCAGCTCCACCAGCCGCCGTCGCCGCCAGCCGTCGACGAACCGGCTGTAGAGGATCCGGCGGACGTACGCCTCGGGATCCACCGTGCCGGACCGCTGCCAGCGCCGGACCAGCACGACGTAGGTCTCCTGGACCAGGTCCTCCGCTGCCTGGTGGTCCCCCGTGAGCAGGTACGCCGCCCGCGAGAGCGCGGCGCCGCGCGCCGAGACGAACTCCCTGAGCTCGACCTCCCGGTCCATGGGACCACCCTCCTCGCCCGCACACCCCTGTCATCCCTTCAACGAGGGAACGGCCCGCGGCGGGTGGGGGCGCAGCGGGGGTCCTTCAGGATCCATCCGTCAGCTCGGCCAGCACCAGCCGCCCGGCCCGTTCGCCCGACGCGGCGGCGTCGGCGAGGGAGGGCATGTCGAGCTGGTAGTCGCCGGCGAGGTGGACCGGCCCCAGGCTCTTCCTGAGGGTCTCCAGCGACGCGCGGCCGCCGGGACCCCAGAACGGCACCACCCGCGGGTGGCGGCGCAGGATGCCGGCGTCGACCCTGCCGGCGAGCTCCGGGTAGAGGTCCAGCAGGTCGGCGGTGAAGCGCGCCACGATCTCCTCGTCGCTGAGCGCGAAGAGCCTGTCCGCGTCGGCGCCGCCGGCGAAGCAGGCCAGGGCGCCGCCGGGCTTGCGGACGTCGCCGCGCCGCACGGCGGCGGCGTGGTTGAAGACCGCCTGGAACGACCGGCCCGGGGTCGACACCGCGAGGTAGTCGTCCCACCGCTGCGGGCGAGCGTCCTCGTGGGTGAAGAAGCCGACCACGACGTACCGGCCGTAGCGGATGTCCTCGAAGGCCTTCCGGTACGCCGGCGGCAGGGCGGGCATGATCCTGACCGCGATGTCCGCGGGCACGGCGACGACCGCACGGCGAGCCTTCACCCGGGCCGGGCCCTCGGCGTCCTGGTAGTCGACGACGACGCCGTCGGCGGTCCACTCCACCGAGCTGACCGGGGAGCCGAGCCGCACCCTGTCGCCGAGGTCCGCGGCGAGGATGTCGGTCAGGGTCTGGTTGCCGCCCTCGGGCAGGGTCAGGTTCGGCACCTTCTCCGGGTCGGTCAGCAAGATGCCCATGGAGAAGACGAACTGCCGGGCGGCGGTCTCCTCGGGCTCGCAGCCCATCCACTGCCCCGACCAGGAGCGGACCATCTCGTGGGTGAGCGCGGAGCCGACTCCGCGGAGCACGAAGTCGGCGCGGCGGCGGTCGAGCTTCGCGCGGACGCGGTTGGCCCACCGGTTCGTCTCGCTCATCTCGAGGAAGGGCACGTTCGCCAGGATCCGGGCGCCGACGAGGGCCAGGCCGAATCGGTCGCGCCAGGTCATCCTCGACTTGAACATGAGGGCGAACGGGTTGGAGGTGTCGACCTGCTTGCCGCCGAGGTTCAGGGCGACCGACTTGCCTTCGAGCGTGCCCAGGGGGACCCGGTGCCGGTGGAGGGCGTCGATCAGCGGGCCGGTTCCCTCGGTGAACTGGGTGCCCACGTTGATCCAGTAGTCGCCCTTGCGGACGGTGTCGACCCGGCCGCCGGCGCGTTCGGATGCCTCGAGGACGACGACGTCGCGGTCGGCGAGCGTGGTCGCCGCCATCAGGCCGGCCATGCCCGCGCCGATGACGACGACCTCGTGGGTCTCCTCGCGGACCTGGTCGTTGCGTGTGGTGGCCATGGTGCTCAGCTCGCCTTCGTGGTCGTGGTCGTGGTCGTGGCGGTGCGGTCCAGGGCCGCGGAGACGGAGGCGACGAGACGCTCGGTCGCCTTCCGGCAGCTGGGGCTGACCGCCGTGTAGGACAGGTAGCCGTGGACCAGGCCCGGCTCGCGGTCCACCTGGGCGGGGACGCCCGCCTCGAGGAGTGCGGTCGCGTAGGCGAGTCCGTCGTCGTGGAGGGGGTCGAAGCCGGCGAGGTTGACGATCGCGGGCGGCAGGCCGTCCAGCGAGGCCGCTCGACAGGGCGAGACCCGTGGGTCGGCGACGTCGGTGCCGACCGGGAGGTAGTTCTGCACGAACCACGCGACCTGCTTGGCCGAGAGGGCCGGCGAGTCGGCGAACTCGTCCTGCGAGGGCCGGTGCTCCACGAGGTCCGTCACCGGCTGGATGAGCACCTGGAGGAGCGGTACGACGGCCTCGCCGCGCACCTGCTGGCACAGGACCGCCGCGATGTTGCCGCCGGCGCTCTCCCCGGCGACGACGATCCGGTGCGGGTCGACGCCCCACGAGGCGGCGTGGTCGACGACGTACCGCCAGGCGGCGAGGGCGTCGTCCTGCGCGGCCGGGAAGGGGTGCTCCGGAGCGAGCCGGTACTCGACGGACACGACGTCGGCGCCGGTGCCGTGCGCGAGCATGCGTGCCGGTGCGGTGTAGCTGGCCCGGCTGCCGATGACGAAGCCTCCGCCGTGGAAGAAGAGGACCAGGCCACGCTCCGGTGTGCCGCTGCCGTAGCGGGTGGCCAGCACGCCGTCGCCGATCTCGATCTCCTCCTCGACCGCGCACGCCGGGACCCGGGAGGCGAACAGCGCCAGGTCCCGCTCGGTCGTCGCGCGTGCCTCGCTGGGCGGAAGATCGCTGTAGTCGGGCCCGCTCTCACCGAGCTTCATCAGCAGGGCGACGTCGGGCGCCATGGTGTCGCCGGCCGAGTTGGTCACGGGCCGCGCCAGCACCCGTTGCACCCGCGCCGGCAGTCGGCTGAGGGCGACGAGGAGGGTCCGCTGCAGGCGCTGCGCGACGGTGAAGGCCTGCGCGCTCATGACGCGGCCTCGACGCTGACCAGGTGCGGCGCCTCGACGGCTCGCTTCGAGAACCGCAGGTCGGGGTGGATGAGGCGTCCCCTGAACAGCCGGTTGTCCCGCACGTAGGTCGTGTGCATCCGCCACGGCTTGCCCGCGCCCTGGCGCGGCAGCTGTGCCTGGGCACGCTGCATGTAGCCGGCCGACAGGTCGAAGAGACTCTGGGTGGGCATGCCCTCCGGTGCCTCGGGCACGACGGTGTCGTAGCCCTTGCGGTCCATCTCGCGGATCACGTCGGCGACGAGGCGGGTCACGTTGCGGATCCGCAGGGTCCAGGTCGCCTTGGTGAAGCCGAGCATCATCGCCCAGTTGGGCACGCCCGACATGAGCGCCCCGTGGTAGAGCACCGTGTCGGCGACGTCGACGGGGCTGCCGTCGACCGTCGGCTTGATGCCGCCCAGCATCTGCATGACCAGACCGGTCGCGGTCACGATGACGTCGGCCTCCAGCATCCGGCCCGACTTCAGCAGGATGCCGTCGGGGGTGAATCGCTCGATCTGGTCGGTCACGACGTCGGCGTCGTGCTCGCGGATCGCCTGGAAGAAGTCACCGTCCGGGGTGGCGCACAGGCGCTGGTCCCAGGGGCTGTACGGCGGCGCGAAGTGGGTGTCCACGTCGAAGCCGGGCGGCAGCTCCTTGGCCGTCATGCTGCGCAGGAGCCTGCGCCCGAGGCTCGGGAAGCGGACGAGCACGGTGACGATGAAGTGGTCGCGCCAGATGTTCTTGAACCGGGTGGCGGCGTAGCCGAGCCTGACGCCGAGGACCTTCATGAGGAGCTGGGCGATCGTGTCCACCCGGGGCATCGACGCGACATAGCTCGGGGTGCGCTGGAGCATGGTGACGTGCTCGGCCGCGCCCTCGCCGGTGAGCATCGCCGGGAGCATCGTCACGGCGGTCGCACCGCTGCCGATGATGACCACGCGCTTGCCGCTGTGGTCGTAGTCCTCGGGCCAGTGCTGGGGGTGCAGGATGTCGCCCCGGAAGTCCTCGCGCCCCTCGAAGTGGGGCTCGTAGCCCTCGTCGTGGTTGTAGTAGCCGGTGCCGCTGAAGACGAACCCGGTGCGGATCGTCTTCCGGGTCTCGTTGCCCTCCTCGTCACTCACCGTCACGTGCAGCGTCCACTGCGCGGTCTCGCTCGACCAGTCGGCGGCGGTGACCCGGTGGCCCAGTCGCAGGATCTTGTCGAGCCCGAACTCGGTGACCGTCTCGACCATGTAGTCACGGATGTAGGCGCCATCGGCGATGGCCTCCTTGTGCAGCCACGGCTTGAACTTGTAGCCGTAGGTGTGCACGGAGTCGTCCGAGCGGATGCCGGGGTACGTGAAGAGGTCCCAGGTGCCGCCGACCGCGTGCCGGCCTTCGAGCAGCAGGATCTTCTTGCCCGGGAAGTCGTCCGTGAGGTACTTCGCGGCACCGATGCCGGAGAGCCCGGCCCCGATGACGACGATGTCGGCGCTCTCCGCCGTGCTGGTGTTCTCCATGGTGCGCTTCCTTCTTGGTCGCCGTACTTAGTCATTTGATTGAGCCGCATGACTAAGTGTGTGTCCCGGGTCACGGTCCGTCAAGGGCGAGCGGCGAAACCCCGTCCGCGCACGCCCGGTTCTGGCAGGCCTGTTGACAACGTGACCTGGAGCACCCACCATCTTGGTCAACCATTCGAGTCATATGACTAACTGTGGCCCGGGGAACCCCTGACCGAGAGGACCGAGACATGTCCGCACCCACGACCGTCGCCCCGCCGCCCGCGCGGCCGGAGCTGGTCCGCGTCGCGATCGAGGACGACGCGACTCCACTGGTCCGCCAGCTCGGGCGCACCCTGGGCGAGGCCATCCGCTCGGGTCACGCGCACGACGAGCTGAGCCGCGCCGGCGGTACGGTCGCCGTCCGGTCGCACGACACGCCGCAGGCGGCGACGATCACCCTCGGCGCGACGATCGAGGTGCGCGGCGGAGTCCTCGCCGAGCCCGACGCGACCGTCGTGGTCGACCTCCACGGCCGCTTCGCGCCGACCGAGGAGCCGAGCGGCGACGCCGTCCTGGCCGCCGGCGTGCTTCACGCGCTGCGGCCGCCGCTCCCGCCCTGGCGGGAGGCAGCGGCGCGCTTCTGGCAGGAGACGCGGCCGATCCCGGGCATCCCCGACGTCCTGGTCGTCCACGTCCTGGGCCCCGACGGCCCGGAGGAGGGCCGGTTCGGCGAGGGTGCCACCACCTACGAGCTGACCGGGCCAGCAGACCTCCTCGCCGGTGTCTTCACCGGTGCCGACGACTTCCTCGCCGCACTCGATGCCGGCGTCCAGGTCAAGGGCACGCTGTCGCAGCTCTCCGTCATGACCGCCGCCTCCTGGAAGGCCCGCTTCGATGTCTGAGACCACCGCCACGCGCACCACCCCCTGCAAGGCCGTCCGCCTGGAGGCCACCAACCACGAGGGCAGCCTGCTCGGCAAGAACGTCTCGCCCGCGAAGTTCGAGGCCGGGAAGGACAGCGGCTTCGCGTTCGCCGACATCCTGTTCGCGATCGACCTCAACAACGAGATCGTCCTCGGCGACGCCTTCCCCGACTGGCGGGGCAACATCTACGACATCGCGATGGTCCCCGACCTGTCGACGCTCGTGGAGTGGAGGCCGGGCCTGGACTCGGTGATCGGCGACTACTGGCTCAAGGACGGCAGCCCCGTCCCGATCTGCCCGCGCAACCTCGTGAAGCGACTCGTGGCCCGGCTCGCGGAGCACGGCTACACCGCCACCGCCGCGGTCGAGATCGAGGCCACGCTCTTCGAGGAGTCCGTCCAGGAGGCCCGCAGCAAGGGCTATCGGGACCTCACGCCGCTCGGCGGCAGCACCGGGGCGACGTACCACCTGGCCCGCTCCAGCGACTGGGTCGCGTACATGGAGGCGGTCGTCGAGCGGCTCGACCAGGTGGGCATCACCTGGGAGGCCTGGACCGACGAGGCCGCGCCGGGCCAGACCGAGCTCAACCTGGCGCCGACCGACCCGGTCCGTCTGGGGGACAACTGGGCGCGGACCCGTCAGGTCATGCGCGAGGTCGGCAACGCGCTCGGCCACACCGTCTCCTTCATGGCCAAGCCCACCGCGGGATTCGGCCAGGGCGCGCACATCAACCTCTCGCTGCAGCGCGACGGGGTGAACCAGTACTTCGCCGAGGACGGTCCGTCCGAGCTGATGCGCCACTCCGTGGGTGGACTGCTCGCCACGATGGCGGGGGCGACCTCGATCGTGATGCCGCAGATCACGTCGTACCGGAGGCTCGTCGACCTCACCGGGCCGCCGACCACCATCAGCTGGGGCGTCAACAACAAGACGGCCGCGGTGCGGGCGATCACCGGGCACCCGAAGTACTCGCGCCTCGAGTACCGCCTGCCCGGAGCCGACGTCAACCCGTACCTGACGCTCGCCGCCGTGCTGGCCGGCGTGCTGGCCGGCATCGAGGGCCGGATCGAGCCGCCCGCGCAGGTCACGGACATGGCCTGGTGCCTGCCCGACGACGGCAGCGTCGAGCGGATCCCCGACACCATGTCGAAGGCCGGTGCCGCGCTCGCGGCCGACCCGCTGCTGCGTGCCCATCTCGGCGACGAGTTCGTCGACTTCTGGGTCGCCTCGCGCCGCTGGGAGTGGATGGAGTTCCACACCAAGGGCGGCGACCCGTACGCCGAGCTCTCCGCGTGGGAGTCCACCCGCTACTTCGAGTTCCCGTGATGCGGCCCCTCATCGGCATCACCGGCCGCCGCTTCCGGCTCTCCCTCCTCCAGGGTGCCGACGAGCGCTACGGCGACCGGTGCATCGACACCTCCATGTCCGACTTCTCGACCCGGGTCGCCGAGGCCGGCGGGCTCCCGGTCCAGCTGTCCTACGAGACCGATCCGGCCGAGGTCTGCGCCTGGCTGTCGGGCGTCGTGATCACCGGCGGGCAGGACCTGCACCCGTCGTTCTGGGGAGGCGACACCTCCGTGGTGCGCGGCATCGATCCCCGGACCGACCCGATGGTCCACGACCCCCAACGCGACGCCTACGAGATCGCCCTGGTGCGCGCCGCACTGGATCGTGGCCTTCCCGTGCTCGGCGTGTGCCGCGGCATGCAGGTGCTCAACGTCGCCCTCGGCGGAACCTTGGTCGCCGACCTGCCGGCCAGCGCGGTGTGCCACCTGTCGCCCGACACCGCACCCACCGACGGCAACGTCGACCACGTCGTGGCCTTCGAGCCCGGCTCGGTCGCCGCGGGCCTGTACGGCGACGACGCGATCACCAACTCCTGGCACCACCAGGCCGTCGACCGCTGCGGGGTCGGGGTGGTCGTCACCGGCCGCGCGAGCGACGGCGTGGTCGAGGCGATCGAGGTGCCGGGCCACCCGGTCCTCGGCGTGCAGTGGCATCCCGAGTGGATGAAGAGCACCGACCCGGCGCTGGTCTGGGTCGTCGACGAGGCAGCCCGGCTGCTCGAGGAGGAAGGAGCGCGATGACCGCCACGATCGAGACCGCCCGGATGGCCGAGGACCCGTCGGTCCCGACCCTGACCGGCCTGCTGGCGCAGCGCGCCCGGGACGCGGGGGAGCGGGAGTTCCTGCGCTTCGGCGAGTGGTCGTGGACCTTCGCCGAGATCGACACCTGGACGTCGCGGCTGGCGCACCGGCTGATCGAGGTCGACGGTGTCCGGCCGGGCGACCGCGTCGCCCTCATGCTCCCCAACGTCGTGCACTGGCCGGTCGTCTGGTTGGCGGTGCTGAAGGCGGGTGCGGTCGCCGTACCGGTCAACTGCGCCTACCGGCGGGCCGACCTCGCCTTCGTGCTGGGTGACTCCGGTGCCCGCGTCGTCTTCACCGACGGTGAGCGCGCGGGCCTGGTCGCCGAGGTCGTCGCCACCGAACCGGAGCTGGCCGGGGTCCGCGTCGTCGACGTCTCCGACGACGGATCGGAGCCCTTCCCGGGGACGGCGCCGGCGGTGCCGGTCACGGCGACGACCCTGGCCAACCTGCAGTACACCTCCGGCACGACGGGATTCCCGAAGGCCTGCATGCTCACCCACGGCTACTGGGCGCGGCTGGGCTGGATCTGCGCCGCGGCGACCGGTCTCGGTGAGGACGACGTGCTCCTCACCGCGCAGCCGTTCTCCTACATGGACCCGCAGTGGAACACCGCGCTGGCGCTCACCACCGGTGCGCCGCTGGTCGTCCTGCCGCGCTTCTCCGCCTCGACCTTCATGGCCGACGTGCGGCGGCACCGGGCGACGTTCTGCTACGTGCTCGGCTCGATGCCCACGCTGCTCTTCAAGCAGCCGGCGACCGGCGAGGACCGGGACAACGACCTGCGGATGGTGCTCTGCTCGGGCATCCCGGTCGCCCTGCACGCGGCCCTCGAGGAGCGGTGGGGCGCGCCGTGGCGCGAGGTCTACGGGATGACCGAGTCGGGGATCGACCTGTTCAGCCCGGTCGACGACGCCGCGGCCGTGGGGAGCGGGAGCCTCGGCCGGCCGGTGCCGACCAAGCAGGTGCGGGTCGTCGATGCCGCCGGCGAGGACGTCGCCGACGGCGAGCCCGGCGAGCTGGCGATCTCCGGCCGCCCGATGATGGAGGGCTACTGGAACCGGCCCGACGCCACCGCCCAGGTGCTGCGCGACGGCTGGCTGCACACCGGTGACCTCGTCGTCCGCCGCGCCGACGGTGGCATCGAGCTGGTCGGACGGCTCAAGGACATGGTCCGGCGCGGCGGCGAGAACGTCGCCTGCGTCGAGGTCGAGGCCGCGCTCGAGCGGGACGACCGGGTGGTCGCGGCCGCCGTCGTACCCGAGCCCGACGACGTCCTGGGCGAGGAGGTCAAGGCGTTCATCCAGCTGGCCGACGGCGTGCCCGAGGACCGGGGGACCGCCGAGCGGATCCTCGAGGGCGCCGGTGCCCAGCTGGCCCGCTTCAAGGTCCCTCGGTACGTCGAGTTCGTCGCCGACCTGCCCCGCACCCCGTCCGAACGCGTCGCCAAGCCGGCCCTCAAGGCCCGCGCCGCCGCGGCGCCGGGCACCACCCACGACCTCTCCCCACGAAGGAGCTGACATGACCTTCCTGACCGCCGACGTCGTCCGCGACGTCGCCGTGCTGACGATCGACCGCCCCGACAAGCTGAACGCTCTCGACGTCGGCACCCGGCTCCGGCTGGCCGAGCTGGTGCGTGAGCTCGGCACCGGCGACACGGTGCGCGGCATCGTGATCACCGGCCGGGGCCGCGCCTTCTCCGCGGGTGAGGACCTCGGCCAGGCGCCCACCACGGAGGCCGAGGTGCATCTCGCCTTCGAGAGCTTCCACGACATCACCCGCGCGATCCTCCAGACCCGGGTGCCGGTGATCGCGGCCGTCAACGGACTGGCCGTCGGCGGCGCCTCGGAGATCACCTTGTGCTGCGACGCGCGGATCGGTACGCCGGCCGCCGAGTACTTCCAGCCGGAGAACGCCCGCGGCCTCACCATCTCCAACGCCACCAGCCTGCTGCTGCGCCGCCTGGTCGGCAACCACGCGACCCGCATGGTGCTCGGCTCTCCCCGGGTCGGCGCCGACGAGGCGCTGCGGATCGGCCTCCTCGACGAGGTCGTCGACCCCGACGTGCTGGTCGACCACGCCATCGGGACGGTCCACGACTGGACCCCCGAGGGCGGCACGACCGCCCTCCACCTCGCGCTGCTGCGCCCGCTGCTCGCCGAGGTCGAGGCCGCGTTCGAGCGCGAGGACACCGCCGCCCACGAGGCATGGACGAGCGGACTGCTCACCGCCGGCGTCGCCGGCTTCTGGAACGCGAAGGAGACCACCGCATGATCACCACCCGAGCGGCCGTCCTCAACGAGATCGGCGCACCGCTGGAGCTCACCGACATCCGCGTCGACGACCCGGAGCCGCACGAGGTGCGGGTCGCGGTCAGCCACGTCGGGCTGTGCCACAGCGACCTGCACTACATGACCGGCACCGTGCCCACCGAGCTCCCGGTCGTGGTCGGCCACGAGGTGGCCGGAGTCGTCGAGTCGGTCGGCGCGGCCGTGACCTCGCTGCGGCCCGGCGACCGGGTCACGGGCGCGCTGACCCCGCCGTGCGGCGGGTGCGTGAACTGCGACGCGGGCCACGCGACCCAGTGCCTGCGCCTCGACGAGGTCCGCCTGCGGCAGCGGCCCGCCTTCGAGACGGTCGACGGGCGCCCGATCGAGCGGCTCGCCGCGATCGGCGCCTTCTCGCAGCACGTCCTGCTGCGGGAGAGCGCCCTCGTGCGGCTCCCGGACGACGTACCGCTGCACGTCGGCTGCCTGCTGTCGTGCTGCATCGTCACGGGCGTTGGCGCCGTGTTCCGTGGCGCGCAGGTGCGGCCCGGCAGCACGGTCGCCGTCATCGGGTGCGGCGGCGTCGGGTCGGCCATCATCCAGGGCGCCCGGCTCGCCGGCGCCTCGGCCATCGTGGCGATCGACCTCGACGACGACCGGCTCAAGGCGGCGCGCACCTACGGCGCCACGCACACCATCAACGGCGGGGACGGTGACACCGTCGCCGAGCTCCGCCGCCAGCTCGGCGACGGGGTCGACTACGCCTTCGAGGCGGTCGGCTCGGCGCGCACCGCTGAGACGGCGCTGGCCCTGGTGCGGGCGACCGGGACCGCGTGCTTGGTCGGGATCGCCCCCATGGGCACCGAGCTGACGGTGCCCGCGCTGGACTTCTTCTTCGAGGAGAAGCGGCTGATCGGCTCCTACATGGGCTCGGGCCAGGCCCGCGAGGACATCACCCAGTTCGCGCGGCTCTACCAGCAGGGTCGCCTGATGCTCGACGAGATGGTCACTCGCGTCGTCCCCTTCGCCGAGATCAACGAGGGCTTCGAGCAGATGAGGTCGGGCGACGTCACCCGGATCGTCGTCGACCTCCAGGCCTGAGAGGAGATTCCGATGAGCAACGAGATCACCGTTCCCCAGCCGGTCAACTACATCGCCGACGAGTGGTGCGACGGTACGACCGGCGACGTATGGAACATCGACCCCAACACGCGTACGCCGCTGCACCGGCTCGTCACCACGCCACCCGACGACGTCGAGCGGGCGCTACGGCACGCGGAGGCGTCGTACGACATCGGCCGGTGGGACGACGAGGCGCGCCACGAGCGGGCCGCCGTCCTCGACCGCGTCGCCGACCTGTTGGAGGCCCGCACGGAGGACGTCGCGCGGGCCGACGCCCTGACCAGCGGCACGCCGATCAGTGTCACCCGCACGGTCGCCGCCTTCCTGCCGTACCGGATCCGCTCGGCGGCGCAGGACCTGCGTGACATCCCGCGCGTCACCGCGCTCGAGGCCGGAGGGCGCGACGTCAGGCTGCACAAGGTGCCGTGGGGTCCGGCCGCGATCCTCACCCCGTGGAACGGGCCGAGCTTCATCCCCGCCGCCAAGGTCGTCAGCGCGATCGCGGCCGGCTGTCCGGTGATCCTCAAGCCGTCGGAGCACGCCCCGTCGAGCGCCCAGGTCGTCGTCGAGTGCTTCGTCGCTGCGGGACTTCCCTCGGGCGCGCTCCAGCTGGTGCACGGCGCGGGCGACGTCGGTGCGCAGCTCACCGCGGACCCCCGGATCAAGATCGTCTCGTTCACCGGTGGACCCGGCGCCGGTCGTGCCATCGCCCGGGCGGCGGTCGAGGACTTCAAGGTCCTCCAGCTCGAGCTCGGCGGCAACAACCCGGTGATCGTCCTCGACGACGCCGACCTCGACGTCACGGCGGACGGGATCCTCGACGGGATGACCAAGCTCAACGGCCAGTGGTGCGAGGGACCGGGCAAGGTGCTCGCGCCGCCGGCCCTCGTCGGGCCGCTCGTCGACGCGTTGACCGAGCGGATCTCGAAGCTGGTGGTGGGCCACTCGCTCGACGAGGCCAGCCAGGTCGGGCCGATCTCCAACGAGCCGCACCTCCGGACGCTCCAGGCGCGGATCGAGGGGCTACGCGACCTCGGTGCCGAGATCCACCAGCCCACGACGCTGCCCGACCTCGGCGGGTTCTTCCTCTCGCCGACCGTGGCCGTGGGTGCCGACCCGGCGCAGGCGACGGCGGAGCTGTTCGGGCCGGTCGTCTCGGTGCACGCGGTCGGCTCGCCGCAGGAGGCGCTGCGCATCGCGAACGCGAACCCGTCGGGCCTCGACGCCTACGTCTTCGGAGGTGACACGGACCGTGCGATCGAGGTCGGCTCCCGCATCGTCGCGGGTGAGGTGCGGGTCAACGGCGCCAAGGTCGCCGACCTCGGTGACGGATCCGCGCAGAGCTTCTGGGGGCCGGCAGGCATCGGCGGGCACGGGCCGGCCGAGTCCGTACGGGTGTTCTGCGGCGACCGGGTCGTCGGCGTGGACTCGCCGGACCTGCCGCTGTAGCGCCCCGGAGCGCGCGGTCGGGGCTGGTCAGGCCTTGACCGCGCGCTTGCGGCGCGCCGGCTTGGTCCGGGCAGCCTCGAGTCTCGCGGTGAGCCAGGTCTCGAACACCGAGGCGGTGAGGTCCATCTGGGCCCGGGCGGCCTCACGGTCGCCGTACGTCAGGAAGTTGATCGCGAACCCGTCGGAGAGGGCGCCGGCGACGTAGGGGATCTCCTCGAGGACGTCGGGGCTGACGCCCTCCTCGGCCCCGACGCGGCGCATCACCTCGAGCCCGGCCTGCAGGGCCTGGTCGTAGACGGCGATGCCGCGGTCACCGTGCTGGCGCCGGGCCCAGCTGATCAGCTCGATCGTCGTCGCGCCGAAGCTCGGGGACTCGAAGTAGCACTCCATGAGGCCGCGCAGGAGCGCCTGCGCGGTCTCGAGCACCGTCGTGTGCGGGTCGCTCTGCTCGATGACCTCGCGGAACCTGCCGGCGACGAACTCGAAGACGTCCGCGAAGAGGTCCTCCTTCGAGTCGTAGCAGTAGTGCAGCATCGCCACGTTCGCCTGTGCCTGCTCCGCGATCCGGCGCGTCGTCGCGCCGTCGATCCCGTGGGTGGCGATCACCTCGACGGCGGCGTCGATGAAGTCGCGGCGTCGCTGCGCGACCGGGATGCGTGCCATCGGGTCCTCCGGGTCAGGGCGCCCCATGAAGTTGGGCGGTTGATTAAGTCAAGGCCGAGCATATCAGTGGACCCTCGCCACTCCGGCCCGGCGACATCTTGGTCAAACAACTTGGTCAGACATCTTGATCGTCTGACTAACTTCGGCTTAGCGTATGAGCCGGATCACATCGCACCGATCGGAGACCACCCATGACACAGACCGAGCACCCGGGCGGGGCCGCCCGCACGACAACGACCGGGGCCGGCCGGGGCAGGGGCAGGCTCGTCGGCATCGGCTCGCTGCTGGTCGTCCTGACCAACGCCATCATCTTCATCCTCCCGCCGCTGCTGCCGGTCATCCAGGCGCAGTACGGGCTCGCCACCGTCGCCGAGACGACCTGGCTCTACACGGTCCTCACCCTCGGCGGCGGCGCAGGATTCATCCTGCTGCCCCGCCTGGCCGACCTGCGCGGCGACCGCAACGCGAACGTCGCGGCGGCGGCGTCCCTGACCATCGGCGCCTTGGTCCCCGCCCTCGGGGACTCCTACCCGACGCTGTTGGTGGGCTGCGCCCTCATGGGGTTCGGCGGTGCAGCCCAGGTGCTCCCCCTCGGGTTCCTGCGCCGCGGTCTCGGCGAGTCCGGCATCACCGTGGCGGTCGCGGTCCTGGTCATCGGCACGGGCGTGGGCATCGTGGCCGGCATGATCGGCGGCGGGCTGATCGTGCAGAGCCTGTCGCTGCAGAGCTTCTTCGTGATCCTCACCGCGATCGGTGTCCTGACCACGGTCGCGTCGTACCTGCTGATCCCGCACACCCCGCCGGCCGAGCGCGGCGGGCGGATCGGCGTGGTCGGCACCGTGTGGATGATCGCGTGGGTCGCGGCCATCCTGCTGACGCTGACCCAGGGCCTGGTGTGGGGCAACGCCGCGCTGATCCCGCTCCTGATCGGTGTCGTGGGCGGGATCGCCTGGATCCGGGTCGAGCGCCGGTCGTCGTCGGCCGTCTTCGACGTCGCGCTGATGAAGGCACCGCTCGTCACCGCGTCGTGCATCTGCATCGCACTGTTCGCGGCGGTGAACTCGGCGTTCCTGCTCCTCGTCAGCACCTACGCCCAGATCATCCCCGAGGCGCTGCGCCCGGTCGACGCCTACGGGCTCGGGCTGAGCGCGCTCGAGACCGGCTGGCTGATGCTGCCCTTCGCGGTGACCTTCGTCGTCGGCGGAGCCGTCGTCGACCGTCCCGTCAACAACGGCCGCGTGGTGCCGGTGTTCGTGACCGGAGCGATCATCAGCGCGGCGGGGCTCACCTGGCTCGCCCTCGCGCACGACCAGAAGTGGCACTACCTGGTGGGCGCCGCGGTCATCGGCCTGGGGTGCAGCATCGGGTACGCCGCCGGCTTCACGCTGGTGCAGCTGGCCGTCCCCGAGGAGAAGGCCGGGATGGCGACCGGGGTCGCCGGCACCTTCCTCGCTGTCGGCTTCGCGTTCGGCACCGCCCTGGTCAGCGCCGACCTCAGTGCCTCCCTCGTCCCCGTGCCGGGCACCTCCCTCGAGGTCGCGGCGCAAGGCCTGTATGGCGTCGGCTACTGGCTCTCCGGCGCCCTCGCCCTCACGGTCGTGCTGACCGTCCTCGTCTCGAGCGCCCGCACCCGCCGGCGTACCGGTCGGGTCCCGGCCTGACCGGCCGGTCCCTCCTCACCTGAAGGAACTGAAATGAAGGAAGACATCTACGGGCTGACCTTCCTGGTCGCCGACCTCGTCATGATCGTGTGCGGCTACTGGGCGGGCTGGCGCTTCATCAAGCACCACCGCAACTACCTGCTCGGCATCGAGTGGTTCATCGTGGCGACCTCCGGCACGAACTTCCTCGTCTGGGCACTGCGCTTCGCCGACGACCCGGAGGGCGGCGAGGCGAGCGGGCAGTACGCCTTCGCGTTCTTCCTCGACGCCTTCTCGCGGTCGGTCGGGATCACGCTGCTGCTGGTGGTCGGCCTGATGGCCGTGACGCACCGCTACAAGGCGCCGCTCGCGGTCGAGATCGGCATCTTCGCCCTGGCGATCGGCAGCGGCCTCTACCTGGCCCAGCCGAAGTACCGCGCCCACGTGGACGAGAACGGCGAGTTCCTCCTCCACCCGGGACCGGCGACCTTCTACGTGGTCGTGAACCTGCTGACCCTGGCCTTCCTCCTCTACGTCGTGAAGCGCCTGTGGGACATCGGCGCCACCCGGGTCGCCGTCGCGACCCTGGCGGTCAGCCTGGCAGGGACGGTGATCGCGCTGACCTACGACTTCTTCCCGCTGCCCGACTCGGTCGACCCGCTCGAGGACCGCGCGCTCTTCTACACCTTCGCGCTCACCGTGTGGGGGCTGCAGATGCTCACCTACCTGTTCGCCTACCGTGCGCTCGACGCCCACGACGCGGCGCGGGGTCTCGAGCCGGCGCACGAGCACGGCCGGCCGGTGCGGGCATGAGCACCGACCACGTCGCGTACACCTCGTTCACCGGGTGGATCGACCCGCCCACCGACCTACGGCCCGCCCTCGACGGGGACGTCAGCTGTGGGGTGGTCGTCATCGGCGGCGGCCTCAACGGCATGTCGACCGCGCTGCGGCTCGCCCAGCGTGGGCAGGACGTCGTCCTGCTCGAGGCAGGGTTCTGCGGCCAGGGCTCCAGCTCGCGCAACGCGGGCCAGCTGGCCGGTGCTCCCGGCGGTGACCTGCAGCTGCTCAACCTGCTGTCCCGCAGGAAGATGCCGGGGATGATGCGGCTCGCCGAGCACGCGGCCCACCACGTCGAGGAGTTCATCGCCACGCACGACATCGACTGCGAGTACGAGGCCACCGGCAACGCCTTCGCCGCGGTGTCACGCGGTCAGATGGGCCGGGTGCGCCGGGTCGCGAAGATCGTGACCCGGGCCGGCGGCCAGGTCGAGGTCGGCACGTCGGAGGAGCTGGGGATCCCGCGAGGCTTCGTCGGCGGCATGCGCGAGGTCGTCGGCGGCCGGATGAACCCGGGCCGGTTCTCGCTCGGGATGCGCCGGGTCCTGCTCGACTCCGCGGCGCGTGTGTACGAGGGCACGAAGGTCACCGACGTCGCCCGCGACGGCGGGCGGGTCGTCGTCACGACCCCTCGCGGCCGGGTGAGCGCCG
>JADCLI010000032.1 GCA_016803235.1 Pimelobacter simplex
GACCTGCCCGCGACGGCGGGCGACCCGCCCCCCGCCGTCGAGGCCCTGCAGACCACGCTCGCCGCCGAGCATGCCGCCGTCTTCGTGTACGGCGTCCTCGGCGGCCAGACCTCCCGGTCCGGCTCCCCCGCCCTGTACGCCGCCCTCACCTCGGCGTACACGACCCACCGGGCCCGCCGCGACGACCTGATGGCCCGCCTGAGCGCCGCCGGCGCCGAGCCCGTCCCCGCCGAGCCCGGCTACGGCCTGCCCGCCGACCTCGGCACGCCCACCGCGGTCACCGACCGCGCCCGTGCGCTCGAGGAGTCGGCGACGGCGACGTACGCCTACCTCGTCGCCAGCACCACCGACGAGGCCCGCGCCTGGGCGATCGATGCCCTCGTCGACGCCGCCGTGCGCGGCACCGGCTTCGGCGCCCCGCCGGACCGGCTGCCCGGCCTCTGAGGTCGTCGACTAGCCCGAGCCCCTGGGCGAGGGCGTATCGAGACGCCTGACCGAGGTCTCGATACGCGCGTCGCGCCTTCGCAAACTCGGCCGCGGCGCTACTCGACCTTCCCGGCTGATCCTTGCCCGACCTCGTTCCTCGGTCGGGCAAGGGCCGGCAAAAACGCCATCGGTTCGCGACCTCCGACATCCGGGGAACTCCCGAGACGTCCCCCGAAGCCGGGGTCGCGAACCGATGGTGACCGGGGACAACGGTCATCCGGCGACTGGGAGAGGTGGGGCTCACCGATCGCCGTGTGCACAATCATGCAACAGAACGGGTCCGAGGGCCCGCTGTTGCGATCCTCATAAATGTGCACTGCAGAAACCTGCAGATGAGGGAACCCTCACCTGTGCGTGCGGCGAGGCCCGCCGAGCAGGGCTCAGCGGGCCTCGAGCGTGGCGTTCGCGCAGGTCAGCGCCAGGGCGCGAGCAGGGTCGGGATGTCCGCGAGGCGGTGCGCGACGGCGTCGGGCTCCCCCTCGGTGTGGCCGACCTGGTCGGCCGGGATGGTGCTGTGCGGGACGTGGATGGCGCGCATCCCGGCGTTCCGGGCGCCCCAGACGTCGTCGAAGAGCCGGTCGCCGACGTACACGCAGGCGGCGGGGTCGGCGACGCCGACGGCGTCCATGGCGGCGCGGAAGGCGTCGGGCGAGGGCTTCGTCCACGGCACCTCGCTCGTGTAGACGTCGCCGTCGAGGAGGTCGAGGACCCCGTCACGCTCGAAGTAGCCGCGGTGCCACGCGCGCGGCCAGATCGTGTTGGACAGCACGCCGACCTTGATCCCCTCGGCCCGCAGCCAGCGCCACAGCGGCGCCACGTCGGGATCGGTGAGCGTGTGCGGCTCCCAGAACGCGTAGTAGGCCTCGAGGAGGTCCGGGTCGTGGTCGAGCCCGGCGGCATCGAACAGGTCGCCGATCGTGGCGCTGCGCTGGTGGTCGCGGCTGCGCCCCCAGATCACGCTGCCGGCCTCGTGGAGACGTGCGGCGTGGGCGTGGTGGTCGTCGGAGGTGTCCGCCGTGGTGAGCACGGCCTGCGCGAGCGCGAGCGACTCCGCGTGGAAGTCGATGTCGTGCCAGGCGGTCAGCGTGCCGCCCCAGTCGAAGATGACCGCGTCGACTGCCACCGCGATCAGCCCCGGACGATCGCGGTGAGCGCGGCGACGGCGTCGCCGAGGGGGACCTCCTGGCGCTCGCCGGTACGACGGTCCTTGACCTCGATCACCCGGTTGTCGGGGTCGGCCACGCCGCGACCGACCGTGACGATGGTCGGCACGCCGATGAGCTCGGCGTCCTTGAACTTCACGCCGGGGCTGATCTTGCCCGCGCGGTCGTCGTAGATCACGTCGAGGCCGGCAGCGGTGAGCCCGGCGACGAGCTCCTCGGCTGCGGCGAACACGGCCTCCTCCTTGCCGGCCGCGACGACGTGGACGTCGGCCGGGGCGACGTGCCGCGGCCAGCACAGGCCGATCTCGTCGAGGGTGTCCTCGGCGATGGCCGCGACCGCGCGGGTGACGCCGATGCCGTAGGAGCCCATCGTGACCGTGACCAGCTTGCCGTTCTCGTCGAGCACCTTGAGCTCGAGCGCCTCGGCGTACTTGCGGCCGAGCTGGAAGACGTGGCCCATCTCGATGCCGCGCGCGGTCTCCAGGATCCCGTCGGCGCAGTTGGGGCAGGCGTCGCCGTCGCGGACCTCGGCGGCCTCGATGGTGCCGTCCGCGGTGAAGTCACGGCCCGCGACCATGTCGATCACGTGGGAGCCGTGGACGTCGGCGCCGGTCACCCAGCGGGTGCCCTCGGCGACGCGGGGGTCGAGCAGGAAGCGGATGCCGGACTTGCTCTCCTCGCCGAGCACGCCGGGTCCGATGTAGCCCTTGACCAGCGCGGGGTGCCTGGCGAGCTCGGCCTCGTCCATGGGCGCGACCTCGATCGGCTCGAGCTGGCCCTCGAGCCGCTTCTGGTCGACCTCGCGGTCGCCGGGCAGACCGATGGCCAGCGGCTCGCGGGTGCCGTCGGGGTGCTTGAGCATGACGAGCACGTTCTTGAGCGTGTCGCCCGCCACCCAGGGCCGGTCGTCGCGCGGGAAGGCCGCGTTGAGGTGCGCGACCAGCGAGTCGATGGTCGGGGTGTCGGGGGTCGCCTCCGCGTGGGCGGGCGGCGTGGCGTCGTACGACACGGGCGCGGGCGGGCGGACCTGGACGGCCTCGACGTTGGCGGCGTAGTCGCACGCGGTGCAGCGGACGTAGGTGTCCTCGCCGACCTCCGCCTTGGCGAGGAACTCCTCCGACTTCGAGCCGCCCATCGCGCCGGCAGTCGCCCTGACGATGGCGTAGTCGAAGCCGAGCCGGTCGAAGATCCGGACGTAGGCGTCGCGGTGGTTCTGGTACGACGCCTCGAGGCCTGCGTCGCTGACGTCGAAGGAGTAGGAGTCCTTCATCGTGAACTCGCGCCCGCGCAGCAGGCCCGCACGGGGCCGCGCCTCGTCGCGGTACTTGGTCTGGATCTGGTACAGGCTCAGCGGCAGGTCCTTGTAGGAGCTGTACATGTCCTTGACGAGGAGGGTGAACATCTCCTCGTGCGTGGGGCCGAGCAGGTAGTCGGCGTCCTTGCGGTCCTTGAGCCGGAAGATGCCATCGCCGTACTCGGTCCAGCGGTTGGTCGCCTCGTAGGGCTCGCGCGGGAGCAGCGCGGGGAAGGAGACCTCCTGGGCACCGATGGCGTTCATCTCGTCACGGATGATGCCCTCGATCTTGCGCAGCACGGCGAGGCCGAGCGGGAGCCAGGTGTAGATGCCCGGGGCGGCGCGGCGGATGTAGCCGGCCCGCACGAGCAGCCGGTGGCTCGGGACCTCGGCGTCGGAGGGGTCCTCCCGCAGGGTCCGCACGAACAGGGTCGACATCCGCATCAGCACGGGCCGAAGCCTACGGCCGGGTCCCGCGGCGCCGCGAACCAGTAAGCGGTTGCGTGCTCAGGCGACGCGGGCGGCCTTCAGCATCCCGCGGATCATCGGCACCTGGAGCGGGAGCCGGGCGAGCGTGCCGGCCTTGAGCGCGGTGCTGTCGCCGCGCTGCGCGTCCAGCGCCATCTTCACGTTGCCGGGGAAGACGCCGACCAGCAGTGCCGCGCTGGCGTACGCCGCCACGCGTCGGGTGCGCGGGTGCAGCATCCCGGCGGCGCAGGCCAGCTCGGCCACCCCGCTCCAGACCACGACCTGCCGGGGAGAGGGCAGCTGGTCGGGAACCATCGGCTCGAAGACCCGGGGGCGGACGAGGTGCACGACGCCGCTGGCGACGAAGGCTCCGGTGACGGCCTTGGCCGTGAAGGGGACGGACATGTGCCCCACTGTGTCAGCCCACGTCGAGGACGTTGCGCCGGCCGAGCCTGTGGAGCAGCTTGTCGGCCTGCTTGAGCAGTGCGAACTCGGGCGGGTCGTACAGCGTGAACGTCCTCGCCCGGGGCGCCGACGAGCCCGCCTCGTCGAGGAGCGCGTTGACGGCGTGCCGGGCGGACTCGTTGGCACCCTCCATGGTGGCCAGGTCGATGTCGGTCTGCACGAAGTCGCCGCTCATCAGCAGGTTCGGGATCCGGGTGCGCGCGGTCGGCCGGCTGGACCAGGAGTCGACCGTGTTGACCAGCAGCGGGGTCTCGTTGGTGTTGCGGCCGGCGGTCGCGTCCCACTGCACGCCGGGGTCGAGGAACCAGGAGTGGATGATCCCCTCGGGCAGCAGGTCGCCGGCGGTGTGATGGTCCCGGACCTGGGCGAGCACCTCGTCGGCGATCTCCTGGCGGGTGCACTCCTTGGCGGGCTTGCCGTGCAGGATGCCGGGCGCGTCCCAGTTGGAGATGTCGACGGAGAGGATGTCGACGACCTCGCCGTTGCCGTAGTCGCGGGCGATGACCCGGCCCGACCAGAACTGGCCCTGGGTCAGCGCGGTGAGCGCCCACGGCGAGTCGATGAAGGTGACGTGGCCCTTGGTGATGTCGACCGGCGCGCGCAGGAAGAACTGGATGCCGACCATCCAGTCGGTCCGCAGCTCGGAGAGTCGCCGCAGGCCGGGGTCGAGGGCCAGCACGTCGGGGGTCAGGGTGGGCACCACCCGCTCGACGGGCATCGCGCTGACGAACCAGTCGGCCTCGACGCGGCTCGTCGTACCGACGACGTCGGCGAGGACCGCCGCGGTGACCCGGCCGCCCGCGGTCTCGTAGCGAACCAGGCCCTGACCGGCCACGAAGCGCACCCCGCGCCCTCGCAAGTAGGTCAGCCACGGGTCGATCCAGGCCTCGTTGGTCGGCAGGTCGAGAACCCGGTCGAGCGCGCCGTCGTTGCCGCGGCCCATCAGGTTGTAGACGAAGGCCTCGCCCATGGTGCCGATGGTGCGGGTGCTGGCGATGGTCTCCTTGGCGGCGACCAGGTTGCGGGTCAGCCCGGCAGCGAGGATCTGCTGGTACGGCTTCGACCGGGTCTCGGCCCCGACGAAGTCCCACCAGCTGACCTTCTCCCACTGCCCCAGGCGGCGCTCGTCGCAGCTGGTGAGGAACACCAGCAACCGCTCCACGAAGTAGGTGAGCTCGTGCGGCGGAACGGCGTGCCCGCCGAGGGTGTCGCGCAGGAAGCGTCGCAGGCCGTCGACGGTGAGCACCTGCTGCGGGTCCGGCCCGATGCCGAACACGAAGGCGTCGGCGTGGTCGCCCGAGCGCAGGAACTTGCCCCCGGTCGCCGCGACCAGGTGGTCGCCGACGGTCCCGTTGCCGAACGGGATGCGCCGCATCGTCTCCGGGACGTGGTGGTAGAACCCGGGGAAGAAGCGGAAGCCGTGCTCGCCGGGGAGGTCGGCCCGGCCGCCCGCTCCGGTGCCGGCCACCGGGATGCTGCGGGCCTTGCCACCCCAGGCCGCGGGCTCGAAGACGGTCACCTCGAAGCCGCGGTCCACGAGCTCGTGGGCGGCGGTCAGGCCCGCCATGCCACCGCCGAGCACGGCCACCCGCCTGCCGGGCGTGGCCGCGAAGGCGGGCGCCAGCCCGGTGCCGGCCAGGACCGCGCCGGCGCCGACGGCACCCGCGGACGTGAGCAAGGTACGGCGGTCCAGCTGCGCCATCGGCGATCACCCCATGATCTACTACCGACACTGGTGTCGGTTTTCGTTGCCAGCGAGTATCGTGACCATGACCGCACCGGTCAAGAGAGTGCCAGCGACAACCGACACATCTGTCGGCGAATGTCGTGCGACAGCGAGGGGGCGTCGTGACCACCACCGAGACGGTCCGTCGCCGGCTCAGCGCGCCCGCCCGCCGCGAGCGGATCGAGGCCGCCGCGGTCGAGGTCTTCGCCGCCCGCGGGTACGACGCCGCGTCGGTCGCCGAGGTCGCCGGCGCTGCCGGTGTCACCAGGACCGTGCTGTACGACCACTTCCGCTCCAAGCGCGAGCTCTACCTGCACGTCCTGGACACCCAGAACGCCGCGATGCTGGCCGAGGTCGGCGCGGGGATCACCGGCGCCGGCGCGGGACGGGACCGGATGCGCGCCACCGTCGCGGCGTACCTCTCCTTCGCGCGGCAGCGACCCGCAGCGCGCAGGATCCTGGTCGACCCGATCCCCACCGGTGACGCGGAGCTGGACCGGGCGGCGCGGACCTACCGCACCGCCCGCACCCAGGCGGTGGCGACGATGCTCGGCCCGGACCTCGCCCGGGCCGGGCTCCCCCACGGCTCGACCGCGGCCGAGGTGGTCGTCGAGCTGCTCATCACCGGTGTCGACGGCGTCGCGCGCTGGTGGCAGGACCACCCGGCCACCACGCTCGACGAGGTGACCGAGGTCGCCACCCGACTCCTGTGGAGCGGCCTGCCGCACCTCGGCGAGGTCAGAACATCACGGTCGCGAAGCGTGCCGTCTCGCTGAACCCGACCCGCTCGTAGGCCTTGCGGGCCGGGTGGTTCCAGTCGTTGACGTAGAGCGACACGGTGGGCGCGATCCGGGCCCGCACGTGCCGCACGACCGCGGCCATCCCGGCGGTCGCCAGTCCCTCACCACGCCGGTGCGGCGGCACCCAGACGCCCTGGACCTGTGCGGCGTCGGGGGTCGCGCAGGCCACCTCCGCCTTGAACACGAGCTCGTCGCCGTCGTACCGGACGAACGACCAGGCCCGGCTGACCAGCTGCGCCACCCGGGCACGGTAGAGGTCGCCTCCCCCGCCGAGCTCCGGCGAGACGCCGACCTCCTCGGTGTACATCGCCACGCACGCCGGGTAGAGCGTCGCGATGTCCTCGGGCGTGCCGTGCCGGACGCCGTGGTCGGGCGTCACCAACGGGTCGGTGTCGATGACGAGGTGGCGCTGGTCCCAGCGGACGTCGCGCGGCCGGCCCCACTCCGGACCGACCTGGCCCCAGAACGCGCGGACCGCGTCCTGCGGGCCGACGATCGTGGAGGCGGTACGCCGCCGGGCCAAGGCGCGGCCGGCGAACACCTCCGCGTCCTCGGGCGTCGCCTGCACCGGCACCAGGTTGGCGGCGACGTGGCAGGCGGCGACCAGGTGACCACCGTCGAAGCGGCCCCACATCTCCCCGCCGAGCCAGCGCGGCTCCAGGTTGGTGGTGTGGGCGCGGTGGATCGCGAACACGTTGACGACCGGGTCGCGACCCGCGAGGGCCACGAACGCGGGGAGGTCGGCCTGCGCGAGGACGCGCACGCCGTGCCGGGTGGTCAACACGCCATGAGCCTAGAGCCTTTCCGGAGGCCCTCGCAGGAGGGACACTGAGCAGGACTCCCGGAGGTGCGCGGTGACGGTGCGGCACGTGACGGACGGCGGTCTGGAGACCGACCTGATCTTCCTGCGCGGCTTCGACCTCCCGGAGTTCGCGTCCTTCCCGCTGCTCGACGACGAGGGCGGCCGCGCGGCCCTGCGCGACTACTACCTGGCCTATGCCGGCATCGCGGTGCGCGCCGGGGCCCCGCTGCTCCTGGAGACCCCGACCTGGCGGGCGAACCCGGACCACGCCGCCGTGCTCGGGTACGACGCCGCGGCGCTCGACCGGGTCAATCGAGGGTCCGTCGACTTCCTCGCCGGCATCGCCGCCGAGCGCGCCGACGAGCTCGTCGGCTGGGAGGTCGGCGGCATGCTCGGCCCGCGCGGCGACGGATACGCGAGCGAGGGGCCGGTGGACCCGGACGAGGCCGCGGAGTACCACCGGCCGCAGCTGGCCTCCTTCGCCGCGGCGGGTGCGTCCCGTGCGACCGTGCTGACGCTCACCGAGGTGGGCGAGGCGATCGGGGTCAGCCGGGCGTCGGCCGACGTGGGCCTGCGGGTGGGCATCGGGTTCACCGTGGAGACCGACGGCCGGCTGCCCGACGGCACGACCCTCGCCGAAGCGGTCGCGGCCGTCGACGCGGCGGCGCCGCCGGCGTACTTCCTGGTGAACTGCGCCCACCCGAGCCACGTGCTGCGCGGGCTGGAGCCCGGCGTCTGGCGCGACCGGATCGGCGGTCTGCGGGTCAACGCCTCGACGATGAGCCACGCCGAGCTCGACGAGTCGGAGACGCTCGACGACGGCGACCCCGAGCAGCTGGCGCTCGACCAGCAGCCGCTGATCGGGGCCTTCTCCCACCTGCAGGTGCTCGGCGGGTGCTGCGGCACCGACGCGCGGCACGTGGCCGCGATGTGGGGCGTCAGCTGACGGAGACCGTGGGCTCCGCGCCCTCGACCGGCTCCATCGACTCGGCGATCTTCATCGCCTCCTCGATCAGGGTCTCGACGATCTCGGCCTCGGGGACGGTCTTGATGACCTCGCCCTTGACGAAGATCTGGCCCTTGCCGTTGCCCGAGGCGACGCCGAGGTCGGCCTCGCGGGCCTCGCCCGGACCGTTGACCACGCAGCCCATGACCGCCACGCGGAGCGGGACCTCGAGGCCGTCGAGACCGGCGGTGACTCGCTCGGCGAGGGTGTAGACGTCGACCTGGGCGCGACCGCAGGACGGGCAGGAGACGATCTCGAGCTTGCGCGGGCGCAGGTTGAGCGACTGCAGGATCTGGATGCCGACCTTGACCTCCTCGACCGGCGGCGCCGAGAGCGAGACCCGGATGGTGTCGCCGATGCCGCGCGAGAGGAGCGCGCCGAAGGCGGTCGCCGACTTGATGGTGCCCTGGAACGCCGGGCCCGCCTCGGTCACACCGAGGTGCAGCGGCCAGTCGCCCTGCTCGGCGAGCAGCTCGTAGGCGCGGACCATCACGACGGGGTCGTTGTGCTTGACCGAGATCTTGAAGTCGCGGAAGCCGTGCTCCTCGAACAGGCTCGCCTCCCACACGGCGGACTCGACGAGCGCCTCGGGGGTGGCCTTGCCGTACTTCTCCAGCAGCCGCTTGTCGAGGGAGCCGGCGTTGACGCCGATCCGGATCGACGTGCCGTGGTCCTGGGCCGCCTTGGCGATCTCCTTGACCTGGTCGTCGAACTTCTTGATGTTGCCGGGGTTGACCCGCACCGCGGCGCAGCCGGCCTCGATCGCGGCGAAGACGTACTTCGGCTGGAAGTGGATGTCGGCGATGACCGGGATCTGGCTGTGCCGGGCGACCTCGGGCAGGGCGTCGGCGTCGTCCTGGCTCGGGCACGCGACGCGCACGATGTCGCAGCCCGCGGCGGTGAGCTCGGCGATCTGCTGGAGCGTGGTGTTGACGTCCGAGGTCAGCGTGGTCGTCATCGACTGCACCGAGATCGGGTGGTCGCTGCCGACCCCGACCTTGCCCACCTGGATCTGGCGGGTCCGGCGGCGGGGAGCGAGCACCGGCGGGGGCGCTTCGGGCATGCCGAGGCTGATGGACGTCATGACGTCAAGACTACTTTCCGGAGTGTGCGGATCAGGATTCGAGGTGCACCGGTACGACGATGTCGCCGACGATGAGCACGAGGCCCATCACGAGGATCGCGAGGCCGACGACGTAGGCGATCGGCAGCAGCTTGGCCACGTCGACGTACCCGGGGTCGGGGCGGTTTCGCAGGCGTGCCCAGCCGCGGCGCACGGCCTCCCAGAGGGCGCCGGCGATGTGCCCGCCGTCGAGCGGCAGCAGCGGCACGAAGTTGAACATGCCGATGAAGAAGTTGAAGCCGGCGACGAGGAGCAGCAGGGAGACGATCTTGCCCGTGACCGGGATCTCGTCGTGCGAGGCGGTCTCGCCGGCGAGGCGACCACCGCCGACGATGCTGACCGGACCCATCGGGTCGCGCTCCTCGACGCCGACGATCGCCTTCGCGACGCCCCAGACCTTGGCGGGCAGGGTCGCCAGGGACTTCACGACCTCGACGGTCATCGAGCCCATCTGGTCCACGGTGTAGACCAGTCCGCCGGTCGTGGGGTGGGAGCGCGGGACGACGCCGAGGAAGCCGACCTTCTCGTCGGCCTTCTCGCCCTTGCGGTCGGGCGGGCGGACCGCGGTCTCGGTCGTGAACGTCAGCTCCTTGCCGTCGCGCTCGACGACCACGTCGGCCTCGGCGGTGCCGTTGGCCTTGACCAGTCGCTGCACCTGCTCCCAGCTGGTGATCTCGGTGCCGTTGAAGGAAACGATCCGGTCGCCGGCCTTGATGCCGGCGGCGTAGGCCGGCGTCGGTCGCTCGGCGACCTCCTCGTCGGTGCAGACCCGGTTGTCCTCGTAGCCCGGGATCACGCAGGCGCTGACCTCGTCGATCGTGGTCTCGGCGGTGGGGTCCCCCGGGTTGCCGTAGGTGGCGAAGACCGCGGCGAAGAGCAGGAAGGCGATGACGATGTTCACCGTCGGGCCGCCGCCCATCACGATGACCTTCTGCCACCAGGGGAACTTGTAGAACAGCCGGTCGGTGTCCTCG
Source organism: Pimelobacter simplex (assembly GCA_016803235.1). GTDB lineage: Bacteria > Actinomycetota > Actinomycetes > Propionibacteriales > Nocardioidaceae > Nocardioides > Nocardioides simplex_A. The sequence continues at coordinate 10,308 of JADCLI010000032.1, forward strand.
GGCCGGATGGTCTCCCACTCCGCCGCGCGGGCGTCGGAGATCAGCTGGGTGAACATGCCGGTGTTGGACTTGCGCACCCGGACCACCTGGTTGCCGGCGGCGTCGACCTCGACCCGGTCGGCCAGGGCGACCGCGTCGGGCGGGAGCATCCCGACGATCTTGACGTAGCCGCCGAGCGGGATCGCCTTGACGCCGTACTCCGTCTCGCCGACCTGCCTGCTCCACACCGTCGGGCCGAAGCCGATGAAGTACTGCGTGACCTTCCCGCCGAACTTCTTGGCGGGGATCATGTGGCCGAGCTCGTGGAGGCCGATCGACGCCAGGATCGCGGTCGCGAAGACGACGACACCGAGCAGGTAGAGCAGAGCGGTCATGGGCGGGATGCGGTCCTCGGGTCGATGAGCTGGGAGGCCGCCTCCCGCGCCCACGCGTCGGCCGCGAGGACGTCGTCGAGGGAGAGCTGCCCCTTCGAGGGTACGTCGTGGGCGGCTAGCACGCTCGCGACCGTGTCGACGATCCCGGTGAATCCCAGCCGCCCGGTGCGGAAGGCGTCGACCGCGACCTCGTTGGCTGCGTTGTAGACCGCCGGCGCGGTGCTTCCCCTCTCCCCCGCCTCCCGGGCGAGCGCGACCGCCGGGAACGCCTCGTCGTCCAGGGGCAGGAACTCCCAGGTCTCGGCCCTGGTCCAGTCCACGGCCGGGGCGGCGTCCGGGACCCGGTCGGGCCAGGCCAGGCCGAGCGCGATGGGGATCAGCATGGTCGGCGGGCTCGCCTGCACCAGCGTGGATCCGTCGACGAACTCCACCATCGAGTGCACGACGCTGGTCGGGTGCACGACGACCTCGATCCGGTCGAACGGGATGCCGAAGAGCAGGTGCGCCTCGATCACCTCGAGGCCCTTGTTGACCAGGGTCGCCGAGTTGATGGTGATCACGGGACCCATGTCCCACGTGGGGTGGTTGCCCGCCTGCTCGGGAGTGACGTCGGCGAGCTCCGCGCGGGTCCGCCCGCGGAACGGCCCGCCGCTCGCGGTCAGCACCAGTCGTCGTACCTCGTCGGGGGCGCCGCCGCGCAGGCACTGCGCGAGCGCGCTGTGCTCGGAGTCGACCGGCACGATCTGGCCCGGGCTCGCCTTGTCGAGCACGAGCGGGCCGCCCATGACGAGGGACTCCTTGTTGGCCAGGGCCAGGGTGGTGCCCGCCTCGAGCGCGGCCAGGGTCGGGAGCAGACCGACCGCGCCGGTGATGCCGTTGAGGACCACGTCGCACTCCTGCTGGGCCGCCTCGACGCTGGCCTGCTCCCCCAGACCGTGGAAGCGGGGGGCGAACTCGGTCACCTGCTGTGCGAACAGGTCGGGGTTGCCGCCACCCGCGGTGAGCCCGACCACGCGGAACCGGTCGGGGTTGGCGCGCACCAGGTCGAGCGCCTGGGTGCCGATCGAGCCGGTCGAGCCGAGGATGACGACGTCCTTCACGTCGTCATCCTTGCAGGAGGGGCCGGGCGCGACCTTGGTCACGTGTCCGGAAACGGTGGAAATGCCGAACGGGAGCGGGATCACCCTTCATGCTGTGCCCCGTGCACCGTCCTGCTCCCGCTGTCGTCCGCCTCGTCGTGGCCACCTTGGCCACCCTGCTGGGCGTGTCGGTCGCCGCTCCGGCGCCGGCGATGACGGACGCGCCGGCGACAAACCGTGCGGACGGCTGCACGGGCAAGGTGGCACTGACCTTCGACGACGGCCCGTCCCGCCGGAGCACGCACCGGCTGGTGCAGGTGCTGCGCCGCAACGAGGTGCCGGCGACCTTCTTCATGGTCGGGCAGCGCGTCGCCGCCGATCCCGCCACGGCGCTCGAGGTCGAGCGGGCCGGGTTCCTCACGGCCAACCACAGCTGGGCGCACCAGGACATGAGGCGGCAGTCCTACCGCGAGGTCCGGCGCTCGCTGCGGGCGACCCGACGCGCGATGAGGGCGGCCGGCCTGCACCCGACCGACCTGATGCGCCCGCCGTACGGCGCGCTCGCGGGGCCTGCGCGCCGGGCGATCCGGGACGCCGGCTACGTCTCCGTGATGTGGACCGACGACTCCCTGGACTGGAAGTCCGGCAGCGCGCGGCAGATCGCCCGCCGGATCATCGCCGGCCTGCACCCGGGCCGCAACATCGTGCTCCAGCACGACGGCGTGGACCGCTCGCCGATCTCGGTTGCCGCCGTGGACCGCGTGGTCCGGGTCGCCAAGCGCCGCGGCTACTGCTTCACGGCACTGGACGAGAGGGGCCGGCCCGGCTTCCCGACGCCCGTCGTGACCGCCGTGGTGCCGGACGTCGTGGAGGGCACCGAGGCGGTGGTCACCCTGGGGCTCGCGCAGCCCGCGGGCCGCGACACCGCGGTGGTCGTCGAGGCCGCCTCGGGCACGGCGGCGGTCGGCACCGACCTGCCCACCTTCCGCGCTCGCGTGGTGGTCCCGGCCGGCCGGGTGCAGGTGACCGTGCGGATCCCCGTGTCCGCCGACGCCGTGACCGAGCCGGCCGAGACCTTCTCGGTCCTGCTGCGCGACCCCGAGGGCCTGCAGGTCGCGCAGCCGACGACGGTCACCGTCGTCGACGCGGCCGCGGCGCCGCGCATCGACCTGCCCGGACCGCCGTTCCTGCCGTTGGGCCCCAGGTACAGCTGACGGTCAGCCGGCGGTCAGCTGCGCTGCCGCGGTGTGCGGGTCGACCTCGCCGGCGACCACGGCGGCCGCGAGCTCGTCGAGCCGGTCGCCCTCCCCGACGCTCCCCCAGCGCCTGCGCAGCGCCGTGAGCGCGAGCGTCTCGATCTCGTCCCGGGCCCGGCGCACCCGGCGGCGCGCGAGCTCGCCGCTCCCGGCCAGCCAAGCCGCGTGCTCGTCGATCGCGTCGACGACGTCGGTGACGCCGTCGCCGGTCGAGGCGGTGGTCTTGAGGACCGGGGGCCGCCAGGCACCGTCGCGGCGCTCGGCGAGACCGAGCATCGAGCGCAGGTCGCGGCGTACCTTGTCGGCACCGTCGCGGTCGGACTTGTTGACGACGTAGAGGTCGCCGATCTCGAGGATGCCGGCCTTGGCGGCCTGGATCCCGTCGCCCATGCCGGGCGCGAGCAGCACGATCGTGGTGTCGGCCTGGCCGGCGACCTCGACCTCGCTCTGCCCGACGCCGACCGTCTCGACGAGGACGACGTCGAAGCCGGCGCCGTCGAGCACCCGCAGCGCCTGCGGGGTGGTCCAGGCGAGTCCGCCGAGGTGGCCGCGCGCGGCCATCGAGCGGATGAAGACCCCGGGGTCGAGGACGTGGTCCCCCATCCGGATCCGGTCGCCGAGCAGGGCTCCGCCGGAGAACGGCGAGGAGGGGTCGACGGCCAGGACCGCGACCCGGCGGCCGCGGCGACGCAGCTCACCGATCAGCGCGTTGGTGGACGTCGACTTTCCCACGCCCGGGGAACCGGTCAGCCCGATGACGTGCGCGTGCCCGGCGTAGGGCGCCAGGACGCGCATCAGCTCGGGCAGCAGCGCCGACTCGTCCTCGACGAGGGAGACCAGCCGGCCGACCGAGCGCGGGTCGCCCTCACGGGCCTTCTCGACCAATGCAGGAACGGCCGCCGCGGTGATCCCGCGACGGCCGCCCTGGATGTGCTGCTCAGGCAACGCGTTCCTGATCAGGCAGACGGAACCCGGAGGACCAGCGCGTCGCCCTGGCCACCGCCACCGCACAGGGCGGCGGCACCGAGGCCACCACCGCGGCGCTTGAGCTCGAGCGCGAGGTGCAGCGTGATCCGCGCGCCGGAGGCGCCCAGCGGGTGACCGATGGCGATGGCGCCGCCGTTGACGTTGACCTTGTCCTCGTCGATGCCGAGCGCGCGGGCCGACTCGATGCCGACGGCGGCGAAGGCCTCGTTGAACTCGACCAGGTCGAGGTCGGCAGCGGTCAGGCCCGCCTTGTCGAGGGCCTTCTTGGTGGCGTTCGCCGGCTGCAGCTGCAGCGTCGAGTCGGGGCCGGCGACCTGTCCGTGGCTGACGATCTCGGCGAGGATCGGCAGGCCGAGCTCCTCGGCCTTCTTCTTGCTGGTCACGACGACCGCGGCGGCGCCGTCGGAGATCTGCGACGACGAGGCGGCCGTGATGGTGCCGTCCTTGGCGAACGCCGGGCGCAGGCCCGCGAGCGACTCGACCGTGGTGTCGCCCCGGACGCCCTCGTCCTTGCTGACGACGACCGGGTCACCCTTGCGCTGCGGGATGGTGACCGGGACGATCTCGTCGTCGAAGATGCCGTTCTTCTGCGCGGCGGCGGCGAGCTGGTGCGAGCGGGCCGCGACGGCGTCCTGCTCCTCGCGGGTCAGCGGGGTCTCGCGGCAGGCGTTGGTCGACTCGGTCAGGTTGCCCATGCCCTGCTGGGTGGCCTGGTCGAACAGCGCGTCGTAGGCGAGCGAGTCGACGAGCGCGGTGTCGCCGTACTTGAAGCCCTCGCGGCTCTTCGGGAGCAGGTGGGGGGCCTGGGTCATGGACTCGGTGCCGCCGGCGACCACGATCTCGGCCTCGCCGGCGCGGATCAGCTGGTCGGCCTGGGCGATGGCGTTGATGCCGGACAGGCACACCTTGTTGATGGTGATGGAGGGAACGTGCGGCGGGAGCCCGGCGGCGAGACCCGCGGTACGGGCGGGGTTCTGGCCGGCACCGGCCTGGAGCACCTGGCCCACGATGAGGTAGTCGACCTGGTCGCCGGAGACGCCGGCCTTCTCCAGCGCGCCCTTGATCGCGACACCGGCGAGGTCCGCGGCCGACAGGGTCTTGAGGGCGCCGAGGTGGCGACCGATCGGCGTACGGGCGCCGGCGACGATGACGCTGGGGTTGTCGGACATGTTTCCTCCGTGCAGACGTGTGGTCGGAACTCTTTCGAGCGTACTCGTGGGTAGCGGACCCGGGCGAGGGGTCCATCGTGCGGTCGGTGAGGCACTCGTCACACCCCCCAACGAGTGGGGCGACGGCACAATGACGCGCATGAGCATCACTGACGGCGTCCCCACCCACCTGTTCACCGCCATCGACCACGTCGGCATCGCGGTCCCCGACCTCGACGAGGCGATCGCGTTCTACCGCGACAACTTCGGCATGCACGTCGCGCACGAGGAGACCAACGAGGAGCAGGGCGTCCGCGAGGCGATGGTCGCGGTCGGCGACACCGACTCCAGGATCCAGCTGCTCGCCCCGCTCAACGCGGAGTCCACGATCGCGAAGTTCATCGACCGCAGCGGGCCCGGCCTGCAGCAGCTCGCCTACCGGGTCACCGACCTCGACCAGGTCTCCGCGATCCTGCGCGAGCGCGGCCTGCGCCTGCTCTACCCGGAGGCCCGCCGGGGCACGGCGAACAGCCGGATCAACTTCGTGCACCCCAAGGACGCCGGCGGCGTCCTCGTCGAGCTCGTCGAGCCGGCCGCCGACGCCCACTGATCCGAGCCGCAGGTCGCGGAGCTCGCGCAGCGAGCGTCACGAGACCCAGCGGAACCGGAGCTCGTCGCCGGGACGCAGCTGGGCCAGCCGGTCGGTGTCGGCATCGACGACCACACCGACCACCGGATAGCCGCCCGTCACCGGGTGGTCCGGACCGAACACCACCGGCGCGCCACCCGGCGGGACCTGGATCGCGCCGCGCAGCGCGCCCTCGCTGGGGAGCTCGCCCTTCCCCGGCGCCGCTGCCAGCGCGGCGCCCTCCAGGCGCAGCCCGACCCGGTCGCTGGCAGCGCCCACGCGCCAGACCTGCTCCACGAGTCGGTCCACGTCGACCACCCAGTCCGCGCGCGGCCCGCGCACGACGCGGAGCACCGGCCGGTCGTCGTACGTCGTCGGCGGGACGGCCTCGACGAGCATCTGTCCCGTCCCCTCGTCGCCGACGGGCAGGCGGTCCCCGGCGCGGACGGGCTCCGGTCCGAGACCGGCCAGGGTGTCGCGGGCCCGGGAGCCCAGCAGCGGCGGCACGGCGAGCCCACCGCGGACGGCGAGGTAGCTGCGCAGTCCGGCCCGCGGGAGGCCGAGGCGGAGTCGCTGGCCGGGCCTGAGGGCCAGCACGGCGCCGGTCGGCTCGGGACGTCCGTCCACGCTCAACGGGACCGGGGCGCCGGTCACGCACACCCAGGCCACGCCGGTCGCCTCGACCTCGAGGCCGCCGAGGGTGACCTCGAGCGCCGCTGCTCCCGGGGTGTTGCCGAGCAGCCGGTTCGCCAGCGCGTACGACGACCGGTCGGCCGCGCCGCCGACCCCGACGCCGATCGCCGCGTGCCCGGGCCGGCCGGCGTCCTGCACGAGGCAGGGTCCGCCGACGGCGTGCACGAGCAACCCGGTCATCGGGCCTCCTCGAAGACCACCGTCGCTCCGGCGGTCAGCAGCGCGGGCGGGTCACACTCCAGGTCCCACAGCGCCAGGTCGGTGCGCCCGATCAGCTGCCACCCGCCCGGCGAGGAGCGCGGGTAGACGCCGCTGAACTCCCCCGCCAGGCCGACCGACCCGGCCGGGACGCTGGTCCGCGGCTCGTCGCGCCGCGGCACCTGCAGCCGAGGGTCGCCGCCGACGAGGTAGGCGAACCCGGGCGCGAAGCCGCCGAAGGCCACGTGCCACGGCGTCCCCGTGTGCGCCGCCACGACCTCCTGCTCGCTCAGCCCGGTCAGGCTCGCCACTGCAGCCAGGTCCGGGCCGTCGTACACCACCGGGATCCGGGTCGGGTCGTCGCGTCGCACCTGACGAACGGGCTGTGAGATCGCCTCCGCGACAGCCACTTCGTCGGGTGCGACGTCCACCAGGCGCCCCACGGGCACCCCGGGACGGGCCACGAGCAGCACGCTGCGGGCGCCGGGGACGACGTCGGCGACCAGCTCCTCGGCCAGCGGATGGGCGCCGACCAGCTCGGCGACGGCGACCACCGCGGCGGTGTCGGCGAGCTCCACCAGGAGCCCTCGGTCGCCGTACGGCAGCAGCCTCATGGGGTCGCGAAGGCGCCGACCGGCAGGTCCGCCTCCTCCAGCGCGGCCCGGACGGCAGCCGCGAGCCCGGCCGCGCCGGGCGAGTCGCCGTGGACGCACAGCGAGCGGACCTCGCCCGCGCGGGCGAGCTCGACCGCCTGGCCGGCGACGGCCACCGGGTCGGTCAGCACGGCACCGGGCGCCGAGCGCGGCACCAGGCCGCCGTCGGGCTGGTAGGCCCGATCGGCGAAGCCCTCGGCGACCGGCTCCAGCCCGGCGTCGGCGACGGCCGACAGGAACGTCGAGCCGGCGAGGCCGAGGACCGGCAGGCCGCCGTACGCCTCGACGGCCTCGATGACCGCCCGCGCCTGCTCCGGGTGGCTCGAGACGGCGTGGTAGAGCGCGCCGTGGGGCTTCAGGTACGCCACGCGGCCGCCCGCGGCGCGGGCGATCCCGTCGAGGGCACCGAGCTGGTAGAGCACGTCGGCCGCGAGCTCGTCGCCCGGGACGTCGACGTAGCGGCGCCCGAAGCCGGCCAGGTCGCGATAGCCGACCTGGGCGCCGATCGAGACGCCCAGCGACACCGCCCGCTCGCAGGTGCGCCGCAACGTGAGCGGGTCCCCGGCGTGGAAGCCGCAGGCCACGTTGGCGCTGGTGAGATGGGGCAGCAACGCGTCGTCGTCACCCAGCTGCCAGCGCCCGAAGGACTCGCCGACGTCGGCGTTGAGGTCGATCACCCCGCCAGGGCCGCCCGCCGTGGACGTAGAACCCGGATGCAACGTCATGGCCCTATCGTGGCTCATCGATGCGCCGCCGAGCCCAGGACGGTGCAGTCGCCGCGGCCCTCTCCTCGCCACCAGCTCGGTGAGACGAGTGTCACGAACCCGTCACCGAGCGGTTACCGACGGGTATCTTCGCGGCGGCCGTATTGCCACCCCGCCCATCCGGGCCCAGCTGGGCCCACTGGCTCGCAACGAATCCCAGGGAGACGACGACCGTGCAGCACATCCTCGACGCCATCCAGGCGGAGGCCTCCGCGGAGGACTTCGCGAACCTCGAGCTTCCCGAGTCCTACCGGGCCGTGACGGTCCACAAGGACGAGGTCGACATGTTCGAGGGCATCGACTCGCGTGACAAGGACCCTCGCAAGTCCCTGCACGTCGACGAGGTCGCCCTGCCCGAGCTCGGCCCGGGCGAGGCGTTCGTGGCGGTCATGGCCTCCGCGATCAACTACAACACCGTGTGGACCTCGATCTTCGAGCCGGTCTCCACCTTCGGCTTCCTCGAGCGCTACGGCCGCGAGTCCGACCTCGGCGCCCGCCACAACCTGCCCTACCACATCGTCGGCTCCGACCTGTCCGGCGTCGTCCTCGCCGTCGGCGCGGGCGTCACCAAGTGGAAGCCGGGCGACCGCGTCGTCGCACACTGCCTGAGTGTCGAGCTCGAGGCCCCCGACGGCCACAACGACACGATGATGGACCCGTCCCAGCGCATCTGGGGCTTCGAGACCAACTTCGGCGGCCTCGCCGACGTCGCGATGGTCAAGGCCAACCAGCTCATGCCCAAGCCCGAGCACCTCACCTGGGAGGAGGCCGCCTCCCCCGGCCTCGTGAACTGCACCGCCTACCGCCAGCTCGTCTCGGCCAACGGCGGCAACATGAAGCAGGGCGACAACGTCCTGATCTGGGGCGCCTCCGGCGGCCTCGGTGGCTTCGCGACCCAGTACGCCCTCAACGGTGGCGCGAACCCGATCTGCGTGGTGTCCAACGAGGAGAAGGCCCAGATCGTGCGCAACATGGGCGCCGAGATGGTCATCAACCGCTCCGAGCTCGCTCCCAAGTTCTGGAACGAGGAGGGCACCAAGCAGAACCCGAAGGAGTGGCAGCGCTTCGGCAAGGCCATCCGCGAGCTCACCGGCGGCGAGGACATCGACATCGTCTTCGAGCACCCGGGCCGCGAGACCTTCGGCGCCTCGGTCTACGTCACCCGCAAGGGCGGCACCATCACCACCTGCGCGTCGACCTCGGGCTACATGCACGAGTACGACAACCGCTACCTGTGGATGAACCTCAAGAAGATCATCTCCAGCCACTTCGCCAACTACCGCGAGTCGTGGGAGGCCAACCGCCTCATCGCGCAGGGCAAGATCCACCCGACCCTGTCGCGCACCTACAAGCTCGAGGACACCGGCCAGGCCGCCCTCGACGTTCACCACAACAAGCACCAGGGCAAGGTCGGCGTCCTGTGCCTCTCCCCCGAGGAGGGCCTCGGCGTCAAGAACGACGAGCTGCGAGAGAAGCACCTCGACAAGATCAACCTGTTCCGCGGCATCTGATCCAGCGGTACGACGGACGGGCCGGTGCACAGCGCACCGGCCCGTCCTGCATCTGCGGGCGCGAGGACCGTCCGGTCCGGCGAGGCGGGGTGGGAATCGCTGGTGCCATCAGGGATCATGGGCGAGTTCGCGCGCGAACACACCCCCCATGACCGCAGCGAGAGCCAGGGAGGCTCACTTCCATGAGCGACGAGGGTCTGTCCATCTTCGACGACGAGCCCACCCCGACCGAGGAGCCCACGACCGTGACCACCAAGGCCACCGACGACCAGCCCACCCAGGTCATCCCGGCGGTGAAGACGGCCGAGACCCCGGCCGCCCGGCCGGCCGCGCCCGCCGCTGCGGCCAACCGGCCCGCGCCGACCGGCCGGCCCGCGGCTGCGCCGTCCGCTGCCAGCGCCGGCTCGGCGCCCCGCCCGGTCGGCTTCAACGCCCCGGGGGCGACCGGCGGCCTGCCGATCGTGCGCAAGGGCGGCTACGACCGTGACGCCGTCGACGCCCAGATCCGCCAGCTCTCCAGCGAGAAGGCCACCCTCGGCGCCAGCCTGAGCGAGTCCGAGCAGCGGGTGATCGACCTCGAGCAGGAGCTCGCGAAGGCCCGCGCGGAGCTGGCCGAGACCGACAACCCGTCGTACGCCGGGCTCGGCGGCCGCGCCAGCGCGATGCTGCGCCTCGCCGAGGAGGAGGCCGCGGAGATCCGCGCGACCGCCGAGGCCGACGCCAGCGAGATCCGCGACCAGGCGACCCGCGACGCCAAGGCGATCCGCGCCGAGGCCGCCCGCGAGGCCGACGACATGCGTGCCGTCCAGCTGCGCGAGCTCGAGGAGAACCGCGCCCGCCTGCTGACCGATGCCGAGCAGGAGCGCGCACTCGCGCAGAGCGAGGCAGCCGACACCCTGGCCGCCGCTCGCCGCGAGTCCGACCAGCTGCGGCTCGCCACCCAGCAGGAGACCACCGAGCAGCGCGCCCAGGCCCAGCGCGAGGTCGAACAGGCCCGCGCCGCGGTCGACCGCGAGGTCCAGGAGGCCCGGCGCGCCCTGGCCATGGAGAAAGAGCGGCTGGCCCGCGAGGCGACCGACCACCACAACACGGCCGTCGCCGAGACCCGCCGCCTGGTCCAGGAGGCCGAGGAGCGCGCGAACGCCGCCGAGGCCCGCGCCGCCGAGGCGAGCAAGCAGGCTGCCGCCAACCGGGCCGCCGCGCAGACCGAGGCCGAGGGCGTGCTCACCCGCGCCCGCCGCGAGGCCGAGCAGGTGATCGCGTCGGCCCGCGCCCAGGCCGAGGCGATCACCGCCAGCGGCGACGCCGAGCTGCAGCGCGAGATCGCGGCCAAGCGCGCCGAGCTCGACCGGCTCACCAAGCGCCGCGCAGCCATCACCGCCCAGCTGTCCTCGCTCGCCGACCTCGTCGCCGGCTTCGGCGAGGACGAGAGTTGAGCAGGAGCGCCGAGGAGGCCGAGGCAGCCGGGACCGACGGCGTCACCGAGCACGGCGGGATCGACCCGGCGGCTCCGGTCGACGCCGACCCGGCGCCGTACGGCGAGCTCGGCAAGCCGTTCGACCGACGCTCGCCGTTCTACTACGGCTTCATCGGCGCCCTCGGCGCGCTGACCGCCTTCTGGCTGTTCCAGGCGGTCCTCGGCATCGGCTCGGTGCTGATGCTCGTGGTGGTGTCCTTCTTCCTGGCCGCGGGCCTCAACCCGGCGGTGAGCTTCCTGGAGCGGCGCGGGCTGCGACGCTCGTTCGCGGTCACGGTGGTGATCGTGCTCGCCCTCGGCACCGTCGCGCTCTTCCTCGTCGCGATCGTCCCGGTCATCACCGACCAGATCACCGCGATCACGAAGAACGCGCCCGGCTGGCTCGACGAGCTGCAGAAGAACAAGCGGATCCAGCAGCTCAACGACGAGTACGACATCATCGACAAGCTGCAGGCCAAGATCACCGACGAGAGCTTCCTCTCGGCGCTCTTCGGCGGTGCGCTGGGCTTCGGCCTCAAGCTCGTCTCGGCGCTGTTCAACCTCTTCGTGATCGTCGTCCTGACGCTCTACTTCCTGGCGTCGTTGAAGACCACCACCGGCGCGCTCTACAAGCTGGCCCCGGCCTCGCGCCGCGAACGGGTCGCCCGGCTCGGCGACAAGGTGATCGCCAACATCGGCGGGTACGTCTCGGGCGCCTTCCTCGTCGCCCTGTGCGCCGGCCTGACCTCGCTGGTGTTCCTCTCGCTGACCGAGGTCCGTGAGTACGCCGTCGCGCTGGCCTTCGTCGTCGCCGTGCTCGACGTCATCCCGATGATCGGCGCCACGCTGGGTGCGGTGATCGTCTCGGCGATCGCGTTCGCGACCGACCTCAAGACCGGCATCGCCTGCGTCATCTTCTACGTGATCTACCAGCAGTTCGAGAACTACGTCGTCTACCCGCGGGTGATGAGCAAGTCGGTCGACCTCCCCGGTGCCGTCATCGTCATCGCCGCGCTCGTCGGAACCGCCCTGCTCGGCGTGGTGGGCGCACTGCTCGCGATCCCGGTCGCCGCCGCGATCCTGCTCATCGTGCGCGAGGTCGTGGTCAAGCAGCAGGACCTGCGCTAGCGGCGCTCAGACGAGAACCGGCTCGTCCTGCTCCATCACGACGCTGCGCTCCCCCAGCTTCACCCCGACCACGCCGGCCAGGATCAGCGCGCCACCGAGGAACTGCACCGGCGCGGGCAGCTGGTCGAGGAGCAGCCAGGCCCAGACGACGGCGGCGACGACCTCGCTGAGCGCGACGAACGAGGCCAGTCGCGAGCCGAGGCGGCGGCTGGCCGCGATGCCGGTCGTGTACGCGAGGGCGGCGGTGACCAGGCCGAGGAGGAGCAGCGCCACCCACGGCGCGACGTCGACGCCGGCGTAGGCCACCGAGCTCGACGAGCTCGCCATCGGCATCAGGCCGAGCAGGCCGAGGAGGCCGAGCAGCACACCGCCGACGACCAGCCCGCCGGCGGCGAGGGTGATCGGCGGGATGCCGCTGCGCTCGTCGGCCGAGATGACGAAGTACGCCGCCGCTCCGACCATCGCCGCGAGCGCCCAGGCGGCGCCCTGCACGTCGACGTCGGCACCGGCGAACAGGTCGAGGACCAGGACCAGTCCGAGGGCGGCGACCACGGCGCCGGCGACGGTGAGCCGGCCCGGCCGCTGGCCGTGGGCCAGCCACATCCACACCACGACCGCGGCGGGAGCGGTGTACTCGATGAGCAGGGCGGGCCCCACCTCCATGGTGCGCACGGCCGAGAAGTAGCAGTACTGCGCACCGGCGACCGCCAGGGCGCCGTACAGCACGACGGTGGGGGCGGCGCGCCGCAGCAGCGCCCAGCGCCCGCGCAGGGCGACCAGGCCGAAGGGCAGCACGACGACGGCGCCGATCGCGATCCGCAGCAGCACGATGCTGCCCGCGGTCCAGCCGCTGTCGAGCATCGGCCGGGCCAGCGCGCCGGAGAGCGCGAACGTGATCGCGGAGGTCATCGCGAGGAGCAGGCCGGTCCGTGTCGCGTCCCGCGTGGCGTCACGAGTCAACGTCGTCATGACTCATGACAGTAGGCCTCCGTGCGGTAACCTGTCAAAGTGGTTTTCGCCCATGACACGTCGCTGTCCCTCCAGGCCGCTGTGGCGCTCGCCAACGGCAGCCTCGACCCGGTGACGATCAGCACGCCCGACGAGCTCGACACCTTCTTCGCCGACTACGGCTACACCGGACGCCACGACGGCGACCAGGCCGAGGTGGACGCCGTGCTCGCGATCGCCCCCCGGCTCCGGGCGCTGCTGACCGCCGACCGCGACGACGCCGCCGGCATCGTCAACGACATGCTCCGCGACGCCTCCGCACTCCCCCAGCTGCGCCGCCACGACGGTCACGACTGGCACCTGCACGCCGTCTCCAACGACGCACCGCTCGCCGAGCGGATCGTCGTGGAGACCGCGATGGCGATGATCGACGTGATCCGCGCCGACGAGATGTCCCGGCTCTCGGTGTGCGCCGACGACACCTGCGAGGGGATCGTCCTCGACCTGTCCCGCAACCGGTCCAAGCGGTTCTGCTCGGTGACCTGCGGCAACCGCAACGCTGTGGCGGCGTACCGCGCACGCCAGGCCGACGGCTGACCCGGCGTGACGCTCAGTCCCCCAGGAACCGCTGGAGGATCTCGAGGAAGAGCTCCGGGCGCTCGGAGTGCAGCCAGTGCCCGGTGTCCTTCATGGTCACCTTGCGGTTGCGCGGGAACCAGCGGTCCATCGCGGCGTCGTAGGCGGGCTGGACGTAGCTGGACCGGCCACCGGCCAGCCAGAGCACGGGTCCGTCGTACGGCGCCACGCCGGCCAGCTCCGCCTCGGGCCAGCCGCTGACGGCCGCGAGATCACGGCCGAGCACGTCGAGGTTGGCCTGCCAGCTCCAGCCGCTCGGCGCTGCGGGGTCGCGGCGCAGGTTCTGCAGCAGGAACGAGCGCACCGTGGGGTCGGGCACCGCGGGCTCGAGCAGCCGCTCGGCGTCCTCCCGCCGCGCCACCCGGGACAGGTCCATCCCCCGCATCGCGGAGATGTAGCCCGGGAACTCCCGTCCCTCGGGATAGCTGACCGGCGAGATGTCGGCGACGCACAGGCGCGCGACTCGCTCCGGGTGGAGCAGTGCGAGCACCATCGCGACCTTGCCGCCGAGGGAGTGGCCGACCAGCGCCACCGGCTCGTCGTCGGGGAGGACGCCGGCGACCAGGGCCGCCGTCTCGGCGAGGTCGAAGCGCTCGGGCCACGCGGAGCGGCCGTGGTGGGGCAGGTCGACGAGCAGCACCCGGTGCCGCTCGGCCAGCCGCTTGGCGATGCCGGTCCAGTTCTTGCCCTGTCCGAACAAGCCGTGGAGGAAGACCACACGGCTCCCGGTGGAACCGAGAGCCGTGTGGTGAAGCGTCACGCCGCCATTGTGTCAGGCGTAGTCGTGGAAGCCCTTGCCGGTCTTGCGGCCGAGCTCGCCGGCCTCGACCTTCGCGACCAGGGTGGCGGCCGGCTCGAAGCCCGGCTCGCCGAACTCGCCGTGCAGCTCCTTCTGGATGGCCAGCGACACGTCGTTGCCGACCACGTCGAGGAGCTCGAACGGGCCCATCGGGAACGCGGCGGTCTCCTTGATCGCGGCGTCGATGGTCGCGAGCTCCTCGCCGCTCTCGGCGAGCTTGATCGCGTCGTTGAGGTACGGGAAGAGCAGCAGGTTGACGATGAAGCCCGAGCGGTCGCCCGCGGAGACGCCGACCTTGCCCACGTTGGCGGTCAGTGCCCGGACGGTCTCGTCGACGTCGGCCGAGGTGGCGGAGGTCGTGATGATCTCGACCAGCTTCATGACCGGCGCCGGGTTGAAGAAGTGCATGCCGATGACGTCCTGAGGACGGCCCGTGGCCTCGCCCAGCTTGGTGATCGGCAGCGACGAGGTCGTGGTCGCGAGGATGGCGCCCGGCTTGCAGATCCGGTCGAGGTCGCGGAACAGCTCGAGCTTGAGCTCGAGGTCCTCGGCGATGGCCTCGACGACGATGTCCACGCCGCCCAGGGCCTCGCGCTCGGTCGAGCCGGTGAGCCGGCCCAGCAGCGCGTCCTTGTCGCCCTCGGTGCCCTTGCCCTTGGCGATGGCACGGTCGAGGTTCTTCGTGATGTAGCCGACGACGCCGTCGAGCTTGTCCTGGCTGCGGCCCACGTAGACGACCTCGTAGCCGGCCTGGGCGAAGACCTGCACGATGCCCGACGCCATGGTGCCGGTGCCGACCACACCGACCTTGGCGATGTCGTGCTTGAACTGCGGGGCGGCGGCCTCGCCCGCGGCGGCGGCCTCGTCGGCGAAGGTGCGGCCCTCGGCGACGAGCTTGTCGAGCAGGCCCGCCGGCTCGTGCAGGTGGTCGCCGGTCTCGGCATACCGGGCGGCGAGCAGGTCGCGGACCTGGGCGGCGCCGATCTCGTCGACGACGGTCAGCGGCCCCTTCGGGTAGCCGCAGCCGAAGCGCATGGCGGCGTCGATGTCGGTCACCGAGGCGTAGCCCGACTCGTAGGTGCGCACCGCGTGGTTGAGGTACGGGAGCACCAGCGTGTTGAAGATCTGCTCGCTCGAAGTCATGGCTGGCAGTGTGGCACCCGACCGGGCCAGTGACTACCCGTCGGTAACCATGTGGACAGAGACAGACGTCACATCCGGCGGGCCGTGACGTCGATCCGCACCAGCTTCGACCGGGAGGCCTGCCCGCGCACCAGGACCACCGCCCCCTTGGGCACGCCGAGCTCCTTGGCCAGCCAGCGCACCAGCTCGTCGTTGGCCCGGCCGTCCACCGGCGGCGAGGCGAGCCGGACCTTGAGCTCGGCGCCCTCCACTCCGGCCGGGCCCGCCGCACCCGTGCGCGAGGCGCCCGGCTGGACGCGTACGGCGAGCAGCCACGACGTCGTACGCCCCTGCTCGTCGACGCGCTCGGGGCGCCACCACGGCTGGTCGTCGATCTCCACGCAGCAGACTGTAGATTCGTCGCCCGTGAGACTCGTCGTTGCGCGTTGCCAGGTGGACTACGCAGGCCGATTGACCGCGCACCTCCCGATGGCGACCCGGGTGCTCATGATCAAGGCCGACGGATCGGTGCTCGTGCACTCCGACGGCGGCTCCTACAAGCCGCTCAACTGGATGTCGCCGCCGTGCACCGTCCGCGAGGGCGAGGCCGAGGACGGCCGCGTCGAGTGGACCGTCACGGCGAAGGCGCCGAAGGGCCAGACCCCCGACACGCTGCGGATCCTCATCGAGGAGATCCACCACGACACGCTGCACGAGCTGGGGATCGACCCCGGCCTGCAGAAGGACGGCGTCGAGAAGCACCTCCAGGAGCTGCTCGCCGAGCACCCTGCCACCCTGGCCGCGGGCCTGACCCTGGTCCGGCGCGAGTTCCCGACCGCCATCGGCCCGGTCGACCTGATGTGCCGCGACAGCGACGGCCTGTCGGTCGCCGTCGAGATCAAGCGCCGCGGCGAGATCGACGGCGTCGAGCAGCTCACCCGCTACCTCGAGCTGCTCAACCGCGACCCCCTGCTCACCGGCAAGGGCGCGGTGCGCGGGATCTTCGCGGCCCAGGAGATCAAGCCCCAGGCCCGGGTCCTCGCCGAGGACCGCGGCATCGCCTGCGCCGTGGTCGACTACGACGCGCTGCGCGGCCTCGACAACGCCGAGGACCGGCTCTTCTGAGCCGCCGCGCCATGACACCGATCTTCCACCTCGCCCTGCTCCGCGACTGGGAGGCGGCGCAACGCACCGGCTCCTACACGATCTCGACGCGGGGACGCAGCCTCGCCGAGGAGGGATTCATCCACGCCAGCCGCGCCGATCAGTGGACGGCGGTGCGGGACAGGTTCTACGGCGACGTCACCGAGCCGATGGTGCTGCTGCAGATCGACCCCGCGCTGCTCGGCGTACCCGTGGTCGACGAGGAGCCCTTCCCCGGCGCGGGCGAGACCTTCCCGCACGTCTACGGGCCGCTGCCGGTGAGGGCCGTCGTGAAGGCCATCCCGGTCGACGCGCCCGAGGTGGCGGTGGACGAGGTCGATCGGCCGACGGTCGAGACGGCAGCGCCGGCGTCGACGGCTCCCGGGGAGAGCTTCTCGCGGGTGTACTTCCGCGAGGTGTTCTTCAACCTCGCCGTCGCATGCCTGGTACTCGTCGGAGGCATGGCCGGCATCGCGCTGGGCACCGCGCTGCCGGGCGACGCCGGATCCGCCATCGGCGGCCTGGTCGGCTTGGCGATCGGAGCCCTGCTCGCGGTGCTCGTCTACCGCCGCCGGCACCCGCGCGGCCACCGCGGCTGACCCCCGCCGACCGCAGCTCGGGTCAGGCCGCGCCCGCAGCCGGCGGAGCGGTCGGGTCCGCGTCGCCGGCACTCCGCTCGCGGGCGACCCAGTCCTCGATCGCGTTGATGTCGTCCTTGCTGCGGGTGACCACCGTGAGCAGGTCGTTCATGGTCGCGACCTCCTCGACCTGCTCCTTGATGAACCACTGCATGAACTGCTCGGAGGCGAAGTCGTACTCCTCGCGAGCGGTGCGGACCAGGCCGTTGATCTGCTCGGTGACCCGCTTCTCCTGCTCCAGCGCCAGCGAGATCGGGGCGACGATGTCCGCGAAGTCGGCGACCGGCGCCTCGACGCCCGGGATCTGCACGGCGGCGTCGGTGTCGAGGAGGTACTGCACCATCATCATGGCGTGCTCGCGCTCCTCCATCGCCTGCGCGTAGAAGAAGCCGGCCAGCTGCGGCATCGTCAGGGCGTCGTAGTAGACGGCACACGCGAGGTACTGGTTGTGCGCGGCGAACTCGTTGCCGATCTGGGCGTTGAGCTGGTCGGTGAAGCGAGGGGCAGCCATGGCCGTCAGCCTAGTGGTGGCCGCGGCGCTCGCTCAGGCGGCCTTCTGCAGACCCTTCTTGGTGACCTTCTTGCCGTCGGCACGGACGAGCACGCGCTTCTTCACGGTGTAGCCGGCGGGGAGGGTGCCCTCCTTGAGCATGCGGATGGGGCAGCGACCGCAGCGTGACTTCGACACGCAGCACTTCGTCTTGGGGAGCTTGCGCACCTTCCCCTTCGACTTCTTCTTGTCCTTGCCCACGGGCACGAGGGTAGGCGATTGAGGATAGGCAGACCTAACCGACGTGACGCGTCTCACACGTGGCCGCGGCCACTAGGGTTCGCGCGTGATCGAGATCTGGCTGAACCCCGCGTGCTCCAAGTGCCGAACCGCCGAGAGCGCTCTGCAGGAGGCCGGCGCCGAGTACACCGTGCGTCGCTACCTCGACGAGCCGCCGACGGTCGCCGAGCTCGAGGACGTGCTCGCCCGCCTGGGGCTCGAGCCCTGGCACATCGCCCGCACCGCCGACGCGGCCAGGCTGGGCGTCACCCTGCCCGCCAAGGTGGTCGAGCACCGCGCCGAGTGGCTGGACCTGATGTCCACTCACCCGAGGCTCATCCAGCGCCCCATCCTCACCGCCTCGGACGGTACGACGGTCGTCGGCCGCGACCCCGGGTCCTTGTCCCGGGTGATCGCCAGCGACATGTAACTAAGTGTTACGGCTCCGCTATCCACCACACTGGTCGCACCAGCCCCAAATAGCTGCTGTAACACTTAGTTACAAGCGGCCACCGTCAGGCCAGGCCGT
This sequence comes from Pimelobacter simplex, assembly GCA_016803235.1. GTDB lineage: Bacteria > Actinomycetota > Actinomycetes > Propionibacteriales > Nocardioidaceae > Nocardioides > Nocardioides simplex_A. The sequence continues at coordinate 28,767 of JADCLI010000032.1, forward strand.
TGGCCTTGCGGATCACCTTGACGATGCCGCCCATGATCTCGGTCAGCCCGAAGTCCTTGGGGGTGTAGACCGCGGCGACGCCGAGCTCGACGAGCGCCTTGCCGTCGGAGTCCGGGATGATCCCGCCGACGATGACGGGGACGTCGCCCATGCCGGCGGCCTTCAGGCCGTCGAGCACGGCAGGCACCAGCTCCATGTGGGAGCCGGAGAGGATGGACAGGCCGACGCAGTGCACGTCCTCGGCGACGGCCGCAGCGACGATCTGCTCCGGGGTGAGCCGGATGCCCTGGTAGATGACCTCGAAGCCGGCGTCGCGAGCGCGGACGGCGACCTGCTCGGCGCCGTTCGAGTGGCCGTCGAGACCGGGCTTGCCGACGAGCAGGCGGAGGCGACCGCCGAGCTCCTCACCCGTCGTACGGACCGCCTCGCGGACCGCCGTCAGCTCGGCACCGGCCTCGGCGACGCCGACCGCACCGGCGACACCGGTCGGTGCGCGGAACTCGCCGAAGACCTCGCGCAGCACACCGGCCCACTCCCCCGTGGTCGCGCCCGCGCGGGCGGCGGCGAGAGTGGCGGCCATCAGGTTGGTGCCGGACTTGGCGTCCTCGGCGAGGCGGGCGAGGGCGGCCTCGACCTCGGCGGCGTCGCGCTGGGACTTCCACGCCTCCACGGAGGCGAGCGCCGACTTCTCGGCCTCGGGGTCGGCGACCATGATCGCGCCGTCGAGGTCCGCGGTCAGCGGGCTCTGCTCGGTGGTGTCGAACTTGTTGACGCCGACGATGATCTCCTCGCCGGCCTCGATGGCCGCGCGGCGGCGGGCGTGGGAGGAGACCAGCTCCTGCTTCATGTAGCCCGAGTCGACGGCGGCGATCGCGCCGCCCATCGCCTGGACCCGGTCGATCTCGGCCTTGGCGCCGGCGATCAGCTCCTGGACCTTGGCCTCGACGACGGGCGAGCCGTCGAAGATGTCGTCGTACTCGAGCAGGTCGGACTCGAAGGCGAGGACCTGCTGCAGGCGAAGCGACCACTGCTGGTCCCACGGGCGCGGAAGGCCGAGGGCCTCGTTCCACGCGGGAAGCTGGACGGCTCGGGCGCGGGCCTTCTTGGACAGCGTCACGGCGAGCATCTCGAGCACGATGCGCTGGACGTTGTTCTCCGGCTGCGCCTCGGTGAGGCCCAGGCTGTTGACCTGCACGCCGTAGCGGAACCGGCGCATCTTCTCGTCGGTGACGCCGTAGCGCTCCCGGGTGATCTCGTCCCAGAGCTCCACGAAGGCGCGCATCTTGCACATCTCCTCGACGAAGCGGACGCCCGCGTTGACGAAGAAGGAGATCCGGCCGACGACCTTCTCGAAGTCGTCGTCGGAGACCTGGCCGGAGTTCTTGACCTGGTCGAGCACCGCGATCGCGGTGCACATGGCGTAGGCGATCTCCTGCACCGGCGTCGCGCCGGCCTCCTGCAGGTGGTAGCTGCAGATGTTGATCGGGTTCCACTTCGGGATCTCGTGGACCGTGTAGGCGATCATGTCGCCGATCAGGCGCAGCGAGTGCTCCGGCGGGAACACGTAGGTCCCGCGCGAGAGGTACTCCTTGATGATGTCGTTCTGGGTCGTGCCCGCCAGCTGGTGGGCGACCTCGGACGGCGACAGGTCCGGGTTCTGCTCCTCGGCCGCGACCTGGTACATCGCGAGCAGCCACATGGCGGTCGCGTTGATCGTCATCGAGGTGTTCATCTCGGTGAGGGGGATCTGGTCGAAGAGCTTGCGCATCTCCCCCAGGTGCGGCACGGGGACGCCGACCTTGCCGACCTCGCCGCGCGAGAGCGGGCTGTCGGGGTCGTAGCCGGTCTGCGTCGGCAGGTCGAAGGCCACGGACAGTCCGGTCTGGCCCTTGGCCAGGTTGGTCCGGTACAGCGCGTTGGACGCCTCGGCGGTCGAGTGACCGGCGTAGGTCCGCATCACCCACGGGCGGTCCTTGGCGTGCGATGCCTTCCCGGCGGTGCCGGCTGCGTCGGGCGAGGTGCTCATACGCCGAAGCGTAGGCCGATCACTACCGCTTGGTAACCGCCGTCCGTGTGGGGTTCTCCACAACGCCGCCCCCGAGCAGGCGGCGTTGTCACGGCGACCGAGCCCGGGATCAGGCGGGGATGGGCTCCCGCTCGAGCTCGATCAGCCGGATCAGGTGGGTGAGGTGCAGCATCCGCCGCACGGCGGGCTGGGCGCCGCGCAGGACGACGCGGACGCCGTAGCGCTGGGCCTGCCGGCAGGCCGCGGCGATCACCTTGAGAGCGGTCGCGTCGACCGAGCGGACCGCGCTGATGTCGAGCACGACCGGACTGATCAAGTCGGTGCCGCACGCGTGGATGTGGTCGTGGACGGCCGTGCGCAGCACGCCCGTGCTGCGGACGTCGAGATCACCGGCGAGGACCAGGACGGGCTCGCCGAGGACATGCTCGACGCGGATGGCTGTTGGCTGCCGTGCTCCCATGGTTCCCTCCCGAGATCGTCCGGACAGACGCCCCACACGCCTGTTACCCACCATGACGCGTCGGCAGTCCGATCGGTTGCATGCCGGGCCGAACTTTTTCCGAGGGCCGTCAGGACTACCCTCCGAGGCATGGTCAACCTCACCCGTATCTACACGCGCACCGGAGACGCCGGCGAGACCCGCCTCGGCGACATGAGCGTGACGACCAAGACCGACCTGCGGCTGCAGGCCTATGCCGACGTCGACGAGGCCAACGCGGTGATCGGCGTCGCGGTCGCGACCGGCGGGCTCGAGGTCGACGTGGCGCAGGTCCTGTTCCGCGTCCAGAACGACCTCTTCGACGTCGGCGCCGACCTGTGCACGCCGGTGGTGGCCGACCCGGAGTACCCGCCGCTGCGGATCGAGCAGGAGTACGTCGACCGCCTCGAGGGCTGGTGCGACCAGTACAACGAGGCGCTGCCCAAGCTGCGCTCCTTCATCCTCAACGGCGGCACGCCCGGCGCCGCCCACCTGCACGTCGCGCGCACCGTCGTCCGCCGCGCGGAGCGGGCCGCCTGGGCGGCGTACGAGGTGCACGGCGAGGTGATGAACCCGCTGGCGATCACCTACCTCAACCGCCTCTCCGACCTGGTCTTCATCCTCGCCCGGCACGCCAACCGCGAGCAGGGCGACGTGCTGTGGGTGCCGGGGGGCGAGCGGGGCGAGTGACCCGCCGCCGCCCCGCCTCCCGACGCGCCGCCCGACGCGCAGCAGGCCTGGCCGCCCTCGTGGTGCTGCCGGCGCTGTCGGCGGCGTGCGGCGGCGATCCGGGCGAGCGGCGTCCGGGGGCCGATGCGACCGCGACGCCGTCGCCGACGACGACGTCTCCCCCGACGCCCGGCACCGCTCCGACGAGCGACCCGGCACCGGCGGCGCCGGCGCTCGGCGCCCCCGCTCCCGCCGGAGACGCCGACGAGCTCGCGCGGCGCCTGGTCGCGGCCGAGGACGTGGTCCGGGACCCCGCCGCGACCGAGGACGCACTGCGCCAGGCCGCGTTCGACACCCAGGTGCTCTACCGCCAGCTGGCCCGCCGGCCCGCGTGGCACGATCGCGTCCTCGCCGCCGCCGGCCCGTATCGCGCCACGGTCACCGATCACCTCGAGGCACGGCGCGGCCTGCGCAGCGTCCTCACGCGGCTGTCCGGCGAGCTGCCGGCCTGGCGGATCGTGAGGCCCGCGCCCCTCGACGACCTCCGGACGCACTACGCGGAGGGCGAGCGCGCCTTCGGCGTGCCGTGGGAGGTGCTGGCGGCGGTCAACCTCGTGGAGACCGGCTTCGGCAGGATCCGCGGCCTCTCCACCGCGGGCGCCCGGGGGCCGATGCAGTTCATCCCGTCCACCTGGGCGCGCTACGGCAAGGGCGACATCGACGACCCGCGTGACGCCGTCCTCGCCGCAGCCCGCTACCTCGCGGCCAGCGGCGGCACCACACCCGGCGGCCTCGACGACGCGCTGCACTCCTACAACCACCACGACGGCTACGTGAGCGGCGTCCGGGCCTACGCCCGGGTCCTCGAGCGCGACCCCGGCGCACTGGCCGGGCTGTACCGCTGGCAGATCGTCTACCTGTCCCAGCGCGGCGACGTCTGGTTGCCCGAGGGCTACCGTCGTCGCGCGCCCCTGCCGGTCGAGCGGTACGTCGAACGGCACCCCGAGCGCCTGCTGGGCACGGCGACGGACTGACACCGCGCAAACCCGGTTGCCGGTCTCCCCGGCGACCACGAGCATGGTGCCGGTGGACGTGACCTTCACGAAGCTCGCCGGGCGCTACGAGATCGCCGTGGACAGGTCGGTCGGCGCCGCCCTGGCCCCGCGCAACGGTCCGGGGCACAGCGACGCGGTGCCCCACGACGTCGCCCACCTGCTGGTGGAGGCCGAGGACGGCATCCGCGGCGGGGTCTACGGCCGCCTGGCCGCGGCCGACGGTGACGACGGGCTGTTCTGGCCGGCCGACCCGGCCGCGCGGCGTACCTCGTCGAGGCGGCGGCGCGAGCCGACGCCGGAGGAGTCGGCCGACATGGCGCGCTCCGAGCGCCTCGCGTCGTTGACGGTGGCACTGTGGGAGGTCGCCCGCGGGCGACGGCGCCCGGACCCGGCGTGGCCAGGGAGGGTCGAGGACAGCGGGGTCGACCCGGTGCTGCTGGAGCGGCTGTTCGGCCGGTACGACGACTTCGCCGCGCGCTGGTCGGCGCTCCCGCACGGCGGCTCGATCACCCTCCCGTGGCCGTTCCCCGAGGGCACCGGGAAGCGGCGCCGCAGCGGCCGGTGACGGTGCGCGCACGCGGATCTCTCCTTCGCCGCGGGTGCGTGCCACGATGAGGGAACCGTGGACGTCCTCGCCGAGCTGACCGACGACTTCCTGGCGCGCCACTTCGACGCCGGGACGCTGGAGCGTGCCCGCGCGATCGTCGCCGCGGGCGGTGTCCGGCGTCCCGAGATCGGGATGCGCTCGGCCGCGTCGGTGACGGCGACCGCGGAGGTCCTCGGCACCCGGGAGGCGCCGTACCAGGTCCAGCTCCACGTCGAGGCGCCCAACGCCGGCTACGCGGGCTGGGTGTTCACCGTGTGCACCTGTCCGGTGCGCTCGGTGTGCAAGCACGGCGCCGCGCTGGCGCTGACCCTGCGCCAGACCTTCACCCAGCCGGCCGGCGAGGCCGCCTGGCGGCGTTCGGTGGAGCGTCTGGTCGGCGAGCTGGAACGACAGCAACCGTCGGTGCGCGAGGAGGTCCCGCTCGCCCTCGAGGTGACCCTCGACCGCGGTCGCGGGAGCTACCGCTCCGCCGGCCCGACGCTGCGGGTGCGTCCGCTTCGGCAGGGGAAGAGCAAGCCCTGGATCAAGAGCGGCGCGGAGTGGAGCGACGTCGGCGGCAGCCCGCGCGGCTTCGTCCCGCGCCAGGCAGACGCGCTCGCCGCGCTGCACACGCAGTGGGCCGGGCACCGCGGCTACTCCCCCGCCGGGCTCTCCCCCGCGCTCGACGAGTTCGGCGACCAGGTCGTCCGCGCGCTGCGCAACGCCCGCGACGCCGGCGTCACGCTGCTGGCCGCCCGCCCCCTGGTCTCGGTCGAGGTGGCCGACGAGCCGGCCGAGGTGGTCGCCGAGCTCCACGACGTCGAGGGCGGCACGACCATGCGCGCGGTCGTCACGCTCGGCGACCGCACCTGGCGCGACGACTCCGTGGTGCTGGTCGGCTCACCCGCATCGGTCGTCGGGCTGCTCGACGACCACGGCCACCTCGTCGTCGCCGCGACCACCACGCCGGTGCCACCGGCGCTGCGCCACCTGGTCGACGGCCCGCCGATCCTGGTCCCGCCGGCCGACCTCGCCGACTTCCGCGAGGCGCTGCCCGGCCTGATGCGGCTGGTGCCGGTGCGCGCGGACGCGTCCGCGGTCGAGCTGCCCGAGCCGCTGGCGCCGACGCTGGTGCTGACCGTCTCGTGGCACACCTCGACCAAGGCGGGGCTGGCGTGGCACTGGCAGTACGGCGACGCCCCCGAGCGCAGCTGTCCGCTCACCAGCCGCGAGTCGCTGGGCGGCGTCCGGGACCGTGCGGCCGAGCAGGCGCTCCTCGCGACCGTGCCGCCGGGGCTGCTGCAGGTCTCGACGCTCACCGACGGCGACGCCCTCACCCTGGCCATCCACGACCTGCCCCACCTGCGGGAGATCGCCGGGGTGCGCGTGGTCGAGGAGGAGCGGCCCGACTTCCGCGAGGCCGACGTCGCGCCCGAGATCCGCTTCGACCTCGTCGAGCCCGAGTCCAGCACCACCGACTGGCTCGACCTGGCGGTGACCGTGCGGGTCGACGGCGAGCAGATCCCTCTGCCCGACGTGCTCGCCGCGCTCACCCTCGACCTGGAGTTCCTGGTGCTGCCGAGCGGGCTCTACGTCACCACCGACCGGCCCGAGTTCGACCGGTTGCGCGAGGTCGTGACCGCGGCCGCCGAGCTGCGCGAGCGCGAGGGCAGCCGGATCGGCATCGGTCACCACGACCTCGGCCTGTGGGCCCAGCTCGCCGAGACCGGGCTCGTCGACGCCCAGGTCGCCGAGTGGATCGAGCGCGCCCAGGCGCTGCGCGACCTCACCGACATCCCGCGCCCCAAGCCCCGCGGCCTGGTCACCGACCTGCGCAGCTACCAGCGCGAGGGCTTCTGGTGGCTGGCGTTCCTGTGGCAGCACGGCCTCGGCGGCGTCCTCGCCGACGACATGGGCCTCGGCAAGACCCTGCAGGTGCTCGCCCTCATCACCCACGCCCGCGCCGAGCGGCCGCTCGACGCACCCTTCCTCGTCGTCGCGCCGACCAGCGTCGTCACGGCGTGGGCCACCGAGGCCGCGCGGCACGCGCCCGGGCTGCGGGTGGCGGTCGCCGCGCGTCGTACCGACGACGTGGCGGCGCTGGCCCGCGACCACGACGTCGTGGTCACCACCTACACGCTGCTGCGGCTGGCCCACGAGGAGTACGCCGACCTCGCGTGGTCCGGGCTGGTGCTCGACGAGGCGCAGCAGGCCAAGAACCACCAGAGCAAGACCTACCAGGCGATCCGGACCATCACCGCACCGTTCCGGCTCGCCGTCACCGGCACTCCCTTCGAGAACCGGCTGATGGAGCTGTGGGCGCTGCTCTCGATCACCGTGCCCGGGTTGTACCCGTGGCCGCGGACCTTCGCGGAGAAGGTGGTCCGGCCGGTCGAGCGCGACGGCGACCAGGTGGTGCTCGACAGGTTCCGCGCGCGGATCAAGCCGTTCCTGCTGCGGCGCACCAAGGAGCTGGTCGCCGACGACCTGCCGCCCAAGCAGGAGCAGGTCCTCCAGGTCGACCTCGAGGCCGCGCACCGCAAGATCTACGACACGCACCTCGCCAAGGAGCGGCAGCGGATCCTCGGCCTGGTCGAGGACTTCGACCGCAACCGAGTCGCGATCTTCAGCGCCCTGACCCGGCTGCGCCAGCTCGCGCTCGACCCGGCGCTCGTCGACGACGAGCACGAGACGGTCGGTTCGGCCAAGCTCGACGTCCTGGTCGAGCACCTCGCCGAGATCACCGCCGAGGGCCACAAGGCGCTGGTGTTCAGCCAGTTCACGTCCTTCCTGACCCGGGTCCGCTCGCGCCTCGACGATGTCGGGATCGCGACGACGTACCTCGACGGCACGACGCGCGACCGGGCCGGCGTCATCGACAGGTTCCGCTCCGGCGGCTCCCCGGTCTTCCTGATCTCCCTCAAGGCCGGCGGCACCGGACTGACCCTGACCGAGGCCGACTACGTCTTCGTGCTCGACCCGTGGTGGAACCCCGCCGCCGAGGCGCAGGCCGTCGACCGCGCGCACCGGATCGGCCAGACGCGCCACGTCCACGTCTACCGGCTGGTCGCGACGGACACCATCGAGGAGAAGGTCATGGAGCTCAAGGCCCGCAAGGCCGAGCTGTTCGCGCAGGTCATCGACGGCGACGGGGCGATGAGCACCTCGATCGGGGCCGAGGACATCCGCGGGCTGTTCGAGTGAGCAGCCGCTCTGCGACGAAGGAGCGGCGCGGCGAACGAAGGTCGAGTAGCGCTCGCGGTGAGGAACGAACCCGCGAAGGCGCGTATCGGGGCCCCCAGCGGTGCTCGCGACCAGCGGGGAGCAGTCCGCCGTGCATGGACGGACGTCCTCGACACGTCCTCGCCTAGCGGCGCGGCCTGCTCGACGAGCTCTGCGGGTTGCGGATGAGCAGCCACGACAGCACGCCGCCGGCGACCAGGAGCCCGGCGCAGACGAGCATCGCGGAGCGGTAGCCGGCGTCGAAGACGGCGGGGCGTTGGTAGTCGGCCCCCGACAGCCCGACCAGGAGCGGCAGGGCGGCGACCGCCAGGAGCGAGCCGGCGCGGGCGACGGCGTTGTTGACGCCCGAGGCGACGCCAGCGTGCTCGTCGGGTACGGCGGCCAGCACCGCCGCTGTCAACGGCGCCACCAGGGCGGCGAGGCCCAGGCCGAAGACGATGAGGGGCAGGGCGACCTCGGTCCAGTAGTCGAGGTCGGCGTCGATCCGGCTCAGCAGGACGGTGCCGACGGCGCACAGCAACGGGCCGAGGGTCATCGGGAGCCGGGGTCCGATCCGGCCCGCGAGGGCGCCGCCCCGACCGGCGAGCAGCAGCATCACGGCCGTGATCGGCAGCGTGGACACGCCGGCCTCGAGCGGGCCGAGGCCCGCGACGGTCTGCAGCTGCAGGACGAGGAAGAAGAGCACGCCTCCGAGGGCGGCGTACGTCAGCAGGGTCATCGCGTTGGCGGCACTGAACTGCCGGGAGGCGAACAACCCGGGCGGCAGCAGCGGGGCGTGTGAGCGGCGCTCGTCGTACCAGAACGCGACCCCGGCCACCACGCCCACCGCGAGCGCGGCGGTCGCGACCCCGGGCGACGTCGTCCACTCGATCAGCGCATAGGTGAGACCGCCCAGCGCCAGGGTGCAGAGCGCGGCGCCGGACAGGTCGAAGCCCCGCACGGCCGACGGGTCGCGGGTCTCGGGCACCCGCCGCGCGACGGCGAGGGTCAGCAACGCGACGGGCAAGTTGATGAGGAACACCCAGCGCCAGCTGACCTCCTGGACCAGCCAGCCCCCGAGGAAAGGGCCGATCGCGGTGGCGACGCCGCCGAGCCCCGACCAGGTGCCGATCGCGCGGGACCGGTCCGACGGCGCGAAGGAGCCCTGGATCATGGCGAGGCTGCCGGGCACCAGGAGCGCGGCAGCGACGCCCTGCGCGACGCGGGCGACGATCAGCAATGCGGCCGTCGGAGCCAGGCCGCACGCGACCGAGGTGAGGGCGAAGCCGAGGACGCCGGTCGTGAAGATGCGCCGCCGCCCGAAGCGGTCGCCGAGCGAGCCGCCGAGCAGGGTCAGCGAGGCGAGGCTGAGCAGGTACCCGTTGGAGACCCACTGCAGCTCGCCGAGGCTGGCGTCGAGGTCCTCGCCGATCCGGTGCAGCGCGACGTTGACGACGGTGCTGTCGAGCAGCGCCAGGGAGGAGCCGAGGATCGCCGCGGCGAGCACCGTGCGTCCGGTGCGCGACCCGACGGTGGCCTCGGCACAGGTCGGGTCCACCGGGCGAGCCTAGCGCCGGTTCCAGTCCGTTCCCGGGGGCATCGCCTCGAGCCAGGCCTGGAAGCCGGTCAGCGACGAGACGCTCATCGCCAGCTCGACCTCGCCCTCCGGCGAGTGGCAGCGGATCACGAGATGGTCGGGGTAGAGCGAGGCCTGCTCGGTGCCGACGGGCTCGCGGCGGCCGTCGTACTCGAGCTCGTCACGACGCCAGGAGCGCTTCGGGCGCGGTGACAGCGTGAAGACGCGGAACCACTCCAGTGTCTCGCCGGAGTAGCGCCCCAGGCCGAGCATCCAGCCACGCGACGGGGACGACGTCCGGTAGCGGTGGCTGAGCTCGAAGGTGCCACCGTGCCGGGAGAGCGTACGGCGCCGGACGATGAGTCCGGCGCCGTACAGCACACACAGGAGCAGGAGCGCGCCACAGATGTCGAGCAGCCACTCCCACCATGCCATCTGCGTATCAGTGACCTTCTACGAGACCTTCTCCGCGGCGCGGATCCGCGCCTCGGCGTGACGGACGCGCTGCTCCGCCTCGTTGCTCGAGTCGAGCAGCCGCTTGGCCTCCTCGAGGTCGATGCGCGCCTGGGACACCTCGATGTCCTCGGCCAGCTCGACCCGCTCGGCCAGGATCGACACGCGGTCGTTGGCCACCGAGAGGAAGCCGCCGTCGACGGCGACGACCACGAGCTGGTTGGAGTTCGCGACCTGGATCTCGACCACCGATGCGGAGAGCAGCGACAGCGTGGGCGCGTGACCGCGCAGCACGCCGATGTCTCCCTCGAGCGTGCGCGCGATGATCATCGCCGCCTCACCGGACCACACGGTCCGGTCGGCAGCGACGAGCTCGACGTGCAGGTGCTCGACCGTGGTGTCAGCCATGATCAGAGGCTCTTCTGGATCTCGGCCCAGTTGCGCTCGACGTCGTCGAGACCACCGCACATGAAGAAGGCCTGCTCGGCGACGTGGTCGTACTCACCGTCGGCGATCTTGTTGAACGCCTCGATGGTCTCGGCCACGGGCACGGTCGAGCCCTCGATGCCGGTGAACTGCTTGGCGACGTAGGTGTTCTGCGACAGGAACCGCTGGATACGACGCGCGCGGGACACGATGATCTTGTCCTCTTCGGAGAGCTCGTCGACACCGAGGATCGCGATGATGTCCTGGAGCTCCTTGTTGCGCTGCAGGATCTGCTTGATGCGGATCGCGCAGTCGTAGTGAGCCTGACCGATGTACTGCGGGTCGAGGATCCGCGAGGTCGAGGTCAGCGGGTCGACGGCCGGGTAGATGCCCAGCGACGCGATCTCTCGGGAGAGCTCGGTCGTCGCGTCGAGGTGCGCGAACGTCGCGGCCGGGGCCGGGTCGGTGTAGTCGTCCGCGGGGACGTAGATCGCCTGCATCGAGGTGATCGAGCGACCGCGCGTCGAGGTGATCCGCTCCTGCAGGGTGCCCATCTCGTCAGCAAGGTTGGGCTGGTAGCCCACCGCGGACGGCATGCGGCCGAGCAGGGTCGACACCTCGGAGCCCGCCTGGGTGAACCGGAAGATGTTGTCGATGAACAGCAGCACGTCCTGGCCCTGCACGTCGCGGAAGTACTCCGCCATCGTCAGCGCGGACAGGGCGACGCGAAGACGCGTGCCCGGCGGCTCGTCCATCTGGCCGAAGACCAGGGCGACCTTGTCGAAGACGCCGGCCTCCTGCATCTCGACGATGAGGTCGTTGCCCTCACGGGTGCGCTCGCCGACGCCGGCGAACACCGACACGCCGCCGTGGTTCTTGGCGACGCGGGCGATCATCTCCTGGATGAGCACGGTCTTGCCGACGCCGGCACCACCGAAGAGGCCGATCTTTCCACCGGTGACGTACGGCGCCAGCAGGTCGATGACCTTGATGCCGGTCTCGAACATCTGGGTCTTCGACTCGAGCTGGTCGAACGCCGGCGCCTTGCGGTGGATGCCCCACCGCTCGGTCACCTCGACGGTCTCGCCCGCCTCGAGGTTGAGGAAGTCGCCCGTGGCGTTGAACACCTTGCCGAGGGTGACGTCGCCGACGGGGACCGAGATCGGGCTGCCCGTGTCGGAGACGGTCTGGCCACGGACCAGGCCGTCGGTCGGCTTCAGGGAGATGGCGCGGACCATGCCGTCGCCGATGTGCTGGGCCACCTCGAGCGGCAGGACCGTGGTCTCGCCGTCGAGGGTGATCTCGGCCTCGAGCTTGTTGTAGATGTCGGGCATCGCGTCGGTCGGGAACTCGATGTCCACGACCGGGCCGATGACCCGAGCGATCCGACCCACCGAGGCCGCACCGCTGGCGGTGGTCTCTTCAACCGTTGCAGTCATGTCTTACTCCGTTGATGTTTTCTCTGGTGGGTCAGTCGTTCGCAGCCTGGGCGTCGGCGAGCGCGTTCACGCCACCGACGATCTCGCTGATCTCCTGGGTGATGCCCGCCTGGCGCGCCTGGTTGGCGATCCGGGTGAGCTTCTTGATCAGCTCCTCGGCGTTGTCGGTCGCCGACTTCATCGCCTTCTGCCGCGCGGCGAGCTCGGAGGCCGCCGCCTGCAGGAGGGCGTAGAAGATCCGGCTCTGGACGTACTGCGGCAGCAGCCCGTCCAGCACCTGGGCCGCCGACGGCTCGAACTCGTAGAGCGGCAGCAGCTCGTCGGCCTCGGGGGCCTCCTCACCCTCGACGACCTCGAGCGGCAGCAGCCGGATCGCGGTCGGCTCCTGGGTGAGCATCGAGCGGAACCGGGTGTAGACCACGTGGACCTCGTCCACGTCCCCGTCCTCGCCCTGCTCCTTGAGGAACGCCTCGATCAGCGCGGCGCCGATCTCGGCGGCCTTGTCGTACGTCGGCTGGTCCGAGAAGCCGGTCCAGGCCTGGACGTAGGGACGGCCACGGAACTTGAAGTACGCCTCCGCCTTGCGCCCGGCGAGGTAGAAGTCGAGCTCCTTGCCCTCGGCCCGCAGCCGCTCGGCGAGACGCTCCGTCTCCTTGATGACGCTCGAGGAGTAGGCACCGGCCAGACCACGGTCGCTGGTGATGACCAGCACCGCGGCCCGCTTCGGGTCCTCCTGCTCCCGCGTCAGCGGGTGGTCGACGTTCGAGTACGTCGCCACCGCCGACACGGCACGGGTCAGCTCCCGGGCGTAGGGCGCTGCCGCCTGTGCCCGCTGCTGCGCCTTGATGATCCGGGACGCAGCGATGAGCTCCATGGCGCGCGTGATCTTCTTCATCGACTCCGTCGACTTGATCCGCGCGCGGTACTCACGCAGCGATACGGCCATGCGTCAGCCCCGCTTCTGCTTGACGATCTGCTCCTGCTCGAGCTCGTCGTCGGCGAGCGCCTCGGCCTCGGGCTCGTGCCCGACCTTGATGCTGCCACCCTCGGAGGTCTCGAACTGGTTCAGGAAGGAGTCGTACGCGGCGGCGAGGCCGTCCTCGTCCTCGAACTTCTGGGTCTCGCGGATGGCGGCCAGGAGGCCGTCGTGCGAGCGACGCAGGTAGTCGAGGAACTCGCTCTCGAAGCGCAGCACGTCGCCGGTGTCGACGGCGTCGAGGCGACCCGAGGTGCCAAGCCACAGCGAGACGGTCATCTCCTCCAGCGGGTACGGCGAGTACGCCGGCTGCTTGAGGAGCGCCATCAGGCGCTGGCCACGGGCCAGCTGCTGCTTCGACGCGGCGTCGAGGTCGGAGGCGAACATCGCGAAGGCCTCCATCGCGCGGTACTGCGCGAGGTCGACCTTGAGCGAGCCGGTGACGGCCTTCATCGCCTTGGTCATCGCGGCGCCACCGACCCGGGAGACGGAGATGCCGACGTCGATGGCCGGGCGCTGGTTGGCCGCGAACAGGTCCGACTGCAGGAAGATCTGGCCGTCGGTGATCGAGATGACGTTGGTCGGGATGAACGCCGAGACGTCGTTGGCCTTGGTCTCGATGATCGGCAGGCCGGTCATCGAGCCGGCGCCGAGCTCGTCGGACAGCTTCGCGCAGCGCTCGAGCAGGCGGGAGTGCAGGTAGAAGACGTCACCCGGGTACGCCTCGCGGCCCGGCGGGCGGCGCAGCAGCAGCGACACGGCGCGGTAGGCCTCGGCCTGCTTGGTCAGGTCGTCGAACACGATGAGGACGTGCTTGCCCTGGTACATCCAGTGCTGGCCGATGGCCGAGCCGGTGTAGGGGGCGAGGTACTTGAAGCCCGCGCTGTCGGACGCCGGAGCCGCCACGATGGTGGTGTACTCCAGGGCGCCGGCCTCCTCGAGGGCGCCACGCACGGAGGCGATGGTCGAGCCCTTCTGGCCGATGGCGACGTAGATGCAGCGGACCTGCTTCGACGGGTCGCCCGACTCCCAGTTCTGCTTCTGGTTGATGATCGTGTCGATCGCGACCGTGGTCTTGCCGGTGGCGCGGTCACCGATGATCAGCTGGCGCTGGCCGCGGCCGATCGGGGTCATCGAGTCGATGGCCTTGATGCCGGTGGCGAGCGGCTCGTGGACCGACTTGCGCATCATCACGCCGGGGGCCTGGAGCTCGAGGGCACGGCGACCCTCGGTGGCGATCTCGCCGAGGCCGTCGATCGGCTTGCCGAGCGGGTCGACGACGCGGCCGAGGTAGCCCTCGCCGACGGGGACCGAGAGGATCTCGCCGGTGCGGCGGACCGTCTGGCCCTCCTCGATCTTGTCGAAGTCACCGAGGATGACGACACCGATCTCGCGGTCCTCGAGGTTCAGCGCGAGGCCGAGCGTGCCGTCCTCGAACTCGAGGAGCTCGTTGGCCATGGCCGACGGGAGGCCCGACACGCGGGCGATGCCGTCCGCGGCGGAGGCGACGGTGCCGACCTCTTCCTTGCTCGCGGCCGCGGGCTGGAAGTCAGCGACGTACTTGGCGAGGGCGTCGCGGATCTCGTCCGGACGGATGGAGAGTTCCGTCATCTCTGGTGCCTTCTCTCTTGTCTACAGCTGTGAAGTCGTGGGTGGTGCGGCGGTCGCGCGGGCTCAGCCGGCGATCTTGCGGCGGGCGTCGTCCAGGCGGGCCAGGACGGTGCCGTCGATGACGTCGTCCCCGATCTCGACCTTCATGCCGCCGAGCACGCCGGCGTCGACGACGATGTTGAGGTGCACCGGGCGGCCGTACTGGCGCGTCAGTGCGGCAGCGAGGCGCTGCTGGTCGGCCTCGGTGAGCGGACGGGCGACGTGGACGGTGGCCACACCCTCCCCCTGCACCTGCGCGGCGGTGCGCTCGTAGTCCTCGAGCGCGGCGGTGACGGTCCGGTAGGAGCCCGACAGCGCCTGCTTGACCAGCTGCACGGTCGTCGGGAGCACCTTGCCCGCGAGCAGGGTGTCGACGAGCGCGCCCTTGTCGGCCGCGGAGCGGACCGGGTCGGACAGCGCGTTGCGCAGGTCGCTGTTGCCGGCCACCAGCTGGCGCACGGAGAACAGCTCGTCGACCAGCGTGCCGGCCTGCAGGCCGACCGAGCGGACGGCGGCGACGACGCCGAGCTGCTCGAGCGCGTCGGCGAGGTCGCGGGTGCGGGTCCAGCGTCGGCCGGCCGCCTCACGCAGCAGGCCGAGCGTGGCCGCGTCGACCTTGCCGCCGAACAGGTCGCCGACCAGGCCGGCGCGGGCCTCGGCCGGGACCGACTGGTCGGTGACGACCCGGCGCAGCGACGCCTCGGCCCGCACGGTGCGGGCCACGGAGAACAGGTCGCCGGCGACCGCCGAGGCGGACGCCTCGGCCACCCCACCGACGAGGTCGGTGAGGGCGGCCATGGCGTCTGCGGAGCCGCCGCGGAAGGACACCATCAGGCGTCCTTGCCGGCGTCGGCGGCGTCGGCCGTCTCCAGCTCGGCGAGGAACCGCTCGATGACCCGCGCCTGGCGCGCGTCGTCGTCGAGGGACTCGCCCACGATGCGGCCCGCGAGGCCGGTCGCGAGGGTGCCGACCTCGGCTCGCAGCGAGGTGACCGCCTGCTGGCGCTCGGCCTCGATCTGCGCCTTGCCGTGCTCGACGATGCGAGCCGACTCGGCCTGGGCCTGCTCCCGCAGCTCGGCCACGATCGCAGCACCCTGCTCGCGCGCCTCCTCACGGATCCGCGCGGCCTCGTGACGCGCGTCGGCCAGCTGCTTCTCGAGCTCGGCCAGCTTGGCGTCGGCCTCGGCCTGCTTGGTCGCAGCCGCGGCGATGCCGCCCTCGATCGCCTGGGAGCGCTCGACGAACGTCTTCTCGAAGTTCGGGGCGACGAACTTCTTGATGGCGAAGAAGAGGATGCCGAACACCACGAGAGCAATCGCCACCTCCTCCCACAGCGGGACGAGCGGGTTGTGCTCCTCCCCCTCCGCGGCGGCGAGAATCACCAGTGATTTCATGGACCTGACCTATCTGGGTCGAGCTGGCTGTCGGTGATCAGCGATCGTCGGAAGACGATCGTCACTCAGTGCTGGAGCCGGTGAGGACGAAGGCGAGGGCGATGCCGATGATGGCGAGCGCCTCGGCGAGCGCGAAGCCGAGGATCGCGATCGACTGGAGGCGGCTCTGCGCCTCGGGCTGACGGGCAACGCCGTTGATGTACGCGGCGAAGATGAGACCGATGCCGATACCCGGGCCGATGGCAGCCAGGCCGTAACCGATCATGTTGAGAGAGCCACCCATGGCTACTTTCCTTTCGGGTTGTTTTCTCGTGCGAGAACTGTGGGTTGGGGAGGGTCGAGCGAGAGATCAGTGCTCGTCGGCGAGCGCGCCCTGGATGTACATGGCGTTCAGCAGGACGAACACGTAGGCCTGCAGGAACTGGACCAGGATCTCCAGGAAGCTGACGAGGATCGCGAGCACCCAGGCCAGGGGCCCGGCGACGTAGCCGATGCCACCGACGTGCTCGATGAGGTAGAGGCCGCCGGTCGCGAACAGGACCAGCAGGATGTGGCCGGCGAACATGTTGCAGAACAGACGCAGGGCCAGCGTGACCGGGCGGACCAGGATGTTGGAGAAGAACTCCAGCGGCACGAGCAGGGGGTACATCGCCGGGCTGACGCCGGACGGCACGCTCTGCAGCTTGAGGTAGCCGAGCACGCCGTGCTTCTTCATGCCGACGCCGTTGTAGACCAGCCACGAGAGTCCGGCCAGCGCGTAGGCCATGCCGGCGCGGCTGAAGGTCGGGAACTGGATGAACGGGATGCTGGCGAAGATGTTGTTCACCAGGATGAAGAAGAACAGGGTCACCAGGTAGGGCACGAACTTCTGGAAGTCGTGGCTGCCGATGATGTCGCGCGCGACGCTGTTGCGGACGAAGCCGTAGGCGCCCTCGCCGGCGAACTGGAGCTTGCCGGGCACGAGCGAGCGCTGCTTGGCGGCGAGGTACAGGAAGGTGAACACCAGGCCCGCGGCGAGCACCAGCTGGAGCATCGGCTTGGTGACGCCGAGGCTGCCGATCTCGAAGACCGGCGGCAGGTCGAAGATGCTCGGCCCCGGGGCGTGGAATCCCTCCCCACCCTCGGCGGCGATGGTGGCGCTGGCTGCGATGGTCACCAGGTCTCCTCTGCGTTCACTGCTCGTCTGAGTTCGGACTGTCGGGCGGATCCTGGCGGAACCGTGCGGCGGTCATGTAGATCCCGAGGGCGGCACCCACGAGGATCCCGACCGCAACCAGGAACCGGGTACCGAGCCACTGGTCCGCGAGCCATCCGAGCAGCCCGTAGCACGCGACCCCGGCGGTGATGTAGCCGAACGCATGCCACGGATCGCCCTTGGGCTTCTCCTCGGGCTGACTCATTGCGCCCCGGACAATAGCAGTCGCGCCAGGTCATCGCGCACCGCCCTCGACCGGGGTGGAGGGACGCGGCTCGAAGGCCGGGATCCGGGCCCTCGTGGCCAGCACGATCTGCACCGTCATCCACACGAACGCGCCGAGGATGATCGCGCCGCCGAGCCAGTTCCGGTCGAGCTCGTCGTCGAGCAGACCGGAGCGGTTGACGACCACGAAGGCCAGCGCCATGGCCACCACCTGGAAGGTGTAGGTGACCATCGCGAACAGCAGCGACGCGGCGGGCATCAGGCGCGAGACCAGCTCGACGGCGAAGGAGCCGAAGGCGAAGACGCCCACGGCGATCACTCCCCCGACGGCTGCGCCGAGAGCGGCGGGCGAGCCGGCGACGAGAGCGGCGACCGCGACGAGGAGCACCGCCGCGGCGCCGGCCACCAGGGCCGCGCGCACCACCGTGCGGTGGGTCCGGGTCTCGGTCGTCAGCATCGGCGGCCGTTCTGCTCGGGTGCGTCCTGGGCGGTCCCGGAGAATGCTCCCCGGGAGTTCGTGAAAGTTATCACAAAGTCCCGGAGGGCTCCGAATCGGGGGGAGGTCCGGCGTCCTGCGCGGCCCCCTTGAGGGCGTCCGCGGGGTCGTTGACGTGGGGCAGCGCGAAGGTGAGCACGAGGGTCACCAGCAGGCTCAGGCCGAGCCCTCCCCAGACCACCGGGCCGGTGAAGACGCTGGCCAGCACCACACCGAACGCGATCAGGCCGGCCCACAGCCACATGATGATGACCGCGCGGCGGTGGGAGTGGCCGATCTCGAGCAGGCGGTGGTGGAGGTGCTGCTTGTCGGGGGCGAACGGCGAGCGTCCCGCCCGCGTTCGTCGTACGACGGCCAGCACCAGGTCGCCCAACGGCACGATCAGGATCAGGATCGGCAGCGCGAACGGCAGCAGCACGGGCAGCAGGCTGGACCGGGTGCCGTCGGCGCCCTGGGCGAGGTCGCCGGGCGCGAACTGGGTGGTGATCGTGATCGCCGTGGCGGAGAGGACCAGGCCGATCAGCATCGACCCGCTGTCGCCCATGAAGAGGCGGGCCGGGTGGAAGTTGTGGACCAGGAAGCCGGCGCAGGCGCCGGCCAGCGCCGCCGAGAGCAGGGCACCGGTCGTCGCCCGGCTGACGTCGTTGAGGACCGAGAGCGCGTAGCAGAACAGGAAGAAGGCCGACGCGCTGATGCCGATCACCCCGGCGGCCAGGCCGTCGAGGCCGTCGATGAAGTTGACCGCGTTGACCGTCGCCAGGACCACGAAGGCGGTGAGCAGGGCCCCCTGGCCCAGGTCGAGCGAGAAGACCTCGCCGGTGGCCTGGTAGAAGTACTTGAACTGGATGCCGGCGTAGACCAGCACCCCCACCGCGAGCACCTGGCCGCCGAACTTGGTGAGCGCGTCGAGGTCGAAGATGTCGTCGACCACGCCGACCGCACAGACCAGGGTGCCCGCCACCAGCACCGACAGGGCGTCGTCCGAGAACGGGTTGCGCGTGCTCAGGAACGGCAGCTGCTGGGCCACCAGGTACGCCGCCCACAGCCCGCCCAGCATGGCGAGCCCGCCGAGGTACGGGATCGGCTCGGCATGGACGTCCCGGTCGCGGACCTTGGCGACCGCCCCCGTGCGCAGTGCGATCTCCCGGGCGACGACCGTCAGCAGGTAGGTGACGATCGCGGCGACCAGGAAGACGACGAGGTACTCACGCATCGGTGGGCGCGGCCTCCGGCTCCCCCTGCTCGCCCGGCTGGTCGTCGTCGGGCTCGACCTGGACGGTGGTGCCGTGCTCGGCCAGCGCTGCGTCGAGGTCGGCGACGGCGATCGCGCCCAGGCGCAGCAGCCGGGGCCGCTCGCCGGTGGCGTCGACGATGGTGGAGGGCACCCCACCGGGGGACGTACCGCCGTCGACGACGACCGCGACGGACTCCCCCAGCATCTCGATGGCGCCGGCGGCGTCGAGGGCGGCCGGGAGGCCGGAGAGGTTGGCCGAGCTCACCGCGAGTGGACCGGTGCGGTCGAGCAGCTCGCGGGCCACCGCGTGGTCGGGCATCCGGATCGCGACGGTGCCGCGGGTCTCGCCGAGGTCCCACTGCAGCGACGGCTGCTGGTGGCACACCAGGGTCAGCGCGCCGGGCCAGAAGGCCTCGACCAGCGGGGCGACGTACGACGGCACCCGGGTCGCGAGCGCTTCCAGCGTGCCCTTCGTGCCGACCAGCACCGGCGGCGGCATCTCCCGCCCGCGGCCCTTGGCCGCCAGCAGCCGCGCGACCGCGTCGGGGTCGAACGCGTCGGCGCCGACGCCGTAGACGGTGTCGGTGGGGAGGACGACCAGGCGGCCCAGCCGGACGGCACGGCTCGCCGCGTCCAGCGCCGCCTCGCGCTCCTCGTCGGTCTCGGTCGGGAACCGCTCGGCACTCACGCGCTCCATCCTTCCACTGCGTCGTGCTGGTGGCGCGGGCGGCGTGCCGTGGTGAACCGGGGCCGGCCGGCGAGGTCGCGGTGGTCGCGGACCTCCTCCCAGCGCGCGCCGTAGCTGAACACCGCCGGCGCGGACTCGCCCTGGACGTCGGCGTGCTCCACGCCGACCACGCCGCCGGGCTTGAGCAGCGCCAGGCCGCGGGCGGCGATCACCCGGATCGCGTCGAGCCCGTCGTCGCCGGAGAACAGCGCCAGGTGGGGGTCGTGGTCGCGCGCCTCGAGCGCCACCGACTCCCACGCCTCCAGCGGCACGTACGGCGGGTTGCTGACCAGCACGTCGACCCGCCCGGCGAGGTCGTCGAAGGCGGTGGCGAGGTCGCCGAGGCGCAGCTCGACGCCGGTGCCCGCGAGGTTGCGCTCGGCCCACGCGTGGGCCGGCGGATCCAGCTCGACGGCGTGCACCCGCGCCTGCGGCACCTCGTCGGCGATGCTCTTCGCGATCACCCCGGAACCGGTGCACAGGTCGACGACCACCGGTCGTGCACCCGTCGCGGCGATGGCGGTGGCGTGCTCGATCGCCCAGCCGGCGAGCAGCTCGGTCTCCGGCCGCGGGACGAAGACACCGGGCCCCACCGCGACCTCGACGTGGCGGAACCAGGCGGCGCCGAGGAGGTGCTGGAGCGGCTCCCGGGAGGCGCGGCGGGCCAGCAGCTCGTCGTACCGCTGCCGGTGCTCGGGGGCGAGGTCCGGCGCGAGGAGGAGCTCGCCACGGGTGGTGCCGAGGACGTGCGCGAGCAGCTCGGCGGCGTCGTGCTCGGGGCTGGCGACGCCGGCAGCCCGGAGCCGGTCGGCGGCGTCGCGCAGCAGCTCCCTGGTCGTGCTCATCAGTCCTCGAGGGCGGCCAGGCGGGCGGCCATGTCGGCCTCGACGCACGAGTCGAGGACCGGCTGCAGGTCGCCGTCGAGCACCTGGTCGAGGTTGTAGGCCTTGTAGCCGGTGCGGTGGTCGGAGATCCGATTCTCCGGGAAGTTGTAGGTGCGGATCCGCTCGGACCGGTCGACCGTGCGGACCTGGCTGCGCCGGGCGTCGCTGGCCTCGGCGTCTGCCGCCTCCTGCGCGGCCTGCAGCAGACGGGCCCGCAGGATGCGCATCGCCTGCTCCTTGTTCTGCAGCTGCGACTTCTCGTTCTGGCAGCTGACCACGATCCCGGTCGGCAGGTGGGTGATCCGCACCGCCGAGTCCGTCGTGTTGACGCTCTGGCCGCCGGGGCCCGACGAGCGGAAGACGTCGATGCGCAGGTCGTTCTCGTTGATCTCGACGTCGACCTGCTCGGCCTCCGGCATCACGAGCACGCCGGCAGCGCTGGTGTGGATGCGGCCCTGCGACTCGGTGACGGGGACCCGCTGCACGCGGTGCACTCCGCCCTCGTACTTGAGCAGGGCGTACGGCGTCTGGCCCGGCTCGGTGCCGCCGGTGGCCTTGACCGCGACGGTGACGGACTTGTAGCCGCCCAGGTCCGACTCCGTCGCGTCGAGGAGCTCGGTCTTCCACCCGCGGCGCTCGGCGTACCTGGAGTACATGCGGAGCAGGTCGCCGGCGAACAGCGCGCTCTCCTCGCCGCCCTCCCCCGACTTCACCTCGAGCAGGACGTCCTTGTCGTCGGCGGGGTCCCGCGGCACGAGCAGCCGGCGCAACCGCTCCGCCGCGTCCTCACGCTGGGCCAGGAGGGCGTCGACCTCCTCGGCGAAGGCGGGGTCGTCGGCGGCGAGCTCCCGCGCGGCCTCCGCGTCGTCGCCGTGGCGCTGCCACTCGCGCCAGGCGGCGATCACCGCGTTCAGCTCGGCGTAGCGCCGGTTGAGGGTGCGCGCCAGCCGGGCGTCGGCGTGCGTCTCCGGCAGCGCCAGCCTCGACTCGAGCTCGGCGTGCTCGGCGAGCATGCCCTCGACGGCTTCGAACACCTGGACTCCTTCGGCTGGGCGGTGCAGGAATCGCCGGTCGACCGGTGATTCCGGCGGTTGTCGGGCATTGCAACGCCCGTCAAGTGCAGGAAATGCCCGTCAAGCGGCCGCGAGAAAGCGAAACGCCGGCCGTCCGCAGGGGCGGACGACCGGCGCTCGGGGACGGCTACTTCTTGCCGACGTTGGCGTAGCGGGCCTCGAACCGGGCCACGCGGCCGCCGGTGTCGAGGATCTTCTGCTTGCCGGTGTAGAACGGGTGGCACTGCGAGCACACGTCGGCGTGGATCGAGCCGGACGTCGCGGTGCTGCGGGTGGTGAACGAGGCGCCACAGGTGCAGGTCACCTGGGTCACGACGTACTCGGGGTGGATGTCCTTCTTCATGGTGTCCTCTCACGGGGGTCCGGGTCGCACCACGGGTTGTGGAACGTGAACCGGAGCCAACAGTCGATTCTACGGGCGGCGGCCACGCCACCCAAATGCAGGGTGGCCGCGCCCGGCGTCGCGCTCAGTCGCGCTGGACGCGCAGCAGGAACTCGTAGTTGGTGCGCGAGTTCTTCAGCCGCTGCAGCAGGGCGGCGTGGGCCTCGGCCCGGTCGCCCTCGGCCAGCTCGCTGCGCAGCTTCCAGACGATCTCGAGCTCCTCCTTGCCGAGCAGCAGCTCCTCGCGGCGGGTGCCCGACGCGACGACGTCGATGGCCGGGAACAGCCGCTTCTCGGCGAAGTCGCTGCGCAGCCGCAGCTCGAGGTTCTCGGTGCCGCGCAGCTCCTCGAAGAACACCTCGTCCACGCGGGAGCCGGAGTCGACGACGGCGGTCGCGAGGATCGTCAGCGAGCCGCCGTTCTCGATGTTGCGTGCCGCGCCGAAGAACCGCTTCGGCGGGAAGAGGGCCGAGGAGTCCACGCCGCCGGAAAGGATCCGGCCGCTGGCCGGTGCCGCCAGGTTGTAGGCCCGGCCGAGGCGGGTCAGCCCGTCGAGCAGGATCACGACGTCGTGGCCCAGCTCGACCAGCCGCTTGGCCCGCTCGACGGCCAGCTCGGCCACGACGGTGTGGTCGATCGCGGGGCGGTCGAAGGTGCTGGCGATCACCTCGCCCTTGATCGAGCGCTCGAAGTCGGTGACCTCCTCGGGCCGCTCGTCGACGAGGACGACCATGAGGTGGACCTCGGGGTTGTTGGTGGTGATCGCGTTGGCGATGGACTGCAGCAGCGTCGTCTTCCCGGCGCGCGCCGGCGAGACGATCAGGCCCCGCTGGCCCTTGCCGACCGGCGCCGCCATGTCGATGAGCCGACCGGCGAGGTCGTCGGGGCCGGTCTCGAGCCGCAGTCGCTCGTTCGGCGAGACCGGGGTCAGCTGGGTGTACTCCACCCGGTTCTTCGCGTGCTCGGGGTCGACGCCGTTGACCGTCTCGACCCGGACCATCGGGTTGAACTTCTCGCGGCGCTCGCCGTCGCGCGGCTGGCGGACCTGCCCGGTGATCGCGTCACCGCGGCGCAGGCCGTACTTGCGGACCATCGAGAGCGACAGGTAGACGTCGTCGGGCCCGGCGAGGTATCCACCGGTGCGCACGAACGCATAGTTGTCGAGTACGTCGAGGATGCCGGCCGCCGGCACGAGGACGTCGTCCTCGCGCACCTCGGTGTCGGGCTCGCGGCCCGCACGGTTGGTGCGGTCCCGGTCACGGCCACGGCGGCGCCGGTTGCGGCGGCTGCCGCCCTCGCCGTCACCGTCGTCGTCGACGTCGTCGTTCTCGCCGGCGGGGGCGGCCGCCGCGGGGCGGGCCTGGTCCTGCTGCTGGTTCTGCTGGTTCTGCTTGCTCTGCTGGGGCTGGTCCTGCTTCTGCTGCTGACCGCCCTGCTTCTGCTGCTGGTTCTGGCCACCCTGCTTCTGCTGGCGCTGGCCGCCCTGCCGCTGCTGGCCCTTCGGCTGCTCGCTCGCGGCCTGCTCGGACTTGTCCGCCTCGGGCTGCCCCGCCGTGGGCTGGTCCGCCTTGGGCTGGTCCGCCTTGGGCTGGTCCGCCTTGGGCTGCTCGCTCCTCTCGGCCCGGGGCTGCTCGCCCTTCCCTGCCTTCTCCGCCCGGGGCTGGTCGGCCTTCTCGACCTTCTCGGTCTTCTCGACCTTCTCGGTCTGCTCAGCCTTGGGCCGCTCCGCACCGCGCGAAGCCGGCGCGCCGGCCTGGGCGGCCTTGATCGCGTCGACGAGCGCGGCCTTCTTCATCGAGCCGGCGCCGGGGATGCCCATGCCACCGGCCATCGCCTTGAGGTCGGCGAGGAGCATGGAGTTGAGTCCACCGGAGCGCTTCCTCGGGGCTGCCGTGGCGGGCGCGGTGGAGTCGGGAGTTTCGGTCACGTGAGTCCTTCCCACGTATCTCGTGGGTTCCACGATCGAACGACGGCGGAACACGCACTGGTCTGGTCCTGCGAAGGTCCGTCCGGCCGACGGCCAGGCGTTCCTGGAAGAGGGGCGAGCCGAGCCCGCCGGGGCGCCGAGAACTGCGGCGCTGCGTCAATGTACCACCACGGTGGCGGGGATCACGGCCCTCAGCGGTCGTCCGGCGCGGCGCCGGTGCCGCTGACGGCCAGCGCGTGCCCGCCCCACCCCTCGGGGCAGCGGGCGAGCAGCGCCTCGGTGGCGGCGGAGCCGGGGCCGTCGGTGAAGGCCAGCACCGTCGGCCCGGCGCCCGAGATCACGGCCGGGATCCCGTCGGCACGCAGCGACTCGACGAGCGCGAGGCTCGCGGGCATCGCGGGCCGCCGGTAGTTCTGGTGCAGCCGGTCCTCGGTCGCGCGCAGGAGCTCCTCGGGGTGTCCGGAGAGCGCCGCGACGAGCAGGGCAGCGCGACCGGCATTGGCCGCCGCGTCCGCATGGGGTACGTCGGCCGGCAGCAGACCGCGCGCGGTCTCGGTCTCGACCGGCGTGGTCGGGACGAACACCACCGCTCCGACCCGGGGGTCGACGCTGCCGGGGACCGCCCAGAAGGCGCCGTCGGCGTCCTGGCCGGAGATCACGAAGCCACCGAGCAGCGCCGGGGCGACGTTGTCGGGGTGGCCCTCGAGCTGGGCCGCCAGGTCGAGCAGCGCGGCGTCGTCGAGGAGCAGGCGCCCACCGGCGACCAGCTCGCGGGCCAGCCACACCCCGCCGACGATCGCCGCCGACGAGGACCCGAGCCCGCGGGCGTGCGGGATCACGTTCGTGCAGGACAGGCGCAGGCCGGTCGGCTGCTTGCCGAGGCGGTCGAAGGTCGCGCGCATCGCGCGGACCACGAGGTGCCGCTCGTCGAGCGGGACCTGTCCCTCGCCGTACCCCCGGACCTCGACGACGAGGCCGTCGGGGAGCACCTCGGCCTCGAGCCGGTCGTGCAGGTCGAGGGCGAGGCCGAGGGTGTCGAAGCCCGGACCGAGGTTGGCCGACGTCGCAGGCACCCGGACCCGGACCGGGCCCTCCACGAAGGTCATCGGCGTCAGAGGCCCGCAGCGGTGGCTGCGGCGTCGACGTCGGCGTCGACCACGACGTCGGGCAGCACCAGGCCGTCGAGGGCGGTGGCGATGTCCTTGAGGCCGTGGCCGGTGACCGTGATCGCGACGGTGCTGCCGGTGTAGGACTCCCCGGCCTCGAGCTCGGCGAGAAGGCCGGCGATGCCGGCGGCCGAGGCGGGCTCGACGAAGACGCCGTCGTTGGCGGCGAGCGCCTTCTGCGCGGCGAGGATCTGGCCGTCGGAGACGGCGGCGAACCGGCCGCCGGACTCGTCGCGCGCCGCCTCGGCGAGCTTCCAGGAGGCAGGGTTGCCGATCCGGATCGCCGTCGCGCGGGTCTCGGGGTCGGGGAACGGCTCGCCGGTCACCAGCGGCGCGGCGCCCTCGGCCTGGAAGCCGCGCATGACGGGCTTCCTCGAGGCGCGGCCGAGGCCGGCGTACTGCGTGTAGCCCAGCCAGTACGCCGAGATGTTGCCGGCGTTGCCGACCGGCAGCAGGTGGTAGTCGGGCGCGTCACCGAGGAAGTCGACGATCTCGAAGGCCGCGGTCTTCTGGCCCTCGAGGCGGGCCGGGTTGACGGAGTTGACGAGCGCGACGGGGTACTTCCACGCCATCTCGCGGGCCATCCGCAGGCAGTCGTCGAAGTTGCCGCGGACCTGGATGACCTGGGAGCCGTGGAGCACGGCCTGGGCCATCTTGCCCGCGGCGATCTTGCCCTCGGGGACCAGCACGATCGGGGTGACCCCGGCCTTCGCGGCGTACGCGGCCATCGAGGCGGAGGTGTTGCCGGTCGAGGCGCACACGACTGCCTTGGCGCCCTCGTGGACGGCGACGGACAGGGCCGTGGTCATGCCGCGGTCCTTGAACGAGCCGGTCGGGTTGTTGCCCTCGACCTTGAGCCAGACCTGGGCACCGGTCAGACCGGAGAGCCACTCGGAGTGGACCAGCGGGGTGCCGCCCTCACGCAGGGTCACCGCCGGGGTGTCCTGGGGGATGTCCAGGAGCTCGCGGTACTCCTCGATGACGCCGCGCCACTGCCCGTTGGCCTGGCCGTTGGGGGTGTTGCTCATGCTCACTCTTCGGCTCCCTCGACGCGCATCACCGAGGTGACCTCGCGCACGATGTCCATGCCACGCAGGTGGTCGACGGTCGCGGACAGTGCCGCGTCCGTCGCCTCGTGCGAGACGACGACGAGCTGGGCGTCGTCGCCCCGCCCCTCCTGACGAACGGTCTGGATGGAGACGCCGTGCTCGGCGAAGGCCAGGGCGACCGCAGCGAGCACGCCCGCCTTGTCGTCCACGTCGATGGCGACGTGGTAGCGGGTGCGGGTCTCCCCCATCGGCAGCACGGCCCGGTCGGCGTACGCCGACTCGCCGACGCCGCGCGTGCCCTGGCGGTGGTTGCGCGCGACCGTGACGAGGTCGCCGAGGACGGCGCTCGCGGTCGGGGAGCCACCGGCGCCGGGGCCGTAGAACATGAGCTGGCCGGCGGCCTCGGACTCGACGAAGACCGCGTTGTAGGCCTCGCGGACGCTGGCCAGGGGGTGCGACCTGGGGATCATCGCCGGGTGGACGCGGACGCTGACCGCCTCCTCGCCCTGCTCGTCGGTGCGCAGCTCGGCGATCGCGAGCAGCTTGACGACGCTGTCCATGTCGCGCGCCGAGCGGACGTCGCCGGCGCTGACCTCGGTGATGCCCTCGCGGTGCACGTCGCTGGCGGTCACCCGGGAGTGGAACGCCAGGCTCGCCAGGATCGCGGCCTTCGCGGCGGCGTCGAAGCCCTCGACGTCGGCGGTCGGGTCCGCCTCGGCGTACCCGAGGGCCTGGGCCTCCTCGAGCGCGTCACCGAAGCCCGCGCCCGAGGTGTCCATCTTGTCGAGGATGAAGTTGGTGGTGCCGTTGACGATGCCGAGCACCCGGGTGACCTTGTCTCCGGCGAGCGACTCGCGCAGGGGACGCAGGATCGGGATGGCGCCGGCGACCGCGGCCTCGTAGTAGAGGTCGCGGCCTGCCTTCTCGGCGGCCTCGAAGAGCGTCGCGCCGTCCTCGGCGAGCAGCGCCTTGTTGGCGGTCACGACCGAGGCGCCGTGCTCGAGCGCGGACAGGATGAGGGACCGGGCCGGCTCGATGCCACCGATCACCTCGATCACCACGTCGACGTCGTCGCGGGCGACCAGCGCCGCGGCGTCGGTCGTGAGCAGCCCGGCCGGCACCTCGACCTCGCGCGGGCTGTCGAGACGTCGTACGGCGACGCCGACCAGCTCCACGGGGGCACCGACCCGGGCCGCAAGGTCGTCGGCCTGCTCGCCGAGCAGCCGCACCACCTGCGACCCCACGGACCCGCAACCGAGCACGGCAACCTTGAGAGGACTGTTCACCCGCTGATCGTATCGGCGGCAGTGGACCCTCCCGTCAACGACGGCAGAACGCGGACACCTTGCGGCCCGGTCCGCCGACTCAGGGGAAGGTGACGACGACCTTGCCCGTGACCCGGCCGGTCTCCAGCCGCTCCTGGGCGGCGACCACCTCGTCCAGCGGGTACGCCCCGTCCACGAGGACGGTGAGCCGTCCCGCGTCGGCCAGCCCGGCGACCTCGGCGAGTGCCGGGCCGTCCGCGACGACCATGATCCGCTCGACACCGGTCGCGCCGGCGGCCCGCAGCGCCTCGACCGCGCCGTCCGGGAAGCCGGTGATCGTGATGACCGTGGTCCCCGGCCGGACCGCGCCCAGCGGCGGGACGCCGTCGGCGACCGTCGAGAGGACGACGTCGACCGGCGCCACGGCCGCGAGGGCGGCCTCGTCCCGGTAGTCGATCGTCTCGTCGGCCCCCAGACCGGCCAGGACGGCGTGCTTGGCCGGGCTCGCGGTCGCGACCACGTGGGCGCCGCGGGCCTTCGCGAGCTGGACGGCGAGGTGTCCCACGCCCCCGGCTCCGCCGAGCACCAGCACCCGCTTCCCGGTGGCGTCGCCCACGAGCCCCGCGGCCTCGAACGCCTGCCACGCGGTGAGCACCGCCAGCGGAGCGGCTCCCTGCTGCTCCACCTTCCAGGCGGTGGGTGCCGTGGCGAGGTCGGCCGCCGGTACGGCGACGAGCTCGGCGAGCGTGTGCCCGGCCCGTGGGAAGCGGGCCAGGCCGAACACCGGGTCCCCGACCTCGAACGACCCGACGGCGTCGCCGGTGGCGACCACCTCGCCCGCCAGGTCCCAGCCGGGCAGGGTCGCGTACTCGATCGGCCCGAAGTCGGTGCCGGCGGCGCGGATCTTGACGTCGACCGGGTTGAGGCCGACCGCTCCGACCCGCACCAGCACCTCGTCCTCGGCCGGGACGGGGTCGGCGACCTCGACCAGCTCGGTGACCTCGGCGGCTGCGCCGACCCCGGTGTAGCGCACTGCGCGCATGTCCTGCTCCTTCGCGTTGGGCGGGATCGTGCTCGAACCCGTTCGACGTCCAGCCTTCCGACGGCGGCGGCCTCCCACCAGTGGCCAGAAAGACGACATATGTCATGATCTGGCCATGCCCGTGACCACCCCGCACCGCATCGGGGTCGTCGCCCTGCCCGGCGTGTACGCCTACGAGCTGGGCATCGCGTCCCGGTTCTTCGGCGCCGCCGAGGTCGACGGCCGGCCCGGCTACGAGATCGTGACGTGCAGCCTCGACGGCCGCCCGGTGGCGACCTCCGCCGACTTCTCGGTCGCGGTCGGTGCGGACCGGGCGGTCCTCGACGAGGTCGACACGATCGTCGTACCCCCGTGGGACGCGGCTCTCGATGGCGCGGACCCGATCGGGCTCGCCGGACGGTCCGCGCAGCGCGTGGTGTCGTACTGCACCGGAGCCTTCACCGTGGCCGCCTCCGGCCTGCTGGACGGACGCGCCGCGACGACCCACTGGCGCAAGGCGGAGCAGTTCCGCGCGACGTTCCCGCAGGTGGACTTCCGGCCCGACGCCCTGTTCGTCGACGAGGGCGACGTGCTGACCGCCGCGGGGGCGTCGGCCGCCATCGACCTGACGCTGCACATCATCGCCCAGGACCTCGGCGCGGCGGTCGCCGCCCAGGTGTCGCGCGCGACGCTCGCGCCGCCGCACCGAGGCGGCGGTCAGTCGCAGTTCGTGGCGCGGCCCGTCGTGGCCGAGGGTCCGGGGACCACGGCGGACGTCCGCGCCTGGCTGCTGGACCACCTCGACCGGCCGGTCGGCCTCGACGAGGTCGCGACGGTGTTCGGCCTCAGCGTGCGCACGCTGACCCGGAGGTTCCGCGCGGAGACCGGCGTGACCCTCGGTGCCTGGCTCGCCCAGGCCCGGGTCGAGCGGGCCAAGGAGCTGCTGGAGACGACCGACGCGGGCGTCGACCGGGTGGCCGACCTCGCCGGCTTCGGTACGGCGGCCGCGCTCCGCAAGCACTTCCGCGACCGGGTCGGGCTGTCCCCGCAGCAGTACCGCAGCCGCTTCACCGTGCGAGCGGTCTCCTAGGACAGGCGCGCCGCCGGGACCAGGGCCAGCGCGGCCACGACCGCCGCCGCGAGGACGAGACCGGTCGCGGCGGCCACCGGCGCGGTCACCGCGAACCCCGCGAAGACCACACCGCCCAGTGCCAGGCCGGCGCTGTTGGTGACGTAGTCGTTGAGCTGCAGCGCCGACGAGGTGCGGCCCTCCTCTCCCTCCTGCGCGGTGGCGAGGGCGAGCACCGAGAGCGTCGAGAAGGCCATGCCGATGCCGAGGCCCGCCGCGGCCCACCCGAGGACGGGTACGACGAGCGGGACCCCGGGCGCCGTCACGAGCGCGAAGACGCCGATGCCACCGCCCAGCAGGACCGCACCGACCCGGACCCGGGTGGGCTGGTCGGCGAGCACCCGCCACCGGGCGGCGAGGACGGCGCCGGCCGACCAGGTGACGGCGCCGACGGTGAGCACCCAGCCGGCCTCGGCGAGGGAGAGGTCGCGCCGCAGGGTCAGCAGGAGCGGGAGGTAGACCTCGGCGGCGGCGAAGGCGGTGCCGATCGCGGCCCGCGAGCCCAGGACGGCGGGAAGGCCGCGGCCCATCCGCCAGGTGCCCGGTGGGAGCAGGCGGCGGGCGCCCGCCACGATCGCGGCGAGCCCCACGGCGACGAGCACGGGCCACATCGGCAGGGTGCGCTGGCCGGCGAGGCTGACCAGCAGCACGCCGCCCGCCGCCAGCAGCGCGAAGGGCAGGCGGCCGGGCTCGGACCGGTCGACGCCGGGCCGGGAGGGGGCGTCGGCGACGAGCAGCCAGGCGGCGACGGCGACGAGGGGGACGCCGAGGAACACCCAGCGCCAGCCGACCGCCTCGGCGACCTGCGCTGCCAGCGCGGGGCCCACGAGGGCCGGCAGCACCCACGCGGTCGTCAGCACGGCGAACACCCGCGGCCGCAGGTGCTCCGGGTAGGCCTGCGCGATCACCACGTAGAGCGCGACGCCGAGCACGCCGCCGCCGTAGCCGTGGACGAGACGGCCGAGCAGGAAGACGGGCATCGACGGCGCGATGCCGGCGATCACGACTCCCGCGCAGAAGATCAGCAGGCCCCGACGCAGCGCCGGGGCGGGGCCACGCCGGTCGACCTCGGCGCCCGCGGCAGCGAGGGCGACGACGGACGCCGCGAGGGGGGCGGCGAAGGCGACCGCGTACCAGCGCAGCCCGTCGAGGTCGTCGGCCACGTCGGGCATGACCGTGGCCACGGCGAGCGCCTCGAAGGCGAAGAGGAACGCGAGCGCGAAGACGCCGACGGTGGTCCGGCCGTGCCGGCCCCGCCACGGCGAGGTCGCCGTGGGCTCGACGAGCGCGGTCACCGCGGCGCCCGGCCGGTCAGCAGGACGACCTTGCCGGTGGTGGCACCGGCCTCGAGCGCACGGTGGGCCGCGGCCGCCTCGGCGAGTCGGAAGGCGGTGCCGACGTACGGGACCCGGGTGCCGTCGGCCGCGGCGGCGAGCGCCGCGCGCTCGAACTCGGCCAGCCGGCTCATGATCGGCGGGCCGAGCACGTCGACGACGGGACGCGCCGGGTCGTCGTACGCGTTCTGGGTGCCGGACGCCCAGCCGTAGCGGACCAGTCGCCCACCCGTGGCCAGCCGGTCGTAGAGCGCCTGCCCGACCTCTCCCCCGACCCCGTCGAGGACGAGGGTGAGCGGCCCGGGGAGGCCGTCGACCCACCCGGGGGTACGACGGTCGAGGGCCGGGTCGGCGCCGTGCTTGGCCGCGATCGCGACCTTGTCCGGTCCGCCGGCGATGCCGACCGGGGTCGCCCCGACGTTGCGGACGCCCTGGAGGAGCAGGGTGCCGAGCCCGCCGGCGGCGGAGGTGACGGCGACGACGTCGGCGGCGCGGACCCCGGAGAGCTCCAGGATGGCGGCGGCGGTGCGGCCGGTGCCGATGGCCGCGACGGCGGTGGCGGCGTCGAGGTGGTCCGGCAGCGGGTGGGCCCGGGTCGCGTCGACGACCGCCTGGTCGGCGTACCCGCCCCCGGCGAAGCCGAGGTGCGCCACGACGCGACGGCCGAGCCAGTGCTCGTCGACCCCGTCGCCCACGCGGTCGACGGTCCCCGCGACCTCACGGCCCGGGACCACCGGCAGCTCGGGCGCCTGCCCGGCGCCGAACGACTCCCCCGCCCGGATGGAGGTGTCGAGCAGGTGGACGCCGGCGACCTCGACCGCGATCCGGAGCTGGCCGGGCGCGGGGTCGAGGTCGGGCAGCTGCTCGAGGTGGAGGAGGTCGGCGGGCCCGAAGGCGTGGTGACGGATCGCGTGCATGACGGCATTCGACAACCTGAACTAGGGTTGAGGTCAATGGACCTCAACCGCGCTCTCCGCAGCCACGACCTGACACCCGGCGACGTCGCCCACCGTTCCGGCGTCGCCGTCTCCGCCCTGCACTACTACGAGCGCGAGGGCTTGATCACCAGCATCCGCACGGCCGGCAACCAGCGCCGCTACCACCGCGACGTGCTGCGCCGGGTCGCCTTCATCCGGGTCTCCCAGGGCGTCGGGGTGTCGCTCGCCGAGATCCGCGACGCTCTCGCCACCCTCCCCGAGGGCCGCACGCCCACCAAGGCCGACTGGGCGCGGCTGTCCCGCACCTGGCGCAGCACCCTCGACGACCGGATCAGCCGGCTGGAGAAGCTGCGCGACACCCTCGACGACTGCATCGGGTGCGGCTGCCTGTCGCTGAAGTCGTGCTCGCTGGCCAACCCGGGCGACGTGCTGCAGGAGTACGGCGACGGGCCGGTCCGGCTGGTCGGTCGCGCCTAGCCCAGGTCGGTGGCGAGCAGGTCCTCGACCGTCTCGCGTCGCACGACGACCCGGGCCTGGCCGTCCTTGACCGCGACCACCGGTGGGCGGAGGGCGTGGTTGTAGTTGGACGCCATCGAGCGGCCGTAGGCGCCGGTCCCCGGGACGGCGATGAGGTCGCCGGGCGCGACGTCGCCCGGCAGGAACTCGTCCTTGACGACGATGTCGCCCGACTCGCAGTGCTTGCCGACCACGCGCGCGAGCACCGGGGCGGCGTCCGAGGCGCGGGAGGCGAGGGTGCAGGAGTAGTCGGCGTCGTACAGGGCGGTGCGGATGTTGTCGCTCATCCCGCCGTCGACGGAGACGTAGGTGCGAGTGGCGCCACCGTCGAGGGCGACCTGCTTGACCGTGCCGACGGTGTAGACCGTGCACATCGATGGGCCGACGACCGCACGGCCCGGCTCGATGGACAGGTGCGGGACGGCGATGCCGAGGGCAGCGCACTCGCCGGCCACGATCTTCGTGATCTGCTCGGCGAGCACGGCAGGGTCGGCCGGGTCGTCCTGGGTCGTGTAGGCGATGCCGAACCCCCCGCCGAGGTCGAGCTCGGGGAGCACCGCGCCGAGCTCGGCGCCGATCCGGGCGTGCAGCGCGAGCACCCGGCGGGCGGCGACCTCCCAGCCGGACGTGTCGAAGATCTGCGAGCCGATGTGGCTGTGCAGGCCACGCAGCTCGAGGCTGTCGTGTGCGACGACGCGCGAGGCCGCCTCGAAGGCGTCGCCCGAGGAGATCGAGAAGCCGAACTTCTGGTCCTCGTGGGCGGTCGCGATGAACTCGTGCGTGTGCGCCTCCACGCCCGCGGTCACCCGGATCATCACGCCCTGGCGCACATCGAGCTGGCGGGCGACGTCGGCGACGCGCTCGACCTCGTGGAAGGAGTCGACGATGATCCGGCCCACGCCGGCGTCGACGGCACGGCGCAGCTCCATCGCCGTCTTGTTGTTGCCGTGGTAGCCGATCCGCGCGGGATCGGTGCCGGCGCGCAGCGCGACCGTCAGCTCGCCGTCGCTGCAGACGTCGAGGCAGAGGCCCTCCTCCGCCACCCACCGGGCGACGGCGGTGCAGAGGAACGCCTTGCCGGCGTAGTAGACGTCGTAGCCCGCGAACCCGTCACGGAACGCGCGCGCCCGTGACCGGAAGTCGTCCTCGTCGAGGACGTACGCGGGCGTGTTCACGTCGGCGACCAGGTCCGGGATCGCCAACCCGCCGACGTGCAGCACGCCGTCGTCCTTGCGGGCCGTGGCCGACCACAGGACGGGGACCAGGGCGTTGACGTCGGCCGGCTCACGCAGCCAGACGGGCGACGTACCGGCGTAGTCGCCGGGCGGGACGCGTCCCATCACATGCGCTCCGGCGCCGAGACGCCGAGCAGGTCGAGGCCGTTGGCGATCACGGTCTGCGTGGCGACGACGAGGACCAGCCGTGCCAGGTTGGCCGGGCCGGCCGGCTCGTCACCCTGCGGCAGCATCCGGCACTCCTTGGTGTCGTACCACTTGTTGAAGACCGACGCCGTGTCCTCGAGGTAGCGCGCGACCCGGTGCGGCTCGCGCAGCTCGGCGGCGCTGGCGACCACCCGCGGGTACTCCGCCAGCGCGCGCAGCAGCTCGCCGTCGCGCTCGTGGGAGAGCAGGCTCGGGTCGAAGGCGTCGCCGGGCAGCGCCATCCCGAGGTCGGCGGCGTTGGCCAGCATCCGGCAGGTCCGCGCGTGGGCGTACTGCACGTAGTAGACGGGGTTGTCGTTGGAGGCCTTGGTGATCTCCGCGACGTCGAGCGTCAGCGGCGAGTCGGCCGGGTAGCGCGCCAGCGAGTAGCGCAGCGCGTCGACGCCGATCTCCTCGGCGAGCTCGTTGAGGGTCACGATCGTGCCTCTCCGCTTGGACAGCTTGAGCTCCTCGCCGTCCTGCAGGATCTTGACCAGCTGGCCGATCATCACGTCGAGGGTCTGGTCGGGGTCGTCGCCGACGCAGGCCGCCATCGCGCGCAACCGACCGACGTACCCGTGGTGGTCGGCGCCGAGCAGGTAGATGCAGTGCTCGAAGCCGCGCGCCCGCTTGTCGAGGTAGTAGGCGGTGTCCGAGGCGAAGTAGGTCAGCTCGCCGTCGGACTTGATGAGGACCCGGTCCTTGTCGTCGCCGAAGTCGGTCGTGCGCATCCACAGTGCGCCGTCCTGCTCGAAGACGTGGCCGAGCTCCTTGAGCCTCGCCAGCGTCTCCGGGACCGAGCCCGAGTCGTGGAGCGAGAGCTCGGAGAACCAGACGTCGAAGTGGGTGTTGAAGGAGTGGAGCTGGTCCTGCTGCTCCTTGAGCTGGATCTCGTAGCCCTTGGCCCGTACGGCGGCGCGCCGCTCCTCGCCCTCGAGCTGGAAGATGCCCGGGCTGGCCGCCTCGACCGCCTTGGCGAGGTCGTCGATGTACGCGCCGGCGTACCCGTCCTCGGGCTTGGGCTCGCCCAGCGCCGAGGCGATGATCGAGTCGGCGAAGTGGTTCATCTGCACGCCGCGGTCGTTGATGTAGAACTCGCGCGTCACGTCGGCACCCGCCGCCGCCAGCACCCGGCCGATGGCGTCGCCGAGCACGGCCCACCGGGTGTGGCCCAGGTGCAGCGGGCCGGTCGGGTTGGCGGAGATGAACTCGACGTTGATCTTCTGGCCCTGCAGGACGTCGGTGCGTCCGTACGCCGCGCCGGCGGCCACGACGTCGGCGGCGACCTGGCCCTGCGCCCCGGCCTCGACGCTGATGTTGAGGAAGCCCGGCCCGGCCAGCTCGACGTCCGCGATCCCGTCGGCCTCCTTGAGCCGCGCGGCGAGCAGCTCGCCGAGCGCCCGCGGGTTGGTGCCGGCCTTCTTCGCCAGCTGCAGCGCGACGTTGGTCGCGTAGTCCCCGTGTCCCTTCTGCCGCGGTCGCTCCACCGTCACCTCGGTCGGGACGCCGTCGGGCAGGGCGAGATCACCCTGGTCGACGAGCGTCGAGAGGGCGTCGACGATCGTGGTGGAGAGCTGCGCTGGGGTCACCGGCCCAGCGTATCGAGGGGCACCGGTTTCCTTTGCACGGATATCGCCCGGTAGGGTTCCTCATCGCGCCACCGACCTCACCGTCGGGGCGCATGCCTCCGTAGCTCAGGGGATAGAGCACTGGTTTCCGGTACCAGGTGTCGCAGGTTCGAATCCTGCCGGAGGCGCTCACCGGCCCGTGACGGTCCGAGGAACGAGGACCGTCACGGAACAGACGGGGAGGTCGAGTAGCGCCGCGACCGAGGGACGAGGTCGCGACGCGCGTATCGAGACCACCGTGAGGCGTCTCGGTACGCCAGGTCGCTCGTACCTCGCTCCGCGGCTACTCGACGAACAAGGAGCTCCTCGTGCCGACCGACTCGACCGCCCGCGTCACCATCCACACCGACGGCGCCTGCCTGGGCAACCCGGGCCCGGGCGGTTGGGGCGCGCTGCTGCGGTACGGCGTCCACGAGCTCGAGCTGTACGGCGGCGAGGCGGCCACCACCAACAACCGGATGGAGCTGATGGCGGCCATCCAGGCCCTGGAGTCCCTCAACCGGCCCTCGGCCGTCGACCTGCACACCGACAGCAGCTACGTCCGCAACGGGATCATGTCGTGGGTCGCGAAGTGGAAGGCCAACGGTTGGCGCACCGCTGCGAAGGCACCGGTCAAGAACGACGACCTGTGGCGCCGGCTCGACGTCGCCGCGGCCGCGCACGACGTCACGTGGCACTGGGTCAAGGGGCACGCCGGCGACCCCGGCAACGAGCGCGCCGACGCCCTCGCCGGCAGGGGTGCGCGCGAGGCCCGCGACGGCGTCACGACCCTCTGACGAACAGCCAAAGAGAACACGTTCCACAGGCGGGAATCGCCGCCTCGGTGTCTGATCCGTAACACCTCGCGGCAAAGGGTGACCACAGGGCGGTATTTGCTTCCCCGGGGGACTAGCCTTGGCGGTCGACAGCCACCCGCTATCGGCGGCGGGTGCGGCCAGCTCATCGGAAGAGGCGAAGCACGTCGTGACGCAGTCGTCAGACCAGTCCACCGGATCTCCCGTTCCCGAGGACTTCGGAGCCAACGAGTGGCTCGTGGAGGAGATGAAGGAACGGTTCGAGGCCGACCCGAGCAGCGTCGATCCCGCGTGGGCGACCTTCTTCAGGAACGGCAGCGCGAACGGTACGACGACCGCGGCCCCCGCTGCCCCGGCCGCTCCGGCCGCGACCGCCCCGGCGGCGATCGCCATCAGCGTCGACTTCCCG
>JADCLI010000033.1 GCA_016803235.1 Pimelobacter simplex
CACCCGCTCCCCCGCCCGTTGCCTGCGCGGGACGGCCAGCACCAGGCCCAACAGCCCGACGCCCAGCGCGGCGCCGGCGGCGCCCAGCAGGGTGCCGGTCAGCACGTCGTCGTACTTCGCGTGGGCCAGCTCGTGCGCCACGACCGACAGCGTCTCCGCGGTGGGTGAGCCGGACACCAGGTTGTCGTAGAGCACCACCCGCCGACTGTTGCCGAAGCCCGAGACGTAGGCGTTGAGCGTCGTCGTGCGGCGTGACGCATCGGCGACGAGCACGTCGTCGACCCGGACGCCCTCCGCCTCGGCCAGCGCCAGCACCTCGGCGCGCAGCGGGCCGTCGGGCAGCGACTCGAACCGGTTGAAGACCGGCTCCACGACCATCGGGTAGGCGAACGAGCCGAGCACGACGAGCAGAGCGGCCGCGAGACCGGCCACCGCCGGCCACAGGCGCGGCAGCCGCCGCATGCAGGCGACCAGCGCGACCACGGCGACCGACGTGCTGACGACCGTGACCAGGTAGCCCTTGGCCTGGTCGACGCCCCACTCCGCCCAGGTGCCGGTGACCAGGCCCTCGTCGAGCCCGAGCCGGCGCAGGGCGATGCCGAAGGGCAGCGTGACCAGCTCACCGACCAGGGCGAGGCCGGCGACCACCAGCACGATCCGCACCCACCACCAGCCGCGCAGCCGCGCGACCCACCGCCTCCCGACCAGGCCGAAGCCGAGCCACGCCGCGACACCCAGGGAGACCGCGAGCCGAGACCAGCTCCAGATCCGTCCCCACAGCGCGTAGTGCTCGCCACGCTCGATCTCGGCCGGGGTGAAGACCGAGGAGGCCGTCACCGGGTCGGGAAGGCCACCGGGGACGGGGTGCCAGGGAACCCGGGCGACAGCGAGCAGGACGAACGCGGCCGCGCCCAGCAGCACCGTGCCGAGTGCGACCCTGCGCACCGCCGCCCGGTCGTCCACAGAGGTCAGCCTGCCACGCCTGGCAACGACCGGAGCCGGTCCTGCCAGGCGGCGATGAGCTCGGGCTCGGTCCAACCGGCGTGCTCCCGCAGCGCGGTCGCCAGGTCTGCGCCGTCACGCACCTTTGCGTAGAGATCGACGAGCGCCTGCTCGCCGGCATGCTCCGCGAGCGTCACGCAGACCAGCCAGGCGGCCTCGTAGACCCCGCCGAGGTGACTCGCGGACGGGTCGAACTCGCTGTCCAGTGGCAGCGTCGGCGGCACCCCGTCCTTGCGCACCTCCGTGGCGATCTGCCCCGCGGTCCGGGTGAGCGGCAGGTCGACGTCGCGCAGCGCGACGTAGTCGGCGAAGCCCTCGACCAGCCACAGCGGCGCCTGGCGGGCGCTGGTCGCCTCGGTGAGCGCGTGCACGGCCTCGTGGGTCATCACCACCTGCGCGGCGACGGGGTCGAGGTCGTCGTACACGCTGCGGTTGAGGAAGACGTGGACCGGGCTCCCGGCGGCACGGGAGCCGTCGACGGGGGCGGTGACGGCGGCGATGGCGGCGTACTGGCCGGGCGCGGTGTCGAGGGTGCGCTGCAGGCTCTCGGGATCGGCCGGTACCTCGACGACGAGTCCCTTCCCCCCGGGTACGACGGCCCGCGCCTGCCGCACGGCACGGCGCGCGGCCGCGAGGTAGTCCTCGGCCCGGCTCGCGTCGCCGGCCACGGCCACGACGACGTCGCCGGCGCGCTCGACGTCGAGCGGACCGGACAACCACAGCGGCAAGCGGGCCCCGGGACCGCCGATCGCGGCGATGGTGGCGCCGTGCGCGGCGAAGGAGACCGGCAGCTCGGTGCGT
Organism: Pimelobacter simplex; assembly: GCA_016803235.1. Taxonomy (GTDB): domain Bacteria; phylum Actinomycetota; class Actinomycetes; order Propionibacteriales; family Nocardioidaceae; genus Nocardioides; species Nocardioides simplex_A. The sequence continues at coordinate 1,804 of JADCLI010000033.1, forward strand.
GCCGAGGCCGCGTCGTGGCCGTCGATGCGCCAGGTGAGGGCGACCTGGGCGTCCCAGGCGCCGGAGCCGCGAGTGCGTCCGGTCTCGGTGACGTAGCGCAGGGTGACGTCACCCAGCCCGAGCGCTTCTGCGTTGGCGACGATCGCGCTCAGCAGGTCGCGGCTGCTCGCGTCGGCACCGAGGCCGGCGGCTGTCGACGGGTCACCGCCGTCGATCGAGTCCTGCAGGGCGGCCAGGGTCTCGGCCGCCGCCGCGGGGTCGGCAACGTCGCTCGTCGACGTCGCCGGAGGCGGCGCGACGTACTCGTCCTTCGAGCACGCACCGGCGCCGAGCGCGACCGCCAGGAGCGTCGCGAACGAGCAGAGCCCGGCCCGGGGGCTCACCCAGGCCGGACCGCTCCGGCGTAGGGCATCTCGTCGAGGTCGGAGACCTTGACGCCGGCGCCCGGGTTGGCCGCGTGCACGATCAGACCGTTGCCGAGGTAGATCCCGACGTGGCTGATCGGGCTGTAGTAGAAGACGAGGTCGCCGGCCTGCAGGTCGCTCTTCGCGACGTGGGCGCCGCTGCCGTACTGGGCACGCGAGGAGTGCGGCAGGCTGACGTCGGCCTGGGCGTAGGCCATCATCGTCAGGCCGGAGCAGTCGAAGGCGTTGGGTCCGGCCGCGCCCCACACGTAGGCGTCGCCGACCTGGGCAAGGGCGTACTTGATCGCCACGGCCGCGCGGCCGGTGGCCGGGATCGTGGCGGGGTCGATCGAGCGGCCGGCGTTGCGGGAGAGGAACTCGGCGCGCTGCTCGGCCTCGAGCTGCGAGAGCAGCTCCTTGGCCTCGGCGAGCTTGGCGTCGGCGGTCTTCTTCTCCTCCGCGAGCGTCGCCTTGAGCTCCTTGATGTCGGCGCGGCGCTTCTCGGTCTGGTCCTTGCGGATGTCGTAGGCCTCGAGCTCGTCGCCGTAGTCGGCGAGGAGCGAGTCCTGGATGCCCTCGACCGTCGACATGGTCGAGAGCTCGTCGAGGAACCCTTGGGAGTCGGAGGACAGCAGCTCGCCGGTCGCTCCGAGTCCGCCGGACTGGTACTGCTGGATGAGCGAGTCGCGCACGTCGGAGCGGACCCCGGCGAGGGCGTCGCCCTGGCGCGACTGGTCCGACTCGAGGGACGACAGGTCGCTGTCGAGCTCGGCGAGCTCGAGCTCGGCGTCGTTGTAGCGCTCGGCGGCCTGCTCGGACTCGTGGAAGAGCCGGTCGACCCGGGCCTTGACGGTCTCGACGTCGGGCTCGGCCTGCGCGGGGCTGCCGCTGATCGAGAGCGTGAGCGCGCCGGTGACGGCGAGTGCCGCGAGCGCGGCGGTGGTACGTGTCCGGCCGTTCAGCACGAGCTGGCGGTCCCCTCTGGTCGTCGTACGCCTACCGGGTGAGCTGACGGGTTCGGGCACGACTCGCCCTACCCGCACTCCTCGCGCCGGCGACGGCCCGGTCGGACCCTCGCCCTCGCGCCTCGTGCGGGACTCACCCCAGAGTGGTTGGTTCCCCGGCTCCGGACCCCCGAGTGGATCCGGACTCAGCGCGGCGTCCGCGCGGGTCGGTCGACCCACTTCCTCGGACACCTGAGGGTGCAGCCTAGTCGTGGCCCTCGGACGCGCCAAACCGGTCAGGGGCGTGTTGGGGAGGAACAAGCACCACAGTTGTCACGTCAGTCACACCAGTCCCTCCGGTCCCGTCAGGCGGACTCGACCTGGGGCCCGTCGACGGGTTGGACCAGGCGCAGCGGCGGCACCAGCCCTCCGTCGGCCAGCGCCTCCAGGGCGGCCATCTCGTCGTCGCCGATCACCAGCTCGGGCGGTGGCCCGAGCAGCACCGTCACCACGCAGTCGTGGCAGGCCAGGCCTCGCACCACACAGGTGTCGCAGTCGATCCTCGTCATGTCCGGGAGGGTGGCAGGGCCGTCCGACACAACCTCGCCACGCGCCGGTCAGGACCTCGGGACCGCGCGGCTCCCGGGATGCGTCGGAGGTGGCGCCTACCGTCACTCCCATGACCGCAGCACCTCTCACACCCCGGTGGGATGCGCAGCGCGGCTTCGACGAGCTCGGCCGCCCCCTCCACGACGTGACCTTCTGCGTCGTCGACCTGGAGACCACCGGCGGCTCGGTCGCCGACGGCGACATGATCACCGAGATCGGCGCGGTCAAGGTCCGTGGCGGCGAGGTGCTCGGCGAGTTCCAGACCCTGGTCAACCCGCACACCTCGATCCCCGCGTTCATCGCGGTGCTGACCGGCATCACCAACGGCATGGTCGCCGACGCTCCGCCGATCGTGTCCGCCCTGCCGGCCTTCCTCGAGTTCGCGGCCGGCTCGGTGCTGGTGGCCCACAACGCCCGCTTCGACGTGGGCTTCCTGCGCCACTTCGCGCGTGAGCAGGAGATCGCCTGGCCCGACTTCGAGGTGCTCGACACCGTCAAGCTGGCCCGGCACGTCGTGACCCGCGACGAGGCGCCCAACCACAAGCTGTCCACGCTGGCCCGGGTCTTCCGCGCCGGCACCACGCCCAACCACCGCGCGCTCGCCGACGCGCGGGCCACCGTCGACGTGCTCCACGGCCTGATGGAGCGCCTCGGCGGGCTCGGCGTGCAGACCCTCGAGGAGCTGCAGGGCTACTCCAGCAAGGTGGCCGGCGCCACCCGGCGCAAGCGCCACCTCGCCGAGCACCTCCCCCACGCCCCCGGCGTCTACCTCTTCCGCGACGACAGCGCCCGGGTCCTCTACGTCGGCACGTCCCGCGACCTGCGGCGCCGGGTCCGCAGCTACTTCACGGCCTCGGAGAAGCGCACCCGGATCGGCGAGATGGTGCAGATCGCCTCGTCGGTCAGCGGCGTCGAGTGCGCGACGCCGCTCGAGGCGTCGGTGCGCGAGCTGCGCCTGATCGCCGAGCACAAGCCGCCCTACAACCGCCGCTCCCGCCATCCCGAGAAGGTCACCTGGCTCAAGTTGACCCGGGAGCCCTGGCCCCGGCTCTCCCTGGTCAAGCGCGTGCTCGACGACGACGCCGACTACCTCGGCCCGTTCTCGTCCCGGGCCGCCGCGGAGAGCTCGCTCGCCGCGTTGCACGAGATCTTCCCCATCCGCCAGTGCAACGACCGCTTCGGCCGGCGCCCGCAGCGCAGCGCCTGCGTGCTGGCCGAGATGGAGCGCTGCCTGGCCCCGTGCGACGGCAGTGTCGACCCGCAGACCTACGCGGCCGTCGTACGCCAGCTGCGCGACACGCTGCTCACCCGGCCCGACGACGTCGTCGACCTGGTCCATGCCCGGATGTCGGCGCTGGCCGACCAGGAGCGCTTCGAGGAGGCCGCCCATCACCGCGACCGGCTGGCCGACTTCGTGCGTGCCGCGGCGCGCACCCAACGGCTGACGGCACTGACCGGCTGCCCCGAGGTGGTCGCCGCCCGCCGCGAGGACGACGGCCGCTGGGCGGTCCACGTCGTGCGCCACGGCCGGCTCGCGGCCGCCGGGGTGATCCCGGCCGGCGCCGATGCGGTCACCTACGTCGACGGCCTGCGCGCCTCGGCCGAGACCGTGCTGCCGACGATCGGCCCGACCCCGGCCGCGACCGCCGAGGAGTCCGAGCGGATCCTGCGCTGGCTGGAGTCGCCCGGGGTGCGCCTGGTCGAGGTGGTCGGCGAGTGGGCCTGCCCCGTGCGGGGCGCGGGTCGCCACGCGACCACCTTGCTGACTACTACTGTGGTCCCATGATCACCGCCATCGTCTTCGTCCAGGCCGAGACCGCCCGGATCCCGGAGGTCGCCGAGGCGATCGCGGCGCTCGAGGGTGTCAGCGAGGTCTATTCCGTGACCGGCCAGATCGACCTGATCGCGCTGGTCCGGGTCAGCTCCCACGACGACATCGCCGCCGTGGTCGCCGACCGCCTCAACAAGGTCGAGGGCGTCGTCGACACCGAGACCCACATCGCCTACCGCGCCTACTCGCGCCACGACCTCGAGGCGGCGTTCTCGCTGGGGCTCGACTGAGGATGTCCGACCGAGCCCAGGGCGAGCCCCGGTTCCCGCTGCTCGCCCGGGCCTACCCGCCGCTCGTCGCGACGCTCCTGGCGCTGCTGCTCATCGCGCTGGCGCGGCGCCCGCTGCGGGCCTTCGACACCTACTTCCACCTCCGTTTCGGCGAGGAGTTCCGGCGCGACTGGTCGGTCGCGCACCCTGGTCAGCTCAGTTCGGCCTCCACCAACGACTGGGTCCCGACCCAGTGGCTCCCCCAGGTCGGGCTCGCCCGGATCGACGACACCTCCGGCACCACGGGGCTGGTGCTGGTCTTCGCGACGGTCGTGGTCGCCTTCGTGGCCGCGACCTACCTGTTCCTGCGTCGCCAGGCCGGCCCAGGAGTCGCCATCACCCTCACCGTGGTGGTCGTCCTCGGGTGCCTGCCCAGCTTGACGCTTCGCCCCCAGCTGCTCAGCTACCTCTTCCTGGTGGCGGTGCTGGCCGCGTGGGACCGGGCCCGTGCCACCGGTCGTCCCCCGTGGGCACTGGTCCCCCTCGGCTGGCTGTGGGCGACGTGCCACGGGATGTGGCTCATCGGCGTGGCCGCCTGCGCGCTGCTGGCCGTCCTGGTGATCGTCGAGCGACGGCCGCGCCGCGCCGGGACCCTCGCCCTGCTGGCCGTTCCGACCGGCATGCTCCTCGCCGCGCTGGCGACGCCGGTCGGTCCCCGTCTGCTGGCATCGGTCCTGATGGTCAGCTCACGCGCCGACTACTTCGCCGAGTGGGCAGCCCCCGAGCTGATCACCGTCGCCGCTGCTCCCGTGACCGTCCTCGCCGCGGCCGCGGTGCTGCTCCTGGCCCGCCGCGCCGACGTCCGTCCGTACGACCTCGGGCTGCTCGCGATGGGCGGGGCGTTCGCCCTCTACTCGGGCCGTACCCTTCCCCTCGCGCTGGTGACCCTGGCCGCAGTCGTCGCACCCGAGCTGGCGCGACGCACTGAGCACCGGCCGGTCCGGCGACCGGAGCTGCTGGTCGCCCTCGGCCTGGCGATCACGGTCGTGGCCGTGGCACCGAGCCAGCAGATCGTCGACGACCCGGCCGACCGGGTCCGACCGTTCACCGCACGGCTCGACGAGCTTCCCGCGGGGACGAGAGTCCTGACCGACTGGCCCGTGGGAGGCGTGCTGCTGTGGCTCGAGCCAGCGCTCGACGTGCCGCTGCACGGGTACGGCGACGTCTACACGGACGCCGAGCTCGAGCGGTACGCCGACCTCGACCGCCTGAAGCCGGGTTGGGACCGGACCCTGGCTGACCTCTCCCCCCAGGCCGCCCTGCTCTCGAACGACGCGCCGCTCGCGTACGCGCTCGAGCGCGACGGCTGGACCGTCGAGCAGCGCACGAAGGAGCTGGTGCTGCTCGCTCCCCCGGTCGGCTGACCCGGTCGAGGCCGATCAGCGGCCCGCGGCGGCGACCCAGCGGTCGAGGCTCGCGCGGGCCGCACCCGAGTCGATCGCCTCGCCGGCACGGGCGATGCCCGCAGCGAGCGCCTCGTCGTACGGCGCCCCGGGGGCGTCGTACACGGCCAGGGCCGCGCCCGCGTTGAGCAGCACCGCGTCACGCACCGGGCCGGTCTTCCCGTCGAGCAGGTCGCGGACGACGCCGGCGTTGTGCTGGGCGTCGCCGCCGCGCAGGTCCTCCGTGGTCGCGGGCGCGATGCCGAACGCGGTCGGGTCGACGACCACCTCGCTGACCTGGCCGGCGTGGACCTGCCACAGCCGCGACGTCGTGGTGGTGGTCAGCTCGTCGAGCCCGTCGTCACCGCGGAACACCCAGGCGTCGACGCCACGGCGGGCGAACACCCCGGCCATCACCGGCGCGAGCCTCACGTCGGCGCAACCGATCGCCTGCGCGGCCGGCCGGGTGGGGTTCGCGAGGGGGCCGAGCGCGTTGAACGCCGTTCCGATGCCGAGCTCCTTGCGGGGGACGGCCGCGTGGCGCATCGCGGGGTGGAAGGCGGCCGCGAAGCAGAAGGTGATCCCCGCCTCGTCGACGACCTCGGCCACCCGGGCCACCGGTAGGTCGAGACGCACGCCGAGCGCCTCGAGGACGTCGGCGGTCCCGGCCTGCGAGGACGCGGACCGGTTGCCGTGCTTGACGACGCGCGCGCCCGCTCCGGCGGCGACGATCGCGGACATGGTCGAGATGTTGACCGAGAACGATCGGTCACCGCCGGTGCCGACCACGTCGAGCAGCCGCCCGGGCACCGAGATCGGGGTCATCACGGCGTACATCGCGTCGACGAGTCCGGTGAGCTCGTCGATCGACTCCCCCTTGGCGCGCAGCGCGACCACGAAGCCGGCGATCTGCGCGGGGGTCGCCTCGCCGGCGAGGATCTGCCCCATCGCCCACGCGGACTGCGCAGGGGTGAGGTCCTCTCCGGCGACGAGGGTGCCGAGGACGTCGGGCCAGGTGCTCATCCTCAGGCGGGGACGCGGGCGCGCAGCAGCGAGACCACGGCCTCGGCGAGCTGGATCGGGTCGAGCGGGTGCGGTACGGCGGCGTCCGCCCGCGACCAGGTCGCCAGCCAGGCGTCCTGCGGCCGACCGGTCAGCACCACGAGCGGCGGGCAGTCGAGGATCTCGTCCTTGAGCTGCTTGGCGATGCCCATCCCGCCCGCAGGGACCGCCTCGCCGTCGAGGACCGCGAGGGCCAGGCCGCCGGCGTCCATGTTCTGGATGACCACGGGCTCGGTGGCGACCTCGACGTACTCCAGCTCCGGCAGGTCCGGGTGGGGACGGCGTCCCAGCGCCAGGATGACCTGCTCACGGGTGTGCACGTCGTCGCTGTAGACGAGCACCTTCAGGGTCTTGGGGGACGTCACCCGCGCGATGCTACTCGGACGACGCGGGGTCCGAGCGTGTGACCTCGGTCGCGGCGCGTTGCTCCTGCCGCTCGAGGCGGTCCAGCCGACGGTCCTCCCGCTCGGCCTCCTTCATCGACGAGCGCACCCACTGCGCGAAGAGCACGACGAAGAACACCAGACCGACCAGGTCGCCCGCGCCCCACAGGATCCCGCCGGCCAGCTTCTGGTCGTCGTAGGGGTCCGGGAGCCAGGCTCCGAGCGGCCCGTCGTGCAGGGAGGGGTACCAGTCGCCGCCGAGCAGCGTCTCCTGGCCCATGATCGTGACGCCGAGGAAGGCGTGGAACGGCAAGGTCATCACGGTCAGCAGCACCCGGAAGGGATGCCCGACCCGACCGGGCAGCGGGTCGACCCCGACGATCGGCCAGAAGAACAGCGCGCCGACCGCCACCAGGTGGATGTGCATCATCTCGTGGACGTAGGTGGAGCGCAGCGAGGCCTCGTACCAGCCCGAGAAGTAGAGCGCCCACGGCGAGATGACGTAGAGGCCGAAGGTCAGCGGCGGGAAGCCGAGCACCTTGGCGAGCCGGGAGTGCAGCACCGCAAGCAGCCACCCGCGCGGCCGGCGGGGCAGGGTGCGCAGCGCGAGCGTGACCGGCGCGCCGAGGGCGAGCGAGAGCGGCACGACCATCGACAGCACCATGTGCTGGACCATGTGCGCGCTGACCAGCACGGTGTCGTACGCCGCCAGCCCCGACGAGGTCGCCAGGTAGAAGGCCAGCATGCCGACGCCCCACGCGATCGACCGGCCGACCGGCCAACTGTCGCCGCGGCGCCGCAGCGCGAGCACGCCCACGACGTACAGGCCGGTGGCCCAGACGGTGACGATCAGAGGCAGCGGCGCGATCCCCCACTCGGAGAGCAGCGCCCCGGCGTCGAACGGGGGGAGGTCCTGCACTCCCGCACCCCCAGCGGACACCACCAGTCCCACACGTCACCTCTCCGCCTACCGATCCCGGATTCAGGACCCGTTCGAGCGTAGGTCGTGGGTGGTGAGCGCCCAGAACGGGGGGTCGGGATGCCGACGGGAAGCGTTACCGCCATAATGGCGCCCGTGGCGATCTCAGCTTCGGCAACTCTCCCGGCCTCGCGCCTGCACGGCCAGCACGACCGACCCAGCATGGTCGCGGTCGGCACGATCATCTGGCTGTCCAGCGAGCTCATGTTCTTCGCGGCGCTCTTCGCGTCGTACTTCACGATCCGCTCGGTCTCGCCCGAGATGTGGGCGGAGAACACCGCGCTGCTGAACGTGCCGTTCGCGTCGATCAACACCACGATCCTCGTGCTGTCGTCGTTCACCTGCCAGCTGGGCGTCTTCGCCGCCGAGCGCGGCCAGGTCTCGCGCGCCGGCTCGCTGCTGCAGGTCGGCAAGTGGGGCCTGCGCGAGTGGTTCATCCTGACCTACGTCATGGGTGCCGTCTTCGTCGGCGGCCAGGCGCTCGAGTACGCCGAGCTCATCCACGAGGGCGTCACGATCCCCAACGACGCCTACGGCACGATGTTCTACCTGACCACCGGCTTCCACGGCATCCACGTGACCGGCGGTCTCATCGCCTTCCTCTTCGTCCTCGGACGCACGTACGTCGCCAGGCGCTTCACGCACGAGCAGGCGGTCAGCGCGATCGTCGTCTCGTACTACTGGCACTTCGTCGACGTGGTGTGGATCGGCCTGTTCGCGACGATCTACCTGATCAAGTGACACGGGACACCCCGATGACGAAGAGCTGTTGGATCCTCCGGACTGACAAGGACTGAATGTGCGCCTTCTGAACCGTTCCGCCGGTCGACTCTCGCGGCACCGCCGCGGACCGATCGCCGGACTCCTGGTGCTCGTCTGCGGCCTCCTGCTGACAGGTGGCCTCTACGCAGCGCTCGCGCCGGCCCAGGCCGACACCAGCCAGGACGAGGCGGCACTGGTCAAGGAGGGGCGCGAGCTCTTCCTGGTCGGCTGCGCCTTCTGCCACGGCCAGAACGGTGAGGGCGTCCTCACCCAGGGCGGCTCGCAGTACGGTCCGGCCCTGACCGACGTGGGCGCCGCCGCCGTCGACTTCCAGGTCGGCACCGGCCGCATGCCGATGGCGCAGCCCGGCTCGCAGGCGCCCCGCAAGGAGGTCGTCTACACCGACGAGGAGACCGCCGCCCTCTCGGCGTACGTCGCCTCGCTCGGCACCGGCCCGGCCATCCCCGACGCGGAGCTCTACTCCACCGAGGGCATGAGCGAGAAGGAGATCGAGGAGCTCGTCGTGCGCGGCGGCCAGATCTTCCTCGCCAACTGCACGGCGTGCCACAACTTCGAGGGCTCCGGCGGCGCCATGCCGCGCGGCGGCTACGCGCCCAAGATCCGCGGCGTCGACTCCAAGCACATCTACGAGGCGATGCTGACCGGCCCCCAGTCGATGGACACCTTCTCCGACGGCAACATCCCGCCGGAGGACAAGAAGGCCGTCATCGCCTACCTCAACGAGCTGGACGAGGCCCCGAGCTACAGCGGGTTCACGCTGGGCAGCCTCGGTCCGGTGAGTGAGGGCATCATCGCCTGGGTCGGTGGCATCGGCCTCCTGGTCGGCTTCGCCGTCTGGATCGCCGCGCACACCACCCGCTCGAGCAAGAAGAAGGACGAGGCGGCAGCGTGACCGACGCACACAACAACGACGCCCACGGGGGCGAGCTCGCCGTGGTCGAGCCGATCCCGGACCCGGGCCTGCCCGAGCACCAGTGGCGGCCCACCGATGTGGACCCCGCCCAGGAGAAGCGTGCCGAGCGGCAGGTGGCCGCGCTGTTCGGCCTGTCCGCGCTCGCGACCATCGCGTTCCTGGTCTCCTACTTCACCCTCGACGTGGGCGACGACTGGACCCTGATCGGCAACATGGGCGCCTCGACGCTGGCGCTCGGCTTCTTCCTCGGCCTCGCGCTGATGCTCATCGGCGTCGGCATCATCCACTGGGCCCGCAAGCTCATGGCCGACCACGAGATGGTCGAGCTGCGCCACCCGGCGAAGTCCTCCGAGGAGGACCGTGAGGTCGCCGTCCAGGCGATCAACGACGGCATCGCGGAGTCGGGCATCGGCCGCCGGCCGCTGATCCGCAACTCCCTCCTCGGCGCGGTCGGTCTGCTCGGTCTCCCCGCCGTCGTCCTGCTGCGCGACCTCGGTCCGCTGCCGGGCAAGAAGCTGTACCACACGATCTGGGGCAGCGGCACCGCGAACGCCCCGATGCGCATCGTGCGCGACGGCATCTGGACCCCGATCCTCGCCTCGGACCTCGAGATCGGCGACCTGGTCAACTGCCAGCCCGACGCCCTGCACAACCCGGAGCGCTACGACATCGACCCGACCGAGGTCGAGGGCGTCAACCTCCAGATCCACAAGTCCAAGGCGTCGCTCATCCTGCTGCGGATGAACCCGGGCGACATCAAGCCGGGCAAGGACGCCAAGGGCGAGAGCCGGGAGAACTGGACGGTCAACGGCATCGTCGCGTACTCCAAGATCTGCACCCACGTCGGCTGCCCGATCTCGCTGAACGAGCGGACGACCCACCACCTGCTGTGCCCCTGTCACCAGTCGACCTTCGACCTCGCCGACTCCGGCAAGGTGGTCTTCGGTCCCGCTGGCCGGCCGCTGCCGCAGCTGCCGATCGCTGTCGACGACGAGGGCTACCTGGTCGCGCAGAGCGACTTCGACGAGCCCGTCGGCCCGAGCTTCTGGGAGCGTGACTACTATGAGCGTTGATGTGAGCAAGGTCGCCACGACCAACGGCACGACGCCCGCCACCGCCAAGGGCGGCAAGGCCGCCGGCGCCATCGCCAATTGGGCCGACGAGCGCCTCGGCCTCGGCACGGCGATGAAGAAGAACATCCGCAAGGTCTTCCCGGACCACTGGTCGTTCATGCTGGGCGAGATCGCCCTGTGGAGCTTCGTCGTCGTCCTGCTGACCGGTGTCTTCCTGACGCTCTGGTTCGACCCGAGCATGACCGAGATCCAGTACGACGGCGCCTACGACCCGCTGCGCGGCGTCCACATGTCGTCGGCGTACGCCTCGTCGCTGGACATCTCGTTCGACGTCCGCGGCGGTCTGCTCATGCGGCAGATGCACCACTGGGGCGCGATGATCTTCATCGCCTCGATGATGATCCACATGCTCCGCGTCTACCTGACCGGCGCGTTCCGCAAGCCGCGCGAGCTCAACTGGATCATCGGCTGCCTGCTCCTGCTGCTGGGCACGATCGAGGGCTTCACCGGCTACTCGCTCCCCGACGACCTGCTCTCGGGCACCGGCGTCCGGGCCGCGGACGGCTTCATGAAGGCATCGCCGGTCGTCGGCTCCTACATGTCGTTCTTCCTGTTCGGCGGCGAGTTCCCGGGTGACGCGATCATCCCGCGCTTCTACGCCATGCACATCCTGCTCATCCCGGGCCTGCTGCTCGCCCTGGTGGCCGCGCACATGCTGCTGCTCGTCTACCACAAGCACACGCAGTGGCCTGGCCCCGGCCGGACCGAGCAGAACGTCGTCGGCTACCCGATGCTCCCGGTCTACGCGGCCAAGGCGGGCGGCTTCTTCTTCATCGTCTTCGGCACGATCGCGGTGATGGGCGGCCTGTTCTCGATCAACGCGGTCTGGAAGTACGGCCCGTACGACCCGTCCAAGGTGACCGCGGGCTCGCAGCCCGACTGGTACATGGGCTGGCCCGACGGCCTGCTGCGCATCATCCCGGCCTGGGAGACGCACATCTGGGGCATCACCCTGTCCTGGAACGTGATGATCCCGATCCTCGTGATGCCGCCGCTGATGCTGATGATCCTGATGGCGCTGCCGTTCATCGAGTCGTGGATCACCGGCGACAAGCGGGAGCACCACCTGCTCCAGCGTCCGCGCAACGCACCGACCCGTACCGCGATCATGGTTGCGCTGATGACCTTCTACGGCCTGTCCTGGGCCGCGGGCGGCAACGACATCATCGCGATCAAGCTCCACCTGAGCATCAACCAGATCACGTACTTCATGCGTGGCGCGGTGTTCATCGGACCGGTCATCGCCTTCATCATCACGCGCCGCTGGTGCATCTCGCTCCAGCGTCACGACGAGGGCAAGCTGCTCCACGGCTACGAGACCGGTGTCCTGGTCCGCTCCCCCGAGGGCGGGTACGCCGAGAAGCACCTCCCCCTCCCCCAGGGCCAGGCCTACACCCTCACGGCCCGCGACGACGACCCGACGCCGGAGACGGTCGAGGAGATCGACGCCTCGGGTGCCACCGGCCGCACCGCGCGCCTGCGCAAGCTGCGGGCGAAGCTGGCCACCGTGTTCTTCGCGGACAACGTCCAGAAGCCCACGGCCGAGGAGCTGCACGACGCGCAGCACCACGCGGAGCACGAGCTCCACGAGCTCGAGTCGCAGATCGCCGCCGGTCCCAACCGGCACGGTCCCGCCGACCACTGAGAGCGACACCTCGAGGGTCGTAGTCCCAACGGACTACGACCCTCGAGACATTTCCGGCGGATCGACCGATCCTGGTGGGACCTCTCCCCCGTTAGCGTGCTTCCGACTGCAGGCGACGAACGGCGAGGAGGCCCGGGCGAATGACGCTGCTCGCATCCTCTCCCGAGGTCGCCCGCCGCGCCGATGCCCGCCCGGTGCGCGACGCGCTCTCCCGACTGGCGGTCGTGGTCGCGCTCCTGGACGCCACCACCATCGTCATCGCCGCGTTGGCGGCTCTCGGCATCAAGTTCGGCTACGCGTCCTGGCCCCCCGACCACATCGAGTGGTTCACCGGGGTCCCGCTCATCGACTTCGGTTGGGTCGTCCCGGTGTGGTTCGGGGCCCTCGCGCTCAGCGGCGCCTACGAGCGTCGCGAGATCGCGCGGGGCGGCGACGAGCTCAAGAGCGTCCTGCGCGCCTCGCTCACGGCGGCCGGCATCGTGGCGATGCTCGCCTACCTCGTTAACTACGACATGTCGCGCCCCTACTTCGCGCTGACCTGGACGCTGGGCACGCTCGGCCTGCTCCTCGAGCGGTACGCCGTGCGTCGGGTCGTCTCCCACCTCCGCGTGCGCCGCCAGCTGCTGCACCGTGTCGTGGTCGTGGGCGACGCGGTGGCCGTCCGCGAGCTCGACGCCGCGTTGGCCCGCCAACCCGGTCTCGGCTACGTCCTGGTCGGCGCCTGCGTGGCCGAGACCGAGGAACAGCTCGCCGTCCCGGTCCTGGGCTCGCCGGCACGAGCAGTCCAGGCCTGCGTCGAGCACGAAGCGGACACACTGCTGATCGCCAGTGGCTCCTTCGCGTCGTCGGTCGACCTGCGGCAGGTCGGATGGGAGCTGGAGGGCAGCGACATCGACCTCATCGTCGTCCCCAACCTGATCGACGTCGCGGGCCCACGGATCCACCTGCGGCCCGTCGCCGGCCTCCCCTTCGTCCACGTCGAGCCGCCGCGGGTGGCGCGAGCCATGCGGTGGGGCAAGGCGGTCGTCGACCGCGTCGGTGCGCTGCTGCTGCTCCTCACCCTCAGTCCCCTGTTCCTCGCCGCCGCGATCGCCGTCCGCACCGACGGCGGCCCCGTCTTCTACCGGCATCGCAGGGTCGGTCTCGACGGACGTGAGCTGTGGGTGTGGAAGTTCCGCACCATGCGGCAGGGAGCGGACCAGGCGCAGGACGCACTCATCGCCGGCCTCGGGGCGGACCCGCTGCTGTTCAAGCTGCGCGACGACCCGCGGGTGACGTCGGTCGGCCGCTTCCTGCGCCGCTACTCGATCGACGAGCTGCCCCAGCTGCTCAACGTCCTGGCGGGACAGATGAGCCTGGTCGGTCCGCGCCCCCAGGTGGCCGCCGAGGTTGCTCAGTACACCCAGGCCATGTACCGGCGACTGCGCGTCCGTCCCGGCCTCACCGGACTCTGGCAGGTCTCGGGCCGCTCGGACCTGACGCCGGACGAGGCGGCGCGCCTCGACCTGTACTACGTCGAGAACTGGTCGATGGCAGGAGACCTGATGATCCTCGCTCGCACGGTGCGGGCGGTCCTGCGGCACGACGGTGCCTACTGACCCGAGGCGCGGTCTGGTTGGCTGTCCCCGTGCACGTCCACGGCGAGATCGTGATGGCAGTCCATCGACCCGACCCTGAGCTCCTCCGTCGCCAGGTCGCCTCCTTGCGCTGCCAGACGCTGGCCGATTGGACCTGCCGTGTCGGGATCGACGGCAGTGATCCGGCGACCTTGGCCCTGCTCACGGAGCTGATCGACGCGGACGCCCGTTTTGTCATCCACCCCTTCGACGACAACGTGGGTGTCTACCGACACGTGGAGCGACTGGCCCGGCTCGTCGAGGAGAGCGCTTCTTGGGTCGCGTTGTGCGACCAGGACGACAGCTGGCACTCGGAGAAGCTCGCGCGGCTGGTTCCGCTGCTGAACGACACGACCGCTGCGGTGTCCTGCCAAGCCGACGTCGTCGACCGTACCGGACGTCGACTCGGCCGCACCGACCGCCGCGATGGCGATGTCGTCGAGCTGCTTCTCCGCAACCAGCTATCCGGGAGCCTCAGCGTGTGGCGCCGGGATGTGGTCGCCCAGGCACTACCCTTCCCCCGGTCGACGGCCATCGCCGTCCACGATCACTGGCTCGCCGTGTGCGCTGCGGCCATGGGCGAGGTGCTCGTCATCGACGAGGCACTCCAGGACTACGTGCAGCACGGCGGGAATGTCATCGGCGAAGCCCGACCGACCCGGATCCGTGACGAGCTGCGGAGCGCGGCGAGCCACGGTGGGATGCTGGCCCACCTCGACCACACCGCCGACGAACGTTGGGAGTGGCGCATAGCCATGGCAGAGGAGCTGGTCCAGCGAGGCCTGAACGGTGGAGCCGCGTCGGTGGTGGGTGACGTCGCCGCGCGCCGGCTGACGCCGGGCCTGGCCCGCGCTGTCGTCCGCAGCGTGCGCCGCGGCCGCCTGCGGATCCGGGGAGCCGTGGGCATCATCGCGACCGCCGCTTGGGCATCCTGGCGGAGCCAGCGATGACGGCCGCGGATTGGACTCTCGTCACCGTCACCTACAACTCGGGGTCCACCCTGCGTCGCTGCTGGACCGACTCGCAGATCGGTGACGCCAGGTGGCTCGTCGTGGACAACGCGTCGGAGGACGACTCGATCGCTGTCGCGCAGTCACTCGGTGCCGAGGTGATCGCTCGACCCACCAACGACGGTTTCGGCGTCGCCAACAATGCAGGTCTCGCCGCGGTACGGACACCGTGGGTCATGTTCGTCAATCCCGACGTCACGATCCCCTCGCCGGCCGGTCTCGACCTGCTCGCCAGGACGGCACGGGCGCACGACGCCCTCGTGGCTCCGCAGCTCCTCAACAGCGACGGCTCCGAGCAGTTCAACGGTCGTGGTCTGCCGACCCCTCTCGCGAAGCTCGCGCACCGCGGCGTACGTGCACCGTGGACGGACCCCGGCGCCTATGCCCGCGCGGGGTTCGACGGGCCGACGTACGTCGCCTGGGCGATCGGCGCCGCGGTCGGAGGTTCGACGCAGGTGCTCCGGGAGCTGGGGGGCTGGGACGAGCGTTACTTCATCTACTACGAGGACCATGATCTCGGCCTGCGCAGTTGGGCCGCCGGTCATCCCGTCGTCCTCGATCCCTCAGTGGGTTGGCTGCATGAGTGGCAGCGAGCCACCACACGGTTCCGGATCTCGCCGTGGAGGCACGAGCTCCGCTCGGCGTGGGTCTTCTACCGGGCGCACCCCCGCCTGCTCTCGCTGGGGCGAGCTCGCCGTGATCCCGCGCTGCGGATCCTCGACGAGCGGCTCTGGAGGTCCGTGCCGTGACCCGGACGGCAGCGTCGGCTCAGCCGTGGCGCAGCAGCGCCCGCGCGACGACGGCCTGGTAGCCGCAGACCACGGCCTCAGCACCCGCCAAACCGACCGCGCCACCGGCCGCACCGTGGGCCGCGGACAGCAACAGCACCGCCGGGACTCCGACGGCGGCCCCGAGCACGGTGCTGACCAGGAGTTCTCGCACCCGGCGACTCGTCGCCAGCACATGACGCCCCAGCGAGGTGTTCAACGACAGGAAGAAGAACGCAAGGCCGAGCGCGATCGAGACGTCTTCGGGCACCCGCAGGTCGGAACCGAAGAGCAGCTCGGTCAGCGGTCCTCCGACCACGGCGAACGCCAGCAGACCCAGCAGGCCCAACGCAGCATGGGCAGCCAGTGCGATCCTGAACCGGCGCGGCCGTGCCGACGGCTCGACGGCCACCCAGCCCTGGAGCGCCTGGCACACACCCACCAGCACGACCATCCCCCACTGGTAGAGACGCCAGCCTGACGCATAGCCGGCCACCGCCGCGACCGTGACCTGAGTGGCCACGAGTGCGACATTCGCCGTCGAGTAGACCCCACCGACGACCTCGGTCGCCGTGGCGGCGACGCGTGTGCGCCGGTCCCCGGGTCGCTCGGTCGCGCCAGACGGGAGTTGCCGGCGCACCCGCGCCGTGAAGGCGGCGACGGCGCCGACAGCGGCGACGGCGAGGGCGGTCGGGTAGACGATCACCGGCGCGCCCAGCACGAGAGCGAGGGCTGCCGCGAGGTTGGCGACCACGATCGGGCCGCCCTCGAACCGCAGCAGCTGCCCCGCGTCGCCGGTTCCCACGAGGAACCAGCGGGGGCTCAGGCCCGTCAGCATCATGGCCGCGAGCACTGCGAGACCCAGGCCCCGTCCACCGGCCGGGAGGATCAACCAGCCGGTCGCCACCGCGAGCGGCAGCGACGCCGCGAGAACCGCCGTCCGGGAGCGTAGCGCTGACTCATAGAGGCCACGCCGCTCTGCGGCGGTGGCCACCGCCACCGCGCTCGGGCCGACGAGCGTCCAGCCGCAGCTGACGACCAGGGCAGCCAGCAGTCCCACCGACTGGCCGAGGGCGACGGCCGCCCACTCCGCAGCTGCGACGTGACGCGCGAGGACAGCCAACAGCACGACGCCCGAGAGTGCAGGAGCCAAGGTAGCCACGGCGAAGCCCGCGACCCTTCGCGCGAGCACGTCCGTCACGACGGCGGTCCTTCGCCGAAGATCTCGGCCACCTCACGTTGAAAGGTCTTCCGCTCCCCACCGAGCAGGGTGCGGAACCCGGCCTGGGCGGCCCAGTGTCCCGGGATGTCGGCCAGCACCCGGTCAAGGACCGACGCAGCATCCCGGGCAAGCTGTGGTCCCGCGGGGATCCGGTGGGCGGCCGGGACCGGGAAGTCGTGCTCGTTCGCGCCTGCGCCTATCGCAGCCAGCAGCGTGACTGCCCCGGACAGCGCGGCCTCGCGCGGCAAGCGGTCCTTTCCGGGAAGGTGTCCGAGATCCAGGTACACCGACGACCGGGCCAACGCCGCACCGACCTCCTCGGGGGTCATGTCGACGATGGGAAGCCACCTGACGGGTCGAGCGACCAGGCGGCGGACCTCCTCGATGACAGCTCCTCCCTTGGCCGGATTGAAGGCGACCGTGGGCTCTTCCCCGGAGTCCAGACGTCCGTCGTGGTTGCTGCCCTGCGCTGCGCTGAGCACGGTGTAGTCCGAGAGCAGCCGCACCGGCTGACCCCACCGCGCCCGGACCTGCTCCTGGGCGTACGCCGACTGCGCCACGTGGACCGCGCCGGCGAGGCGCCGCTCGCGCACAGGGACCAGCATCCGTCGGACCGGTCCTCGGAGCCGCGACCGCAGTGGAGTCGCGCTTGGCTCCGCCCGGCCGGCTCTGGCGTGCTCACGACGCCTCTCATCCATGAAGAGCGGCGAATTGTCGACGCTCAACCACCAGCTGATGCGAGTCGCCTGGCCGAGCACACGGCGGGCTGGAATCCAGACCTCCGGCACGACGACAGCATCGTCAGGACCGGTTGCCGGAGACGGAGCCTCCGGCGCGTCGTACCGTTCGTAAGCGGCCACCCTCCTCGCCCTCTCGGACCCGGGGATCGGGACCAAGGCAGCGTCATGGCCCACGGCTCGCAGCTCATCGACGAGCTGGTGGAGCGCCTCGGGCCCACCGGTGCGAACGCCACGGGGGTAGAAGACCGAGACCCGCCGATAGCCCTCCACGCGCCGGAGTCTAGCCACCACGGGGAGGTGTGCCGGTGTATCTTCGCCGGGTGCCTGCTGCCCTCTCCCGCAGCCGCGAGACGTGGGCCCTGGCCCTCCTGTGGCTCGCGGTCGCCGTGGTGTACGCCGCGACCGCCTCGAGCTCGTGGAAGACACCCGACACTGCGTCCGCCGAGGTCGGGGCCTGGGCGATCGCGACCTCGGGCACACCTTGGGTCGACGGACTGCAGAGCGACAGCTACGTCCTCAGCGTGGACGCCGAGGAGGCGGACCTCGGCGAGCGGCGCAGACTCGTCCTCTTCTCCACAGTCAACGACAGCAACGGCCACGCCGTGATCGGCCGATCCCCCGGGGTGATCGCCGCGGGTGTACCGGCGTACTGGATGGCAGGTCGGCTCGGAATGGGCTCGCCGGCCGACGACATCTCGCCCGTCCCGGGAGCCCTCACCGGCGCCGCGCTCGCAGCGACGACCGTCCTGCTGCTCGGCCTGGCGCTGCGAGGTCTGGTCCACACCCGTCTGCTCGTCGGTGCGCTCCTCGTCCTGGCGCTTGCCACACCGTACTGGTCGGTGCTGGGGGACGCACTGTGGTCACACGGGGTGACGACGCTGGGCATCGCAGGCATGGCTTGGGCGGCACGCAACGAACGCTGGTGGTTGGTCGGGGTCTTCGGAGGTGTCGGCCTCTGGGGACGGCTGCACGTCGCGGTCATCGTCGCCGTCCTCGGAGTCGGCCTGGCGATGTGGCGCCGACGTCCGACGATCGCGCTGCGGGTGGCGGCCGCGAGCCTGCCCTTCCTGGCCGGCGTGTTCGTCTGGGGACGTTGGGTCTATGGACGGTGGGACCTGTACGCGGCGTCGGGCGGATACGCCCAGGCAACGGGAGCCGAGAACCCGGCGGACGACCGCGCCACAGGACTGCTGGGCGTGCTCGGTAACGAGCTCGGCTACCTCGTCGCCCCCGACGCCGGGCTGCTGACCTGGACCCCGGTACTCCTGGTGCTGGTGCCGACGGTCGTCCGCTCGTGGTCGTCGACCCCGGACTGGACGCGCGTACTGGCAACCGGAGGCATCACGTACTTGGTCGCGCAGGGCCTCCTGAACAACTTCGACGGGGGCACCGGATTCTGGGGCAACAGGTTGGGCCTGGAGACGTTGACCTGCCTGGTTCCCCTGGTGGCCTGCTCCCTGGCGCAGCTCCGCGTCCGGGAGCGGGTCGTCGCCCTCGTCGTGCTGTCCTACCAGGCAGGCGTGATCCTGCTCGGTGCCGTCTTCAACCTGGCCCACCGGCAGGGGGACGCCTGGCGCGAGTACGAGCCCTATCTCGCGCTGCGGGACAACGCGGTGGTGACGGTCGCCGGGATCGGGCTCGGCATGGTGCTCACGCTCGTCGCGTGGCTGGCGCTCGGTCGCGGGAATCAGCTGAGGGCGGATCCGGCGACGTAGTCGTTCCAGGAGACGTTCCAGTCGCCCCAGCCGTTGCCGGGCTCCATCGGACGGTCGGTGCCGACGTACTCGACGACGTCGCCGCGGCGGGTCATGGAGTAGAGCCAGCCGGCGTTGTCGGTGCTCATGCCGGTGCAGCCGTGGGAGACGTTGGCGCGCCCCTGGGAGCCGACCGACCAGGGGGCGGCGTGGATGAACTCGCCGGAGCTGGTCAGGCGCATGGCCCACTTGACGTCGTCGATGTCATAGGCCTCGGCGGAACCGCGGGCGATGCCGACGGTCTCGGAGTTCATCCGCTTCTGGGCGTACTTCTCCATGATGACCTTGACGCCGGAGCGGGTCGTGAAGCCCGGCTTGCCGGTCGTGATCGGCAGGGTGCGCAGCAGCTTGCCGTTCTCGAGCACCTTCATCTGGTGGGTGCGGGCGTTGACCTTGTAGACGTGGGCGGCACCGACCTGGAAGTCGACCTTGCGGTCCTCCTGGCCGTAGATGCCGCTGCCGGCGCTGACGCCGTTGACGCCGACATCGACGCTGACCTTGGTGCCGGCCTGCCAGTACACCTCGGGGCGCCAGTGTGCCTCGGTGCTGCTGACCCAGTGCCACGAGCCCGGCTGCGCCGGCGTCGAGGTGACGGTCATGTGCTTCTCGAAGCTCGCCTGGTCGGCGACCGGAAGGTCGAAGGTGACGATGACCGGCATCCCCACGCCGACCGTCTCCCCCTGCAGCGGCGCGACCGAGGCGTAGGTCTGCTGGTCCAGGCTCAGCGCCTGGGTGGTGAACGTCGAGACGTTCTCGACCTCCTTGCCGGCGCCGTTGCGGGCCACGGCGCGCACCCGGTAGCGGGTGCCGGGCTCCAGACCGCCGGTGGCGACCCAGCGGGTGCCGTCGCCGCGCATCTCGCCGTCGACCCGGCCGGCCTTCGACTTCACGACCACCGTGGTGAGCGTGCCCTTGTCGGCCTTGACCCGGACGACCTTGTCGACCGGTACGCCGGAGGCGTCGTCCTCGACGTTGGTCGTGACGATCGCCTCGGAGGCGGCGGCCGTGGTCTCGTCGTCGGCAGGCTCACCCACGCCGGGGACGAATCCCGAGCCGTCGCAGGCGGACGCGACGAGCGCGACCGCGACCAGCGCGGCGGCGGCGCGCAGGGCGCGCGAACGGGAGCGTGTCAGCGGGGAAGGCACGGGACGAGGGTACCTGCCGGTCGCGACGATTCCGGGCTGGAAGCACGTCGGCGGTGTCACACCGTGAGGTGGGACACCGCCGACGAGGCGAGGAGCGGAGGCTCAGTGGGCGTAGACGCCCCGGTAGTACTCGAAGATCCAGCCGCTCAGCGCGATCGCACCGAGGACGAAGGCGATGATCATCAGCCACCAGGCCAGCACGGCGACCGCGAACACGATCAGGCCGAGCGTGGCGGCACACCACAGCGGCCACCAGGAGTAGGGCGGGAAGAAGCCCAGCTCGCCGGCGCCGTCGGCGATCTCGCCGTCCTTGAGGTCCTCCGGACGGGCGTCCATCCGGTTGGCGTGGAACCCGAGGTACAGGGTGACCATGGCGCACAGCAGCGTGGTCATCACCAGGGCGGAGGTGCCGGTCCAGTCGGCGCCCGCGTCACTGCCGTCGGTGATGAACCAGTAGGCAGGGCTGACCAGGACCAGGAAGACCGTGGTCACGCCGAAGATCCATGCTTCGACCTTCATCAGGCGTCGACCTCCTTGGCGCCGGCGCCCGCGGCGACCGGCTCGTCGTACATCTCGATGGCGGCGATCTCCGGGTGGTGGAGGTCGAACGCGGGCGACTCCGAGCGGATCCGCGGGATCGAGTGGAAGTTGTGGCGCGGGGGCGGGCAGCTCGTGGCCCACTCCAGCGACCGGCCCCAGCCCCACGGGTCGTCGGTGTTGACGAGCGGGCCCTTGCGGGAGACGTAGACGTTGTAGAAGAACGGCAGCATCGAGGAGGCGAGGATGAACGCGCCGATCGTCGAGACCTGGTTCAACGTGGTGAAGCCGTCACGCGGCAGGTAGTCCGCGTAGCGGCGCGACATGCCCTCGATGCCCAGCCAGTGCTGGACGAGGAAGGTGGTGTGGAAGCCGATGAACAGCAGCCAGAAGTGGATCTTGCCGAGGCGCTCGTCGAGCATCCGCCCGGTGAGCTTGGGCCACCAGAAGTAGAAGCCGGCGAACATCGCGAACACGACCGTGCCGAACACCGTGTAGTGGAAGTGCGCCACCACGAAGTAGGAGTCGGAGACGTGGAAGTCGAGCGGCGGGCTGGCCAGGATGATGCCGGTCAGGCCACCGAACAGGAAGGTCGTGAGGAAGCCGATCGACCAGAGCATGGGCGTGTCCATGCGCACTGACCCGCCCCACATCGTGCCGATCCAGTTGAAGAACTTCACGCCGGTCGGGACCGCGATGAGGAAGGTCATGCCGGAGAAGAACGGCAGGTTGACGGCTCCGGTGACGAACATGTGGTGCGCCCACACCGCGACCGAGAGGATCGCGATGCCGAGGGTCGCGCCGACCAGGCCGATGTAGCCGAAGATCGGCTTGCGGCTGAAGACCGGGAGGATCTCGGAGATGATGCCGAAGAACGGCAGGGCGATGATGTAGACCTCGGGATGCCCGAAGAACCAGAACAGGTGCTGCCACAGGATCGCGCCACCGTGCGAGGTGTCGAACACGTGGGCCCCGAGCTGGCGGTCGGCCTCGAGCGAGAGCAGCGCGCCGGCGAGGATCGGGAACGCGATCAGGACCAGGATGGCGGTGATCAGCACGGTCCACACGAAGATCGGCATCCGGAACATGGTCATGCCGGGTGCCCGCATGCAGATGATCGTGGTGATGAAGTTGACCGCGCCGAGGATGGTGCCGAGACCACCCATCCACAGGCCCATGATCCACAGGTCGCCACCGACACCGGGGCTGTTGACCGAGTCGGACAGCGGCGTGTAGGCGAACCAGCCGAAGGACGCGGCACCCTGCGGGGTGAGGAAGCCGGCGCCGGCGATCAGGCCGCCGAACAGGTACAGCCAGTAGCTGAACATGTTCAGGCGCGGGAACGCGACGTCGGGCGCACCGATCTGCAGCGGCATGATCGCGTTGCCGAAGCCGAAGAACAGCGGCGTCGCGAACAGCAGCAGCATGATCGTGCCGTGCATGGTGAAGAGCTGGTTGAAGAGCTCCTCGTTGACGACCTGGCTGCCCGGGTAGGCCAGCTCGGAGCGCATGAGGAGCGCCATGATGCCGCCGGCCATGAACCAGGCGAGCGCCGTACCGAAGTACAGGTTGCCGATCAGCTTGTGATCGGTCGTGGTCATGATGCGGACGATCTGCTGGCCGAGCGGCTTGCGCTGGCTGAGGTCCGCGGAACGCGCGAGAGTGGTCACTCGTGCTCTCCCTCGTCGTCGTTGATCAGCTCATTGGCGTACTTGCCCCCGACGACCGGCTCGTCCGAGACGTGCTCGGGGTCCTCGGCCAGGTCGGCGAGGTACGCCTCGTAGTCGGCCTCGGAGACGACCTTCACGTTGAAGAGCATCCGCGAGTGGTAGACGCCGCAGAGCTCGTAGCACTTGCCGTCGTAGTCGCCGATCTCGGTCGGCGTCACCTGGTAGGAGTTCTCGTTGCCCGGCACGACGTCCATGCGCATCGCGAAGGCCGGGATGCCGAAGTTGTGGATGACGTCGGGGCTGCGCAGCTGGAACTCGATGGTCTTGTCGACCGGGATCACGAGGTCCGGGATGTCCTCGCCGGTGCCCGAGACGTAGACGTTCTTGCCCTCGTAGGGCTGGTTGAAGGTCCACTGCCACTTCTGGCCGACCACCGTGACGACCACGTCCGGGTTGGGGTCGTGCTCGAGCGCGATGTTCTGCACGCGCACGGTCTGCGAGAAGAACGCGATGACCATGATGACCGGGAAGATCGTGTAGAAGATCTCGATCGGCAGGTTGTAGCGCGTCTGCACCGGGACCTCGTCGTCGCTGCGACGACGGAACCACAGCGGCACGCCGATGATCAGTGCCCAGGTGATCACGCCGACGACCAGCGCGGCGATCCAGGAGCCCTGCCACAGGTGCAGGATGTGCTCACCCTGCACCGTGGTGATCTCCGGCATGCCGAACCGTTCCCATTGGGTGTCGGTCGAGCAGCCGGACAGCGCGAGCGCGAGTACGACGAATCCGGCGAGCGGGGTCGCGCGACGGAAACGTCGCTGCGCGCCACGCGTGCGCTCGGGGTGCCACCAGCCCACGAACGAGCCTTCCTCTCGAGGGTCAGAACCACTGCGAACACTAGCGGAGAGCCACCCCGGCCGGGTGGCGGGGTGGGTCTTCCGGGACGGGTGAGGCGTCGTACGGGGGTGGCGTGAGCGTGGGACGAGCGTACGGACCCGGCTCAACTAGGGTTCGAACGTGAGCAGCACCTCCGAGGTCTACCTCGACTCGGCCTCCTCGACCCCGCTCCACCCGGCGGCGCGCGCCACCCTGCTGGCGGCCCTCGACCGGGGGTACGGCGACCCGCGGCGCCTGCACGCCGCCGGCCGTGACGCGCGGCTGCTCCTCGACAACGCCCGGGCGGTGGTCGCCGAGTGCCTCGGCGCCCGCCCCGACGAGGTGGGCTTCACGGCCTCGGGGACCGACGCGGTGCACCGGGGCCTGCTGGGCCTGACCGCGGCGTCCGGCCGGGACGGGATCGTGCACGGCGCGGTGGAGCACTCCGCCGTGCTCCACGCCGCGGCATGGCGCCCCTCCCCCGCCCACGCGAGCGTCCCGGTCGACGCGCTCGGACACGTCGACCTGTCCGCGATGGCGACGTCGGCGCGCGCGAGCGGCGTCGGCGCCGTGGCGCTGCAGGCCGCCAACCAGGAGGTCGGGACGCTGCAGCCGGTCGACGAGCTCGACCTGCCGGCCGGCGTACCGCTGCTGGTCGACGCCGCGGCAGCCGTCGGGCACGTGCCGCTCCCCCGCCGCTGGGACGCGCTGGCCGCGTCAGCGCACAAGTGGGGCGGCCCGGCGGGGGTCGGGGTCCTCGTCGTACGCCGCGGCACCCGCTGGACCAACCCGTTCCCGGGTGACGACGGGCTCGACCAGCTGGGCGGCTTCCCGGACGTGCCGGCGGCGCTCGCGGCGGCGGCCGCGCTGCAGGCGGTCCTGGCCGAGCGTGAGGAGGTGGCGGCCCGCCAGCACGCCCTGGTCGACCGGATCCGGGCCGCCGCGGCCGCGCTGCCCGACACCGAGGTGGTCGGTGACCCGGAGGCCCGGCTCCCCCACCTGGTGACCTTCTCCTGCCTCTACGTCGGCGGCGACGAGATCGTCTCCGCGCTCGCCCGCCGGGGCTTCGGCGTCGCCAGCGGCTCGGCCTGCACGGCCTCGACCCTCGAGCCGAGCCACGTGCTGGCCGCGATGGGTGCGCTCACGCACGGCAACGTGCGGGTCTCGCTGGGCCGGGAGACCACCGCGGAGGAGGTCGAGGCGTTCTGCGCCGCACTGGCCGACGAGGTCGGCCGGATCCGGGCGGAGGCGGGGCTGTGACCACCGAGATCGACTGCCGCGACCAGCCGTGCCCGCGCCCCGTCATCGAGCTGGCGAAGGCTCTGCCATCGGTGGAGGTCGGCGAGCTGCTCGCCGTGGTCGCCCGCGACCCGGCGGCACGGCACGACGTGCCGGCCTGGTGCCGGATGCGCGGGCAGGAGTACGTCGGCGAGGAGCGCGCCGCGGACGGCGCGCCCCGCTACGTCGTACGCCGGGTGAGCTGAGGAGCCTCCGGGCTCAGACGCCGAGGTGCTTGCCGACCTCGTCGGCCGCGTCGTCGCCGTAGGAGTCGCGGATGCGCGCGACGAACTGCTCGTGGGTGAAGTCGTACTCCTGGGTGCCCACGGTCTCGACGACGTAGGCGGCGAGCACGCAGCCGACCTGGGCGGCCCGCTCGAGCGAGGTGCCCCACGACAGGGCGGCGAGGAAGCCGCCGCGGAAGGCGTCGCCGACGCCCGTCGGCTCGACGGCCGCGACGTCCTTGGCGGCCGGGACCTCGAACGAGGTGCCGTCGCCGGAGGTGACCCGGACGCCGTCCTTGCCGAGCGTGGTGACCTGGAGACCCACCTTGGAGAGGACCTCGGCGGCGCTCCAGCCGGTCTTCTTCTCGATGACGTGCGACTCGTACTCGTTGGAGAACAGGATCGCCGCGCCGTCGATGAGGTCGCGGATCAGGTCGCCCTCGGCGAAGGCGAGCTGCTGGGAGCAGTCGGCGATGAAGGCGTAGCCGCGCTGACGGCACTCCTCGGTGTGTCGCTTCATGGCGTCGGGGTCGTCGGCGCCGATGAGGACGTACGTCGGCGCGCCGACCCGCTCGACGATCGGGAGCAGCTCGATCTGGCTGGCCTCGCTCATCGCGCCCGGGTAGAAGGAGGCGAACTGGGCCATCGTGGTGTCGGTGGTGCACACGAAACGGGCGGTGTGCTTGCTCTCGGAGATGTGCACCGAGTCGCAGTCGACGCCGTTGCGCTCCAGCCAGGAGCGGTAGTCGGCGAAGTCCTCGCCGGCGGCACCGACGAGCACGGGGCGCAGGCCGAGGCGGGCCAGGCCGAAGCACATGTTGGGGGCCACCCCGCCGCGGCGGATCTCGAGGTCGTTGACCAGGAAGGATACCGACAGCTTGTCGAGCTGCTCGACGACCAGCGAGTCGGCGAACTTGCCGCCGAAGGTCATCAGGTGGTCGGTGGCGATCGAACCGGCGATCAGGAGGGAGCCCGTGGGTGCAGTCACGATACGAAAGGTTAACCCAGGCGTAGCCGCCGCGACGGCGTTCCCCCTGTCTCTACTGGGAAGTAACGCCTAGCGTCGAAGACATGCCGCCGTACGAAGAGATCGCCAGCCCCGCCGACCTGCACGCCGACTGCCAGGCCGTGAGCCGCCGCCTCGAGGACGCCGCCGTCAAGGCCACCCGCCCCGCTCCGAGCATCCACTTCGACGAGCACCCCCGTGAGGTGCCGAAGCGGGACATCCAGATCTCCGAGGCCGCGCAGCGCCTCGCCAACGCGCTGCACCTGCACCTCGACTGACGTCCCGCGCACGCACCGGGAACGACGAAGGCCCCAGCCGATCGGCTGGGGCCTTCGTCGTTGCGGACGCGGGTGACTCAGTTGAACGAGTCGCCGCAGGCGCAGGAACCCGTGGCGTTCGGGTTGTCGATCGTGAAGCCCTGCTTCTCGATCGTGTCGACGAAGTCGATGACCGCGCCGTTGAGGTAGGGGACGCTCATCCGGTCGACGACGACGCCGACGCCGTCGAAGTCGGTGACGACGTCGCCGTCGAGGGTGCGCTCGTCGAAGAAGAGCTGGTAGCGCAGGCCCGAGCAGCCACCGGGCTGCACGGAGATCCGCAGGGAGAGGTCGTCGCGACCCTCCTGCTCGAGCAGGCTCTTCACCTTCGTGGCCGCCACCGGGCTCAGGTTGATCTGGTCCTCACGGCGCTCGAAGTCCACCGGGGCCGCGACGGTCGTGGTCGCGCCGGGGGCCTCGTGGCTGTGGCCGCCTCCGCAGCAGCTGTCGCTCATGCTCACTCCAGGATGTGTCAGTCGGTGTAGCCAATGGGTGTTCGACTACCCCAATGGTCGCACAGATGTGGTTATTCCCCCCAGACGAGGACCGGCTTGACCACGGCACCGCTCCGCGAGTCGGCCACCGCGTCGGCGATCTTCTCGAAGGGGTACGTCGTGACCAGGTGGTCGACGTCGAACCGGCCCGCCTCCCGCAGCGCGATCAGCTCGGGGATGGTCACCAGCGGGTCGGACTCCCCCTCGATCGAGGAGCGCACGATCTTGCCGGTGGAGAGCAGGTCGATCGCGTCGATGGTGTACTCCGGCGCACCGAGACCGAGCGCGACCAGCACGCCGCGGGTGCGCAGCGAGCGCTGGGCCTGCAGCACGACGTCCGGGATCGCGGTCGTGTCGATGGCGTACGTCGCCCCGCCGCCGGTCAGCTCGCGGACCCGGTCCTCGACGGGCGCGGCACCCTCCTCGGTCGGGTCGAGGGCGGTCGCGCCGTACGCCTCGGCCGCCTCACGGCGCGCGCCGACCGGGTCGACGGCCACGACGGTCTCCACGCCGGTGCCCCGGGCCACCGCGATCGCGGCGAGCCCGACCGCGCCGGCGCCGTACACGACGATGCTCTCGCCGGGCGCGGGATCGAGGACGTTGAGCACCGTTCCGGCACCGGTCTGGAAGCCGCAGGCGAACGGGGCCAGCCGGGCCAGGTCGAGGGACTTGTCGACGACCACGCAGTTGTCGGCGTACGCCAGCGCGTGGCGGGCCAGGCTCGACTGGCCGAAGAAGTTGCCGAAGACGGTCTGGTCGCCGCGCTTCATGGTCGTCGAGCCGTCGGCGCGCATGCCCATGTAGTTGAGCAGCAGGGACTGCTCGCAGTAGCCGACGTCGCCGGCCCGGCACGGCCCACACTCCCGGCAGGAGCGGAAGCTGAGCACGACGTGGTCGCCGACCTCGATGCCCGTGACGGCGGCGCCGACCTTCTCCACGACGCCGGTGCCCTCGTGGCCGACCACGGTCGGCAGCATCTCCTGCGGCAGCATGGTCGGAACGGTCAGGTCGGTGTGGCACAGGCCGGTCGCGACGATGCGGACCAGGACCTCGTCGTCACGGGGCTCCTCGAGCTCGACCTCGGCGGCGACGAAGTCGCCCCCGGGCTCCTCGACGAGGTAGGCAGTCGTCTTCACGCGTCACGCTCCAGCCAGAAGTAGTAGAGGTCGTCGATGCCGAACGTCCCGGCGAGCTTGCCGTTCATGATGCCCATCACGGTGTCGGCGTCGACCTTCTTGAAGTGGTCGAGGACGGGCATCTTGTCGTAGACCATCGTGGCCGTGACCTCGCCGCGGAAGCCGACCGGCCACAGCGACGCCTCCCCGCCGCCACCGGCAGCGAGGTTGGAGTAGAGCTCCCCGTCCTCGTCGCGACAGACCAGGGGAACCGCCTCGAGCGGGCTGTCGAACCGCTTGCCGTGCCAACGCACCCTCGTCAGCACCGTGCTGGCGACGTGGCCGGTGGCGAAGTCGCCGCCCCGCCAGGCGCCGAGCATCTCGTCGACCTCGACGGTCGCGAGGTCGGCCCAGAGCGCGTCGAGGTCGGCGGGGTTCGCGTGCTCGGCGGCCCGCAGGTCGTCGAAGCGGGTTCGGGTGTCCGTCACCCGAGCAATCTAGAACACGTTTCAGTCCCAGGGCGAGGGATTCGGGCGGTTCAGCTGGACCAGGTGCGCGCGACCCTGGCCGCGAGCTCGCTCAGGGCACCGGACGGGTCGGCGAAGGCACGCTCCTCCCCCACCACGTCGACGAGGGAGTACGCCGCGTCCATGCCGAGCGCGCGCATCTCGCGGGAGCCGACGAGCACCCGGCCGGCCAGCGCCACGCACGGGCGCAGCGCGTCGGCGGCGATCGCCGCCACCCCGGCCGGGACCTTGCCGGCGCGGCTGCTGAAGTCGAAGGCGCCCTCGCCGGTGATGACCAGGTCGGCGTCGCGGGCCTGCCGGGCGAGCCCGACCGCCTCGGCGACCAGCTCGATCCCGGAGACCCGGGTGCCGCCGAGCAGCATCAGCGCGAAGCCGAGCCCGCCGGCGGCACCGGCGCCCGGCTCGAGCGCGACCCGCCGGTCGGTCGCGGCCGCGAAGCGCTCCAGGAAGCCGTCGAGCAGCACCTGGGTCTCCTCGTCGAGGCCCTTCTGGGGCCCGAACGTCTTGGTGGCCCCGAACAGGCCGGTGAGCGGGTTGTCGACGTCGGTCGCGGCGACGATCTCGACGCCGTCGACCAGGCCGCGCGGGATGCTGAGGTCGACCCGGCTCACTCCGTCGAGGAAGATCCCACCGACGTCGAGCGCGACGTCCGCGTCGGCGCCCAGGGCGGCCAGCAGCCCCGCACCCCCGTCGTTGGTGCCGGAACCGCCGAGACCGACCACCACCCGGCGCGCGCCGGCGTTGACGGCCTCCAGGAGCAGCCGGCCGACCCCGACCGTCGTGCCGAACTCACCGAGCTTGCCGCCGGTCAGGTGCACGCCGCACACCTGGGCGCTCTCCAGGTAGACGGTGTCGCCGACCTGCAGGATCGTGGCCGGGACCTCGTGGCCCTGCGGGGCCTCCCCCACGACGGCCAGCAGCTCGCCGCCGAGCGTCGCGTGCAGCACGTCGACGAAGCCCGGACCGCCGTCCGACATGGGCGCGAGCACGACCTCGTCGTCGGGCGCGTGCCGGCGCCAGCCGGCCGCGATGGCCTCGGCGGCCTCGACCGCCGTCAGGGTGCCCGCGAACTTGTCGGGGGCGACCAGGATCCGCATGGCGCCATCATGTCGGATCCCGGCCGCCCGCTCCGGTCAACCGAGCTGCGGGTCGCTGGTGCCCGGTCGTCCCGACTCGAGGTGCCCGGCGAGCGTCCGCACGAAGGACGTCCCCGGGACGGTGACGGTGACGTCGTACCAGCCGCCGGAGGCGCGGGTGTCGAGGTCGACCTTCCCGCCGCTCAGGGTGAGGGGGCCGGCGTACGCGTCAGTGACCTCGACCTGCGCGTCGCCCGCCACGACGACCCGAACCTTGCCCGACCCGACGCCACGGCCGCGGCTCAGCGGCGCGAGGTCGACCAGGACCCGCTCACCCGCCGTGCTGCCGGCGTAGCGGCGGAAGAAGCCGTTGGGCCCGTGGAGGTGGACGTCGTACTCGCCCTGCACGGGGAGCTCGACGTCGAGCCGCTTGCCGGCCTCGACGGTGTAGCTGTGCGGGTCGCCGACCGGGGCGATCAGGCGGGCCTGGACGTGGGCGCCCAGCGAGCCGTCGTTGACCAGCTGCAGCCGCAGCGGCGCGGAGCCCTTCTCGACCACGCCGAGGTCGTAGCCGAGGGGCCGGGCCGGGCGCACGCCCGGCTCCTGGGCGGGCATGGTGCCGGTGGCCGGCGCCTTCGGGAAGTACGTCGGGTGCCGCAGGCGGTCCGTCGGCGCCATCGCGTCGGTCGCCGGCAGCGCCGGGACGGTGGTCGAGGTGGCCGAGAAGTCGAAGGCCGAGGTCAGGTCGCCGGCGACCGCCCGGCGCCACGGCGTGATCTGCGGCTCCCGGACGCCGAACCTGGCCTCGAGGAAGCGCAGCACCGAGGTGTGGTCGAAGGTCTCCGAGCACACGTACCCACCGGTCGACCACGGCGAGACGACGAACATCGGCACCCGCGGACCCATGCCGTAGGGGCCGGGCTTGGCCCGCGGGTCGCCGCCGGCGTAGAACTCGTGCTCCGTGCTGACCGTCGACGCACCCGGGACGATCGGGCAGTTCGGGATCGGCGGGACCAGGTGGTCGAAGAAGCCGTCGTTCTCGTCGTAGGTGATGAACAGCGCGGTCTTCGCCCAGACCTCCGGGTTGGCGGTGAGCGCGTCGAGGACCTTGGAGATGTACCAGGCGCCGAAGTCGGTGGGCCAGTTCGAGTGCTCGGAGAACGCCTCGGGCGCGGTGACCCACGAGACCTGCGGGAGCCGGTCGGCGAGGACGTCGGCGGCGAGCAGCTCGAAGTAGTCCTGGCCGTCACGGTTGCGAGTGCCGACGCGAGCCTTGTCGTGGAGCGGGTCGCCCGGCTCGGCGTTGCGGTAGTTGTCGAAGTAGAGCAACGAGGTGTCGCCGTAGTTGCCGATGTAGGGGTCCGAGGTCCAGCCCCACGAGCCGGCGGCGTCGAGACCGGTGCCCTCGTCCTGGTAGACGCGCCACGAGACGCCCGCCTCCTCGAGCCGCTCGGGGTAGGTCGTCCAGCCGTAGCCGGTCTCGTCGTTGTAGAGGACCGGTCCGCCGCCCTTGCCGTCGTTGCCGGTCCAGCCGGTCCACAGGTAGTAGCGGTTGGGGTCGGTGTTGCCGACGAAGGAGCAGTAGTAGGCGTCGCAGACGGTGAACGCGTCCGCCAGGGCGTAGTGGAAGAGGGCGTCCTGGCGTTGCAGGTAGGCCATCGTGGCGTTGCCCTTGGCCGGCACCCACTGGTCGTAGTGGCCCCTGTTGAGGGCCATCTGGCCGTCGGGCCAGGAGTGGGCCAGCCCCTGGAGGAAGGCGCCGCCGAGGTCCTCGGCGTCCGGGTGGAACGGCAGCAGCTCGCCACCGGCCTTCGTCGGCTGGTGCCACACCGACTTCCCGGTGCGCAGCTGCACCGGGTGCGGGTCACCGAAGCCGCGGACGCCCCGCAGAGCGCCGAGGTAGTGGTCGAACGAGCGGTTCTCCTGCATCAGCACCACGACGTGCTCGATGTCGCGGATCGTGCCGGTACGACGAGCGGGCGCGACGGCGGCCGCCCGCTCGACGCTGCCGAGGAGGCCGGCGGTGAGGCCGGCGAGGGAGCTGGCTCCGGAGATCTGGAGGAACCGGCGACGGTCGAGCTCTGCCATGGGTGGACAACCTTTCCGAGCAGTCATCTGGGGGCTCGTGTGAGCCGGTCAGCCCGGATCCACCGGTGGGTGGCGTGGCGAGCGTCACCCCAGGGGTGTGATCGCAAGGCGTGGGCGCGACGACGTGCTTGTCCGCCCATCGAGCGTCCACAACGCAGCGAGCGCGCCGCTGGTGATGTGCGGTAGCCAGCCACCGGTTGATCCGGGCTCCACGCTGGCAGTGGCGGCGGAACCGTCGAAGAGGAGAAGGCGTCCGGTCGATGAATGCCTAGGGTCGTGACGTGCTGATCCGAGCGATGACCGACGCCGACGTACCCGTGGCCGAAGGGATCAGCGACGATGCCTTCTTCGCCCTGGACGTCGCCGGCCGCCTCCCTTCCGCGCCAGCCCCCCAGCGGCGCACACCCGAGCAGCGCGCGGCCTGGGAGGCCCGGACCCGCGGCTTCCTCGACTCCGACCCGGGCGGGTCCTGGGTCGCGGAGCAGGACGGCGAGATGCTCGGCTTCGCGACGGGCTACCGCCGCGAGCAGGTCTGGTGCCTGGCGACCTTCGCGGTCCGGCCCGGCCTGCAGGGAGCCGGGATCGGTGCGCAGGTCCTCGACGCCGCCGTGGCGTACGGTTCCGACCTCCCCCGCGGGATGCTCGCGGCGTCGGTCGACCCACGGGCGCTGCGCCGCTACCACCGCGCCGGGTTCCGGCTGCACCCCCAGCTCACCCTGCACGGCACCGTCGACCGCTCGACGCTGCCGGCCGTGACCGGGGTGCGCGACGGCAGGCCCGACGACCTGGCCTGGATGGACGACCTCGACCGGGTACGACGCGGCGGGCCGCACGGCCCGGACCACCACCGGCTGCTCGCCGCGGGACGGCTGGTCGTGACCACCGACCGGGCCGGCTACGCCTACACGAACGGCCGGGTGCTGGCGCTGCTCGCGGCCCGCGACGAGGACACCGCGCGCACGCTGCTGTGGGAGTGTCTCGCGAGCGCCGGCGACCACTACGAGGCGGCCCACGTCACGTCCGCGAACTACTGGGCCGTCGAGGTCGCGATGACCGCTCGGCTCGACCTGGTCGCCCGCGGCTACCTCGGGCTGCGTGGCATGGCGCCGCCCGCGCCGTACGTGCACCACGGGGCGCTGCTGTAGCGCTCCGGCGCCAAACTAGAATGTGGCCATGACCACCGTGGACCTCCCGCTGCTGCCGCTGGGCCGTGGCACGGACGCGCTCTCCGAACGCGGCGTCGACTGCCCCGGCGACCTGCCGGCGCCCTCCGACCCGGACCTGGTGGCGCGCGCCCGCGCGGCCAAGGAGAAGCTCGGCGACCGGCTGTTCGTGCTCGGGCACCACTACCAGCGCGACGAGGTCATCCAGTTCGCCGACGTCACCGGCGACTCGTTCAAGCTCGCCCGTGACGCGGCCGCACGGCCCGACGCCGAGTACATCGTCTTCTGCGGCGTGCACTTCATGGCGGAGTCCGCCGACATCCTCACCGGCCCGGACCAGAAGGTGATCCTGCCCGACCTCGCCGCCGGCTGCTCGATGGCCGACATGGCGCGGATCGCCCAGGTGGAGCGCGCCTGGGAGGCACTCGCCGCCGCCGGCGTCCAGGACGTCGTCGTCCCGGTCACCTACATGAACTCCAGCGCCGACATCAAGGCGTTCTGCGGCCGCAACGGCGGCGTCGTGTGCACCTCGTCCAACGCCGAGGTCGCCCTCGACTGGGCCTTCCAGCAGAGGGGTGAGGACACCAAGGTCCTCTTCCTGCCCGACCAGCACCTCGGGCGCAACACGGCCGTCCTCCAGCTCGGCTACTCCCTCGACGAGTGCGTCGTGTGGAACCCGCTCCTCCCCAACGGCGGGCTGAGCGCCGAGGAGCTCGCCGGCGCCCGGATGATCCTGTGGAAGGGCCACTGCTCGGTCCACGGCCGGTTCTCCGCCGACGTCATCGACGAGCTGCGCGCCAAGGTCGAGGACCTCAACGTCCTGGTCCACCCCGAGTGCCAGCACGAGGTCGTGCTCAAGGCCGACCTCGTCGGTTCCACCGAGTTCATCATCAAGACCATCGAGGCGGCACCCGCCGGCTCGAGCTGGGCGATCGGCACCGAGCTCAACCTCGTGCAGCGCCTCGCCAACGCGCACCCGGACAAGAACATCATGTTCCTGGACCGCAACGTCTGCTACTGCTCGACGATGAACCGGATCGACCTCCCCCACTTCGTGTGGGCGCTGGAGAACCTCGTCGAGGGCGTCGTCGTCAACCAGATCGAGGTCGACCCGCAGACCGAGGCCGACGCCCTGACCGCACTCCAGCGGATGCTGGACCTCCCGGGCAAGTCCCACCGTGACTGACACCCTGCCCGCCTGCCCCGAGTGCTCGTGCGCGTACACCTACGAGATGGGTGAGCTCCTCGTCTGCCCGGAGTGCGCCCACGAGTGGTCGCCCGCCGAGGCCGCGGCGGCAGCCGACGAGGCAGCGGCTGCCGATGCCGTCCGCGACGCCAACGGCAACCCGCTCGCCGACGGCGACGACGTGATCGTGGTCAAGGACCTCCCGGTCAAGGGCGCACCCAAGCCGATCAAGTCCGGCACCAAGGTCCGCAACATCCGCCTCGCCGCACCCGACACGCGGGTCGGCGACCACGACATCGACTGCAAGGTCGACGGCTTCGGCCCGATGCAGCTCAAGTCCAGCCTGGTCCGAAAGGCCTGATCGTGTTCAAGCGCACCAAGTCCCCCGCCGCCGAGCCGGCCACCCCGGCCGCTGTCGAGGGCAAGGCCGGCGGCAAGGGCCGCCCGACGCCGACCCGCAAGGAGGCCGAGGCCGCGGCCAAGGCGCGCGCCAAGGCGCCGACCGACCGGCGGGAGGCGTCGCGCCGCCAGCGCGAGTTCCGCGCCGAGGAGAGCCGCAAGATCCGCCAGGGCATGAAGAGCGGCGACGAGCGCTACTTCCTGCCCCGCGACAAGGGCCGGGTCCGCCGGTTCATCCGCGACTACGTCGACCGGCGCTTCTCCCTCGTGGAGATGGTCATCCCGCTGATGATCATCGGCCTCATGCTCGGCTACACCGGGAACTCCGCTCTGGTGCAGGCCAGCAGCATGGTGCTGCTGGCGACGGTCCTGTTCGTCGTGACCGACATGCTGGTGCTGCGCTTCCGGCTGCGCCGCGAGCTCAAGACGCGCTTCCCCGACGAGCCGCTCAAGGGCACGACCTACTACGCGCTCACCCGGTCGATGCAGATGAAGTTCATGCGGCTGCCCAAGGCTCGCGTCAAGATCGGCCAGCCGCTTCCCGAGGACTACGACAAGTAGCACCAAGCGTGCGCTAGGTTTCGGGCGCATGAAGGTCATCGCAGCGCTGCACGGCCCCGGTCCGGTCCTGCTCGAGCCCACCTTCCGCGCGGAGATCGCCGCGACCGGCGCCTCGCGGCTCCAGGTCAACCTCGACGACGACGCCGTGGCCGCGGCGATGAGGTTCTGCCCGGGCACGCCGATCACCGCCGTGGCGACGGTGTGGACCGAGCACGACGCGGCGGGCCTCCTCGACGTCGTACGACGGCACGACCCGGACGCGCACGCCTGGTCCGTCGAGGAGCGCGAGCCCCTGGTGCCGCCCGCGGTGGCCGACGGAGAGCGGGCCGACGCACTTGCGAACCTGGCGTTCCTGCGTCGCCCGGGGGCCATGCCGCACGCGGAGTGGCTCTCCGACTGGCTGGACCGGCACACCCAGGTGGCGATCGACACCCAGGGCACCTTCGGCTACGTCCAGAACCCGGTCGTCGAGCACCTGAGCGCCGGCGGACGGGACGTGGCCGGCATCGTCGAGGAGCTGTTCCCGATGGCGGCGATGGCCGACCAGCACGCGTTCTACGGCAGCGGCGGCGACGAGGAGGAGCTCCAGCGCAGGTTCACCACGCTGATGGACAGCTGCGCCCGGTTCGGCGCCGCCGAGGGCCTCGACCTGGTGCCGACCAGCCGCTACGTGTACGCCCTGTGAGACTGGAGCCGGACTAACCCAGGATCTCCGAGCGGCGCGGCGACCGGGTCAGCGCAGGGTCGGTGGTGACGACGCCGTCGAGCGCCCGGTCGATCGCGGCGAGCGTGTCGGCGTCGAGCGTGGTGCCGGCCGCCTTGACGTTCTCGGTGACCTGCTCGGGCCGGCTGGCACCGATGATCGCCGCGGAGACGTTGTCGTTCTGCAGCACCCAGGCGACGGCGAGCTGGGCGAGCGACAGGCCGGCCTCCTCGGCGATCGGCTGCAGCAGCTGCACGCGCTCGAGCACGTCGTCGCGCAGCCACCGGCTGATGTCGTCGGCGCCGCCCTTCTCGTCGGTGGCCCGGGAACCGGCCGGCGGCGCCTGGCCGGGCCGGTACTTGCCGGTCAGCACGCCCTGGGCGATCGGCGACCACACGATCTGGCCGATGCCGAGCTCCTGGCAGGCCGGCACGACCTCGGCCTCGATGACCCGCCAGAGCATGGAGTACTGCGGCTGGTTGGAGACCAGCGGCACCCGCAGCTCGCGGGCCAGCTCGGCGGCCGCGCGGATCTCCTCGGCCCGCCACTCCGAGACCCCGATGTAGAGCGCCTTGCCCGCCCGGACGACGTCCGCGAAGGCGACCATGGTCTCCTCGAGCGGCGTCTCGTGGTCGTAGCGGTGGGCCTGGTACAGGTCGACGTAGTCCGTGCCGAGCCGGCGCAGCGAGCCGTCGATCGACTCCAGGATGTGCTTGCGGGACAGCCCGTGGTCGTTGTGCCTGCCGGGCCCGGTCGGCCAGAAGACCTTGGTGAAGATCTCGAGGCCCTCGCGCCGCTCCCCCGCCAGGGCCCGGCCGAGCACGGTCTCGGCGGCGGTGTTGGCGTAGACGTCGGCGGTGTCGAAGGTGGTGATCCCCTCGTCGAGCGCGCGCCGTACACAGGCCAGCGCGCCGTCCTCCTCGACCTGGGAGCCGTGAGTGATCCAGTTGCCGTAGGCGATGGCCGAGATGCGGAGGCCACTCGCCCCGAGGTTGCGAATCTCCATGGCCCGACCCTAGTGCGCAAGGCCACATCGGGCCCCTGACAGGATGACCGGCATGGTCGTTGCTGACGTCTCCGTACGGGTCGCCTGGCCCGCCGACGCCACCGGGATCGCGGCGGTCCAGCTCGGCGCCTGGCAGCAGCGGTACGACGCCGCCCCGGCGCTCGACGCCAGCACCCTCGCCGAGGCGTGGCGCCAGTCCCTCTCCCGGCCGCCGGAGGCCCGGCACCGTGCCCTCGTCGCGCTGGCCGGCGACCAGGTGGTCGGCTTCGCGCTGACCGGCCCGAACACCGACCCCGACGCCGACCCGGCGGCGGACGGCGAGATGGCGGAGTTCACGATCGCGCCCGGCGCGGCCCGCGCGGGCCACGGGTCGCGCCTGCTGCAGGCCTGCGCCGACACGCTGGGCGCCGACGGCTTCCGTCGTGCGGTGTGCTGGGTCGACGCCACCGACGACGCGCTGCGAGCCTTCCTGTCCAGTGCCGGCTGGGACGCCGACGGCGCCAGCCGCGAGCTGGCCGACGAGTCCGGCGCGACGCTCAAGCAGGTCCGGCTGCACACCGCGCTGGCGTAGCGCCGTGGCCGAACCGACGCGGCGCAGCGTGGTCCGTGACAGCCTGGGCGTCGCGGTCGCCACCGGCACCTACGGCCTGAGCTTCGGCGCGGTCGGCGTCGCGTCGGGTCTGAGCCTGGCCCAGACCTGCGCGCTGTCGCTGGTCATGTTCACCGGCGCCTCCCAGTTCGCATTGGCCGGGGTGCTGGGCTCGGGCGGCACGGCCCTCGCAGGAGCCCTGACCGCGCTCCTGCTCGGCACCCGCAACGCGCTCTACGGCCTGCGGATGGCGCCGCTGTTGGGCTACCGCGGCTGGCGCCGGTACGCCGCCGCCCACGTGCTCATCGACGAGTCGACCGCG
Source organism: Pimelobacter simplex (assembly GCA_016803235.1). Lineage (GTDB taxonomy): Bacteria > Actinomycetota > Actinomycetes > Propionibacteriales > Nocardioidaceae > Nocardioides > Nocardioides simplex_A. The sequence goes on from JADCLI010000033.1 coordinate 39,535, forward strand.
ATGGGCGCGACCCGGCCGACTCGGGAGCTGGCCCGCACCGGGTTCGTGACGACCGGCGCGACCATCTTCGTGCTCTGGAACCTCAGCACCCTCCTCGGGGCGCTCGCCGGCGGGCGGCTCGGCGACCCGCGCGACCTGGGCCTCGACGCCGCCGTCGGCGCCGCCTTCCTGGCCCTGCTCTGGCCCCGGCTGACGACGCCGGCGCTGAGGGCGACCGCGGCACTGGCCGCGGTCGTGGCCGCCGGCGCGGTGACGGTGACGCCGGCGGGAGTGCCCGTGCTCGTCGCTGCCGGAGTCGCCGTCCTGGTGGGAGCGCTGAGCCGATGACACTGTGGTGGGCCGTGCTCGGCGCCGGCATCGGCTGCTACCTGCTCAAGATCGCGGGGCTGTCGGTGCCGGCGCGGATCCTGGGCAACCCGCTGGTGGCGCGGATCGCCGACCTGATCCCGGTGGCGCTCCTCTCGGCCCTGGTCACCGTGCAGGTGCTCGCCGCGCCCGAGGGACGCGCGCTCGTGCTCGACGCCCGGGTGCTCGCGCTGGGCGTGGCGGTGCTGCTGCTCCTGGCCCGGGCGCCGTTCCTGGTCGTGGTCTTCGGCTCGGCCGCGGCGGCGGCGCTGGTCCGGCTGCTCTGAGGGTGCGGCTCAGTCGAGGTCGAGGAAGTGCTCGAGGCCCACCGTGAGGCCGGGGAAGTCACCGATCCGGCGCACGCCGGCGAGCACGCCCGGCGTGAACGAGACCCGGTCCAGGGAGTCGTGCCGGATGGTGAGGGTCTCCCCCAGCCCGCCGAGGATGACCTCCTGGTGCGCGACCAGGCCGCGGACTCGGACGCTGTGCACCCGGACGCCGTCGACGTCGGCGCCGCGGGCACCGTCGAGACCGGTGCTGGTGGCGTCGGGGATCGGCGCGCTGCCGGCCTCGCGGCGGGCGGCGGCGATCAGCTCGGCCGTGCGCCCGGCGGTGCCGCTGGGGGCGTCGGCCTTGGTCGGGTGGTGCAGCTCGACGACCTCGACGGACTCGAAGAAGGGAGCGGCGACGGCGGAGAACCGCATCATCAGGATCGCGCCGATGGAGAAGTTGGGCGCGATCAGGACGCCGGTGCCGGGACTGTCGGCCAGCCAGCCGCGCAGCGTCTCGAGGCGCGCGTCGTCGAAGCCCGTCGTCCCGACGACCGCGTGGATGCCGTTCTCGATGCAGAAGCGCAGGTTGTCCATCACCACGTCGGGGTGGGTGAAGTCGACGACGACCTGGGTGCCGCTCTCGACCAGCGAGGAGACGGCGTCGCCCTGGTCGACGCCGACGGTGAGGCCCAGGTCGTCAGCGCCCTCGACGGCCTTGACGACCTCGGCTCCGACCTTGCCCCGGGCGCCGAGGACACCCACCTGGAGGCGCTCGGCAGCACCCTGATCCGCGACACGTGTGCTCACGGCACCAAGGTAGTGCGTCACCCCGGCTCGCGTTCTGGCAGGCTGGCCCCCATGGTGAACAAGATCCCAGCCCGGATCCGGTGGGCGGTGGACTTCATGGACGTCCAGCCCAACGACCACGTGCTGGAGATCGGCTGCGGAAATGGCGCGGCCGCGGACCTGATCTGCCGTCGCCTCGAGGGCAAGGGCAAGATGTTCGCGATCGACCGCTCCGAGGCCGGCGTGGACCGCACCAAGGCCCGCTGCGCCGAGCACATCGCCGCCGGCAAGCTGACCGTGCGCCAGATCGACCTGGCCACGCTGCGGGTGCCGGTCAAGCGGCTCACCAAGGTGTTCGCCTTCGACGTCAACCTGTTCTGGGTTCGCGACGCCGGCGAGGAGATCGCCCTCCTCCACGAGCGGCTGATGCCCGGCGGCTCGGTCAACCTGTTCTTCGACACCTCGCGTCCCGAGCAGGTGCCCGACATCCTCGCGAAGGCCTCCGAGCAGCTGCGCGACGGCGGGTTCCGGGTCTACATCGTGGACTCCAAGATGCCGCCCGTCATCGGCATCATCGGCCGCCGCTGACTCCCCTCGCGCCCTCCCCGATTCGACGGGGTGGGGTGGGCTCTTGTTAACGTGCACGGGCAGCATGCCCGTCTCGGGGCAGGCCTGACTTCACGACATCGGTCCTCTCTCGCCGCCTCGGCGCGCGTGCTCGTCCTGACCGGCGAGACCCTGGAGAGACGTGACCCAGACCGACCGCAGTGCCCCGAACAAGACCCGAGCCGCCGAGCTCGCCGACGCACTGAGCACGCCGGCGGCGGACGTCGTACCGCACCCGGCGCTGGACCAGGCGGTCGAGGTCGACGGTCCGGTACGCCGGGGCATCGACCCCCTCGTCTTCGGCGTCTCCGCCGTCGTGAGCGTCGCCTTCGTCGTGTGGGGCCTGGTCGGCACCGACTCGCTCGGCACCGCCTCCGGCAAGGCGCTGGACTGGGTGATGACCAACACCGGCTGGCTGTTCGTGCTCACCTCCAGCGGATTCGTGGTGTTCGTCGTGTGGCTGGCGATGAGCAAGTACGGCACCATCCCGCTCGGACGCGACGACGAGGAGGCGGAGTTCCGCACGACGTCGTGGATCGCGATGATGTTCAGCGCCGGCATGGGCATCGGCCTGATGTTCTACGGCGTCAGCGAGCCGCTCTCGCACTTCGTCGACCCGCCGCCGGGCACCGCCGGGGACGCCGACGCCGCCGCGCAGACCGCGATGGCGACCACGATGTTCCACTGGACGCTCCACCCGTGGGCGATCTACGCGGTCGTCGGCCTCGCGATCGCCTACGGCGTCTACCGCAAGGGCCGCGTCCAGCTGATCTCGGCGGCCTTCGTGCCGCTGCTCGGCGAGCGGGCCTCCGGCGGGGCCGGCAAGGTGATCGACATGTTCGCGATCTTCGCGACCCTGTTCGGCTCGGCGACCTCGCTGGGCCTCGGCGCCCTGCAGATCAGCAGCGGCCTCGAGATCGTCGGCGGCATCGGCCCGCTCGGCAACGGCGTCCTGGTCGGGATCATCGCCGTGCTCACGGTCGCGTTCGTGCTCTCGGCCGTCTCCGGCGTCGCCAAGGGCATCCAGTGGCTCTCGAACATCAACATGGTGCTCGCCGTCGTGCTGGCGCTGTTCCTGTTCGTGGTCGGCCCCACCGTGTTCATCCTCAACCTGGTGCCGACCTCGCTCGGCAGCTACGTGCAGGACCTGGCGATGATGGCGGCCCGCACCGGCGCCGAGGGCGCGGAGACCGAGGCCTGGCTGAGCGGCTGGACCGTCTTCTACTGGGCCTGGTGGCTGTCCTGGACGCCGTTCGTCGGCATGTTCATCGCGCGCATCTCGCGCGGGCGCACCATCCGCCAGTTCGTCACCGGCGTGCTGCTGGTCCCGAGCGTGGTCAGCGTGATCTGGTTCTGCATCATGGGCGGCACCGCCATCGACCTGCAGCGCGACGGCACCGACATCGCGAACGCCGACGGCCTCGAGGCCCAGCTCTTCGGCACCCTCGACGCGCTCCCCCTCGCCACCGTCGCCAGCATCCTGGTGATGCTGCTGGTCGCGATCTTCTTCGTCTCCGGCGCCGACGCGGCGTCGATCGTGATGGGCAGCCTCTCCGAGCGGGGTACGACGGAGCCACGGCGTGCGGTGGTCATCTTCTGGGGCGTCGCGACCGGCGCCGTGGCCGCGGTGATGCTGCTCGCCGGCGGCGAGGACGCGCTGACCGGCCTCCAGACGATCACCATCGTCGCGGCACTGCCGTTCGTGGTGATCATGATCGGCCTCGCCGCCGCGCTGGTGCGCGAGCTGCGCACCGACCCGATGGTCGTGCGCCGGCGGTACGGCGAGGAGGCGGTCGAGCAGGCCGTCATCGCCGGCGTCACCGAGCACGGCGACGACTTCGTGCTGTCGATCGAGCCGGTCGACCCCGAGCCCGAGGTCGTCTCCCCGCAGTGACGTCCAACGTTGCCGTGGGCTCTCGCCCACGGCAACGTTGACGTCACGCCGGTCCGACCAGCGCGAGCAGCTCGGGCCGGCCGAAGACCTCGGCGGCGATCTCGCGCACCTCCTCGAGCGTGACCGCCTCGATCCGGGCGATCACCTCGTCGATGCCGAGCACCTCGCCGTTGACCAGCTCGTTCTTGCCCAGCCGCATCATCCGGGAGCCGGAGTCCTCGAGGCCGAGGATCATCCCGCCGACCAGCTGGCCCTTGCCACGGACCAGCTCGTCCTCGGTGATCCCGTCCTCCGCGATCAGCCGCAGCTGCTCGCGGACCACGGCCAGCACCTCGTCGGTGCGGTCGGGCAGGCAGCCCACGGCGACCCCCACGATGCCGGAGTCGGCGTAGTGGCTGGCGAAGGAGTAGACGGAGTAGGCCAGCCCGCGGACCTCGCGGACCTCCTGGAACAGCCGGCTCGACGTGCCGCCGCCCAGGGCAGTGTTGAGCACGCCGAGCGCGTAGCGACGCTCGTCGTCACGGGTCAGACCCTCGCGGCCGAGGACCAGGTTGACCTGCTCGAACGGGCGGTCCACCCGCCCGTCGGCGGCGGTCACCCTCGGCCGGCGCCGGGCCGACGTCGTGCGCGGGGCGATCGGCGCGGCCGGCTCGCCGAGCCAGCCGTGGCGGCCGAACGCCTTCTTCACCGTGCGTACGACGGCCGCGTGGTCGAGCGCGCCGGCGACCGAGATGACGGTGTTGGCCGGCGCGTAGTGGCGCCGGTAGAAGCGCTTGATCTGCCCCGGGGTCATCGCCTCGATCGAGCCCGTGGTGCCGGCGATCGGACGCCCCAGGCCGGAGTCGGCGCCCCAGGCCAGCTCGGCCAGGAGGTTCTGGACGACGTCGTCGGGGTCGTCGTCGTGCATCGCGATCTCGTCGAGGATGACGTCGCGCTCGGCGTCGACGTCGTGGGTCGCGATGACCGAGCCGGTGATCATGTCGCCGAGCACGTCGACGGCCAGCGGCAGGTCGTCGGAGAGCACCCGGGCGTGGAAGCAGGTGTACTCCTTCGCGGTGAAGGCGTTGAACTCACCGCCCACCGCGTCGAGCTCGATGGAAATGTCGAGCGCGGAGCGCTCGGTGGTGCCCTTGAACAGCAGGTGCTCGAGGAAGTGCGAGGCGCCGTGGGTCTTCGCGGTCTCGTCGCGCGAGCCCACGCCGACCCACACGCCGACCGACGCGGAGCGGGCGCCGGCCATCTGCTCGGTGACGATGCGCAGCCCGGACGGCAGCTGCGTGCGTCGTACCAGCGAGGTCACCTGGCCGGCCTGGTCGCGCACGGTCTCGAGGGTCCGGGTCGACCCCCCGGCACGGGAAACGGCCGACGGCCGGCCAGCGGAGCGCTGGCCGGCCGTCGTGGAGCTGGTGGTGCTCACTCGGAGTCAGACTCCTCGCCCTCGGCGGTCTCGGCGGCGTCCGCCTCCTCGACCACCGGGATGAGGGACAGCTTGCCGCGGTCGTCGATCTCGGCGATCTCGACCTGCAGCTTCTGGCCCACCGCGACGACGTCCTCGACGTTCTCGACGCGCTTGCCGCCGGCGAGGCCACGCAGCTTGCTGATGTGCAGCAGGCCGTCCTTGCCCGGCATGAGCGCGATGAACGCACCGAAGTTGGTCGTCTTGACGACCGTGCCGAGGTAGCGCTCGCCGACCTCGGGCATGGTCGGGTTCGCGATCGCGTTGATCGCGGCCCGGGCCGCCTCGGCCGCCTCGCCGTTGGTCGCACCGATGTAGACCGTGCCGTCGTCCTCGATCGAGATCGAGGCGCCGGTGTCGTCCTGCAGCTGGTTGATGACCTTGCCCTTGGGCCCGATGACCTCGCCGATCTTGTCCACGGGCACCTTGACGGTGATGATCCGCGGGGCGTGGATCGACATCTCCTCGGGAGCGTCGATCGCCTCGCCCATGACCTCGAGGATCGTCAGGCGGGCGTCGCGGGCCTGGGTCAGCGCTGCAGCGAGGACCTCGGCCGGGATGCCGTCGAGCTTGGTGTCGAGCTGGAGCGCGGTGACGAACTCCTTGGTGCCGGCGACCTTGAAGTCCATGTCGCCGAACGCGTCCTCGGCACCGAGGATGTCGGTCAGCGCGACGTACTCGGTCTTGCCGTCGATCTCACCGGACACCAGGCCCATGGCGATGCCGGCGACCGGCGCCTTCAGCGGCACACCGGCCTGCAGCAGCGACAGGGTCGAGGCGCAGACCGAGCCCATCGAGGTCGAGCCGTTGGAGCCCATGGCCTCGGAGAGCTGGCGGATGGCGTACGGGAACTCCTCGCGGCTCGGGAGCACCGGCAGCAGCGCCCGGCGCGCGAGCGCGCCGTGGCCGACCTCGCGACGCTTCGGGGAGCCGACGCGACCGGTCTCGCCGGTGGAGAACGGCGGGAAGATGTACTTGTGCATGTAGCGCCGGTGGGTCTCCGGCGACAGCGTGTCGAGCTGCTGCTCCATCTTGAGCATGTCGAGGGTGGTGACGCCCAGGATCTGGGTCTCGCCACGCTCGAACAGCGCGGAGCCGTGGACGCGCGGGATCACGTCGACCTCGGCGTGCAGCGGACGGATGTCGGCGAGGCCGCGGCCGTCGATGCGGACCTTGTCGCGCAGGATGCTCTCGCGGACGACCTGCTTGTTGACCGAGCGGAAGGCCGCGCCGATCTCCTTCTCGCGACCATCGAACTGGCCGGCGAGCTTCTCGAGGACCTCGTCCTTGAGCTCGTCGGTCCGGTCGTTGCGCTCCTGCTTGTCGGCGATCTTCATCGCGGCGGCGAGGTCGGCCTTCACGGCGGACTCGACGGCGGCGAAGACGTCGTCCTCGTAGTCGAGGAAGATCGGGAACTCCTGGACCGGCTTGGCGGCCACGTTGGCGAGCTCGACCTGGGCCTCGACCAGCTGCTTGATGAACGGCTTGGCGGCCTCGAGGCCACCGGCCACGACCTCCTCGGTCGGCGCCTGGGCGCCACCGCGGACCAGCTCGATGGTCTCCTCGGTGGCCTCGGCCTCGACCATCATGATCGCGACGTCGCCGGTCTCGGTGACCCGGCCGGCGACGACCATGTCGAAGACGGCCTTCTCCAGCTGGCTGTGGGTCGGGAAGGCGACCCACTGGTCCTCGATGAGGGCGACGCGGGTGGCACCGACGGGGCCGCTGAACGGCAGGCCGGAGAGCTGGGTCGACAGCGACGCGGCGTTGATCGCGAGCACGTCGTAGGGCGTGTCGGGGTTGAGCGCCATGACGGTGATGACGACCTGGACCTCGTTGCGCAGGCCCTTCTTGAAGGTCGGGCGCAGCGGGCGGTCGATGAGGCGGCAGGCCAGGATCGCGTCCTCGCCCGGGCGGCCCTCGGAACGGAAGAACGAGCCGGGGATGCGGCCCGCGGCGTACATCCGCTCCTCGACGTCGATGGTCAGCGGGAAGAAGTCGAAGTGGTCCTTCGGGTGCTTGCCGGCCGTGGTGGCCGACAGCAGCATGGTGTCGCCGTCGAGGAAGGCGGTCACCGAACCGGCGGCCTGGCGGGCGAGGACGCCCGTCTCGAACTTGATGGTGCGAGTGCCGAACTTGCCGTTGTCGAGAACGGTCTCGACCTCGGAGATGACGGGTTCAGTCAATGTTTTCTCTTGTTCGTACGGTGCGGGACGCGCTGCCCCGCGGGAATGGATTGATTGCCACTGGCCACCCTATCGACCAGCACCGGAAATGCGGAACGGGCGACCCCGCAGGGTCGCCCGTTCAGAGAGCATTTCCGTCGCCCGGCGCGTGCGGCTCCAAGGCGCGGGCCCGAAGGCGGCCGTCAAGCGAAGCGGGCCGTCGAGGGCCCGCAACGCCGGAGACGCTCCGCCGGGCGGCGGAAATCAGCGGCGCAGGCCGAGGCGCTCGACGATGGAGCGGTAGCGCTCGATCTCGGTCTTCTTGAGGTAGTTGAGGAGACGGCGGCGCTGGCCGACGAGCAGGAGCAGGCCACGACGGCTGTGGTGGTCGTGCTTGTGCTGCTTGAGGTGCTCGGTCAGGTGGCTGATGCGGTGGGAGAGCAGCGCGATCTGCACCTCGGGCGAACCGGTGTCACCCTCGGTCGTGGCGTACTCAGCGATGATCTTCTTCTTGGTCTCAGCGTCGGTACCGACTGCCATGTGAACTCCTTGTTCGCTCGTTGCGCGGCGCCCCAGCCTGAAATCCTGGAGCTCTCTTGGTCCGCGGCCGTCCTGACGGCAACCGAAGAACTCTATCGCGGGGCCGGGAGCATCTCCCAATCGCTGCCCGGGCCCCCTACCGTGGACGACGTGCCAGCCGAGGAGCACGCCCTGCTCGAGGCGGGACGCGCCGCGGCGGCCCGCCTGGACTGGGCGGGCGCGCACCGTCACCTCTCCCGGGCCGCGGACCACCGGGCGTTGCGTGCCGACGACCTGCTGCTGCTCTCCGACGCCGCGTGGTGGCTGGGCCGGATGGCCGAGACGATGGCGCTGAGCGAGCGGGTGCACCGGCTGTACGTCGAGGAGGGCCGCCTCGACCGGGCCGCCCTGTGCGCCCTGACCACCGGCGAGCTGTGGCTGATCAGCGGGGAGGTGCCGGTGGGCCTCGGCTGGATCGCCCGCGCCCGCCGGCTGCTCGCGGACCTGCCGGAGGGCGAGGTGCACGGCTACCTCGTCTTCACCGACGGGCAGATGGCGCTGGAGGCCGGCGACGACGACGCGGTCACCGCCGCGACCCACCGACTGGCCGACCTCGCCCGCCGGCAGGCCTCTCCGACGCTCGAGGCACTGTCCCTGCTGCTGGCGGGGACGCAGGCCGTCCGCGCCGGCCGCACCACGGAGGGCTTCGCCCTCCTCGACGAGGCGATGCTGCCGGTGCTGGCCGGACAGGTCGAGGACGGCTTCGCGGGCAACCTCTACTGCCAGGTGATGAGCCTGTGCGCCGAGGTCGGAGACGTACGACGGATGCGCACCTGGCTGCGCGCCACCGAGAAGTGGTGTGCCCGCTTCTCCGACGCCGTGATGTTCGTCGGGGTGTGCCGGATGCACCGGGTGCAGCTGCTGGTGCTCGACGCGGCCTGGGACGAGGCGGCCCGCGAGGCCGGCCTGGTCCAGCGGGAGCTGGCCGCCATGAACGTGGTGGCGGTGGCGGAGGCGCACTACCAGCTCGGCGAGCTGCACCGCCGGCGCGGCCTCCTCGACGACGCCGCCCGGGAGTACGACGCCGCGCGGGCCATGGGCCACCCAGCCCAGCCCGGAGCGGCGCTGCTCCGGCTGGCCGAGGGACACCCGGAGGATGCCTGGTCCGCGATCGCCGGCGCCCTGGAGGCCGGTCCCCCGCCGACCCGGTGGCACTGCCTGGGACCTGCCGTCGAGATCGCCCTGGCCGCCGGTCGCCTCACGGCGGCGACGGCGCTGGCCGACGAGCTGGCAGCCGTCGCCGAGCGCACCCCCGGATCGTTGTTCCGCGGCGCGGCGCAGGAGTCCCGCGGCCGCGTCGACCTGGCGCTCGGGCACCCCGCCGCGGCGGTCGGCCCGCTGCGCGAGGCCGTGCGCGCCTACTCCGGCCTGGGGGCGCCCCACGAGGCGGCGCAGGCCCAGGCCGTCCTCGCGTCCGCCTGTGCCGCGGCCGGACTGCCGACCGATGCCGAGGCTGCCGCGAGCGCCGCCGCCGAGGCCCGCCGACGACTCGGCCTGCTCCCGGCGCGGCACCGCACGCCGTCCGGCACCCTCACCGCCCGAGAGCGCGAGGTCCTCCGCCTGGTCGCGGACGGCGCGTCCAACCACGACGTCGCCGAGCAGCTCACGCTCAGCGCCAAGACCGTCGGACGTCACCTCGCCAACATCTACGCCAAGCTCGGCGTCACCTCGCGCACGGCCGCGGTGGCCCGGGCCCGCGAGCAGCGGCTGATCTGAGCGCCCGCGCCGACTGCATCGTTCGCACCACGACCCATGCCGGGATGCAGGATCCGCCCGATGCGGCGCGGCGGCGGGCGGTCGCAGCATGGAGCTCCACCGACCGAGGAGCCCACCATGACCACGACCGTCCCTGCCGGGACTCCCGTGCACCCGTTCGACACCGACCGCGCCGAGGCCTTCGCCGGCCGCCTGGTCGCCATCGTCGACGACGCCTGCGCGGCCCTGATGACGAGCATCGGGCAGCAGACCGGACTGTTCGACACGCTGGCCTCCCTGCCGCCGGCCACCAGCGAGGAGGTCGCCCGCGCGGCGGGCCTGCACGAGCGGTACGTCCGCGAGTGGCTGGCCGCGATGACGACGGCGCGGTTCGTCGAGCACGACCCCGACGCGCTGACCTTCACCCTGCCGGCCGAGCACGCGGCCTGGCTCACCACCGCCGCCGGAGCGGACAACCTGGGCCGGATCACCACCTTCCTGCCGATGCTCGCCGAGGTCGAGCAGGGCATCGTGCGCTGCTTCCGCGAGGGCGGCGGCCTGCCCTACAGCGCCTACCCCCGCTTCCACGCGACCATGGCGGCCGACAGTGCCGCCGTCTTCGACGCCGTCCTGGTCGACCTGGTCGTGCCTCTCGTCCCCGGGCTGCCCGAGCGCCTCGCTGCCGGGATCGACGTCGCCGACATCGGGTGCGGGCAGGGCCACGCGATCAACCTGCTCGCCCGCGCCTTCCCCGCCAGCCGCTTCACCGGCTTCGACTTCTCGGAGGAGGCGACAGCCGCGGCCCGCGCGGAGGCGGCCGCCCTCGAGTTGACCAACGCGGAGTTCGTGGTGCGCGACGTGGCCGAGCCCGGGTCGGCGGCGTCGTACGACCTCGTCACGGCGTACGACGCGATCCACGACCAGGCCCACCCCGCGGCCGTGCTCGCGAACGTCCACCGCGAGCTGCGGCCGGGCGGCACGTTCCTGATGGTCGACATCAAGGCCTCGAGCGTGCTCGCCGAGAACCTGGACCGGCCGTTGTCGACCTTCCTCTACACCGCGTCGACGATGCACTGCATGACGGTCTCGCTCGGGCTGGACGGCGACGGGCTCGGCACCGCCTGGGGCCGCCAGCTGGCCGAACGGATGCTCGGCGAGGCCGGCTTCGGCTCGGTCACCGTGCACGAGGTCGAGAGCGACCCGGTCAACACCTACTACGTCGCCACCGCCTGACGGCGGACCGCGGCGGTCATGGCGCCGCTCCCCCGGACGTGTGACGATGCCCGGGTGGAGACGCGGATCGGCGTGTGCAACCTGTGCGAGGCCACCTGTGGCCTGCTGCTGACCATCGAGGGCGGCGCCGTGACCGGCGTCCGTGGCAACCCCGACGACCCCTTGTCGCGCGGCCACATCTGTCCGAAGGGGGTGGCGATCGGCGACGTCCACGCCGACCCGGACCGTCTGCGACGTCCGGTACGACGCGTCGGCCGCGGCGACGACGCGCGCTGGGAGGAGATCGGCTGGGACGAGGCCCTCGACCTCGTCGCCGACGGGCTCGCGCGGGCCGTCAACGACCACGGCGAGGACGCCCTGGCCATCTACCTCGGCAACCCCAACGTGCACAGCCTCGGGTCGATGACCCACGGCGTCGCGCTGGCACAGTCGTTCCGCACCCGCAACAAGTTCAGCGCGACCTCGGTCGACCAGCTCCCCCACCAGCTGGTCGGGTACCTCCTCTACGGCCACCAGCTCCTGCTGCCGGTGCCCGACATCGACCGCACGTCCTACTTCCTCGTGCTCGGCGCCAACCCGATGGCGTCCAACGGCTCGCTGATGACCGTGCCGGACTTCCCGGGCCGCCTGCGCGAGCTGCGGGCCCGCGGCGGGCGGATGGTCGTGCTCGACCCGCGGCGCACCGAGACCGCGAAGGTCGCCGACGAGCACCACTTCGTCCGGCCCGGCACCGATGCCTGGGTCCTGCTCGCGCTGCTGCACGTGCTGTTCGCCGAGAGCCTGACGCGGCCCCCGGCGTACGTCGACGGGCTGGCCGGGGTCGAGGCGCTGGTCGCTCCCTTCACCCCCGAGCTGGCCGAGCAGGCGAGCGGCGTGCCGGCCGAGGAGATCCGGCGGATCGCGCGGGACTTCGCGGCGGCGGACGGCGCGGCAGCGTACGGGCGGATCGGGGTGTCGACCCAGGAGTTCGGGACCGTCTGCCAGTGGGCGGTGCAGATGATCAACCTGGTGACCGGCAACCTGGACCGTGAGGGCGGCGCGCTGCTGACGAACCCGGCGATCGACGCCGTGGGGCGCGGCCTGATCGGTCGCGGCCACCTCGACCGGTACCGCTCGCGGGTCCGGCAGGTGCCCGAGTTCGGCGGCGAGCTTCCGGTCTCGGTGCTGCGTGAGGAGATCGAGACACCGGGTGAGGGCCAGGTCCGGGCCCTGCTGACGGTCGCCGGCAACCCGGTGCTGTCGACGCCGGACGGCGCGGCGTTGGACCGGGCGATCCAGGGCCTGGACTTCTACGCTGCGGTGGACATCTACCTCAACGAGACGACGCGGCACGCCGACGTCGTGCTGCCTCCGACGACGCTGCTCGAGCGCGACCACTACGACCTCGTCTTCCACCTGCTGGCGGTGCGCAACACGGCCCGGTTCACGCCGGCGGTGTTCGCGAAGGGCCGCGACCAGCGGCACGACTGGGAGATCTTCCGTGACCTCTACGTGCGGGTGACCCGGCGCCGGCACCGCAAGCCTCCGCTGAAGCGCCGGGTCGTGGCCGAGGCGCGGATGCGGATGAGCCCGACCTTCCTGATCGGGATGCTGCTGCGCTCCGGCGGCTCGCGGACGACGCTGACCGAGCTGCGCAGGCACCCCGAGGGCGTCGACCTCGGGCCGCTGCGCGCCGGTCAGCTGCCCGCACGCCTGCGCACGCGCGAAGGCCGGATCGACGCCCTGCCCGCTTTGGTGGCCCAGGACGTGGCCCGGCTCGGGCAGCACGCGCTCCCCCGCGACGGCGAGCTGCTGCTCATCGGCCGCCGCCACCAGCGCGACTGCAACTCCTGGATGCACAACACCGACCGGCTGACCCGCGGCAAGACGCGGCACCAGCTGCTCATGCACCCGGCCGACCTGGCCTCACGCGGCCTCGCCGACGGCGCGGTGGTCACCGTCCGGTCCCGCGTCGGCGAGGTGAAGGTCGAGGTGGCCGCGACCGAGGACGTGATGCCCGGCGTCGTGTCGCTCCCCCACGGCTACGGCCACGGCCGCACCGGCGCCCGCCTCGGCGTCGCGGCCGGGGTCGCGGGCGTGTCGATCAACGACCTGACCGACCCCGAGCGGCTCGACGTGTCGGGCAACGCCGCGCTGTCCGGCGTACCGGTCACCGTCTCGTAGTGGACCTCGTCGTGCCTCCCGGCCCGGGCATCCCGTCCGGGCTGGTCGTCCCCGACACCGAGCTGGTCGAGCGCTTCTCCCGCTCCCCCGGCCCGGGCGGGCAGTCGGTCAACACCACCGACAGCCGGGTGGAGCTGGTCTGGGACCCGGCCGCCTCGGCCGCGCTCACCGACGCCCAGCGCAGCCGCCTGCTGGCCCGTACCGACGGACCGGTCAGCGTGGTCGCCCACGAGCACCGCTCCCAGCACCGCAACCGCGTGGCTGCCCGCGAGCGCCTGGCCGCCCACGTCCGCGAGCTGCTCGCACCACCCCCGCCGCCCCGTCGGGCCACGAAGCCGACCCGGGGCTCGAAGGAGCGCCGTCTCGACGCCAAGCGCCGCCGCGGCGAGACCAAGCAGCTGCGCGGCCGGGTCCAGGACTGACCGGACCGGTCGGCCTGGATCCGGGCTAGGCGACCAGCACCGGGTGCCGGACCACGGCGTCGAAGAAGTAGCCGTTCGGGTTGGACGCCGCCACGTCGGGCTGGGTGCGTCCGTGCAGGTCCGTGGCGCGGGCGAGGAGCTCGTGCCGGCCCGGCACGGGCGCGTGCCAGGTGTGCGTCCACCGGGTCCAGCCGTGCCCCTCGGTCCGCGGGCCGGGCTCGGGACGCAGCCGAGCGGTCGCCCACGTCGTACCGCCGTCGGTGCTGACCTCGACCCGGGCGATCGGCGCAGCGCCCGACCACGACCGTCCCGTCAGCCGCACCGTGCGACCGGCCGGGAAGGACGCCTCACGCGGCAGCTCCCAGGCCGAGCGGACCGGGTTGGCCCCCAGCGGGCCGCCGATGTTGTACCAGCGGGTGTTCCACGGCGAGGTCAGCTGCGAGGTCGACACCTCGAGCTCGCCGAGCCACTTGATGCTCGCGATGCCCACCCAACCGGGCAGCACCAGACGCAGCGGGAAGCCGTGGTCGGGCAGCAGCGGCTCATCGTTCGCGCCCCACGCCAGCAGTGCGTCGTCCAGCGCCTTGGCGATGGGGAACGGGCGCCGGACGCGGCCGAGGTTCTCGCCCTTGTCGACGTACTCGTCGTCGAGGCCGACCCCCTGCACCGAGACCGCATCGGGTCGCAGGCCGGCCCAGCGCAGCACGTCGCGCAGCCGCACGCCCTGCCAGGTCACCGTGCCGACCGCCCCGAGCGTCCACGGCGTGCCGGACGCCTTCGTGCCCTGCTGGCTCTCGAAGAAGCTGCGACCGTTGCCCGTGCACTCGTGGACCGAGGTCACCTCGACGGTCCGGAACCGGCGCTTCAGCTCGGCCAGCCCGAGCGTGACGCCCGCGGCGTCGGCCAGGCCATCGCCGAACACCCGCAGGCGGTACGACGCCGGGTCGATCCGTGGCGTGCGCGTGTGGTTGCGCACGAACAGCTGCGACTGCTCGGTGAGGTAGCAGTGGGGGTCGACCGACTCCCAGCGGGTCTCGGCGTTGGTGCCGTGGTCGACGAACGCCTCGGCGGGCAGCGGCTTGAGGATCGCCGGTGCGCCGGCGACGGCGCGGGACGGTCCGAGCCCGGCGAGCGTGGTGCCGACGAGTCCGGCGGCGGGAAGGCCGAGCACGGCACGGCGACGCAATCGGTTCGGGGTCATGCCCCGACGTTAACATGAGTTAGTTGCTGTATTTAATCTTGTTGACGGCCGAGGGTCGCGCAGAGCAGATCGAGGTACGCCGCCTTGTCGGCGCCGACCGCCACCGACACCCGGCCGCGCCGCTCGTCGAGCTCGGCGGCGAACCGCGTGGCGCCGTACGTCGTCGGGTCGTCGCACTCCACCCGGACCGCCGGCCCGCAGCGTCGTGAGCAGGCCGGGCTCGACGAGCGCCGCGACGGCGAGCGGGTCGTGCACCCGCGCACCCCGCTCGAGCCGGGTCGCGGCGAGCTCGGCGGCGGCCCGAGCCGCGGGCGTGCCGAGGGCGCGCAGCCGCGCGAGGTCGGCGTCGTCGAGGGCGACGGAGGCCGTGGCGTCGGCGGTCACCAGCAGCTGGTCGCGGAAGGGCGCGGCGAGGACGGTGGCGGCGGCGTGCGGGTCGGACCAGACGTTCCGGTCGGCGTACGGCGTGACGCCGGGCTCCCGGTGCGTCCCTCCGAGCACCACCAACCGCCCGACGGAGCCGGTGAGGGAGCGATCGGCGGCCAGCGCGGCGGCGAGGTTGGTCAGCGGCCCGGTGGTGACCAGGGTGACCGGTTCGGCGGCCTCCCGCAGGGCCGCGACCAGCCACTCGACGCCGGGGTGCACCGCCACGTCGAGACCGCCCCGGGCGACCAGGGCGCGCACGGCGACGGCCTCGTCCGCGCTCGCGGTGGAGACGCCGAGCAGGCCCAGTCCGGGGTGCAGCGCGGCGAGCAGGATCGCGATGGCGTCGTCGGTCTCGGCATCGCAGTCCACGACCACCGGGACCGGGGTCATGCCAGGTCCTCGTCGCGCAGCCAGCGGTAGGCCACCCGGGCACTCACCGCCCGCTCGAGCTCGCGGATCACGACGGAGAAGAACTGCCGCCGGTAGTGCTCGTCGGTGACCGCGTACACCGTGAAGTAGAGGCCGCTGAACGCGGCCAGGAAGGTCGAGACCCGGATCAGCTCCAGGCTGAGCCGGGTGTCGAGGATCCCGCCGAGCGGGCCGTCGATCGGGTGCAGGGCTCCGCCGGTCCAGGTCGCGACGACCTCGGGGGCCATCGCGACGACGCCGAAGACGATGAAGAAGGCGAACACCGCGAGCGCGAGCAGCAGCACCTGGACTGCCTGGGCCACCAGCAGGACGAGCAGCAGGTTGGCCTTCTGCAGGCCGCTGACCTCGGCGTCGACGGCCCCGACCCGGTCGACCCGCGCGGCGATCCGCCGGGCGGCCGGCTCGAGCGGCGTCCCGGTGCAGGCGTCGATCAGCTGCTGCGCCTCGACCTCGTCGTCGACGCTGTCGAGCTCCTCGGGCAGCCGGGTCAGCAAGAAGCCCACCGCGATGGCCGCGAACAGCAGCACCGCGATCCAGAGCACCCCGCCGTCGAGGCTGGCCGCGACCTGCCACACCTCGGCGTTGATGAACAGGAAGGTGATGAAGAGCAGGAGCAGCGGCAGGGCCCGCGTCACCAGCGGGAGCATCAGCCCCAGCGAGCGGAAGGTGCGGCGCACCGCCCAGCCGACGATCAGCCAGGCGCGCAGGGTCGCGACGGCGTACACGGCCAGCACCAGGCCGAGTGCGGTGAGGGCGGCCCCCAGGGCCGCGGCCACACCGAGCCACGGGCCGGTGACGACACCGGTGACCACGCCGGCGACGACGGCGGCCGTGACCACCGGCACCAGGCGCGGACGGCGCAGGCCGCGCGCCACCGCGGCGCGGTAGTCGTCGACGAAGTACGGCAGCCCGTGCTCGACGAACCACCGTTCGGCGGCGGCGACGTCGGAGCGCTGTGCCGGGACCATCGCGTGGGTCAGTCGGCGAGCACGGCCCGTGCGCGGTCGACGTCGTCGGCCATGGCGGTGAGCAGGTCGTCGATCGAGTCGAACCGGACCATGCCGCGCAGCCGCTCGACGAAGGCGACCTCGACCTCGCGCCCGTACAGGTCCAGGTCGGTGCGGTCGAGCACGTAGGACTCGACGCGGCGCTCGCGCTCGCCGGCGAAGGTCGGGTTGGTCCCGACGCTGATCGCGGCGGGGTACGTCGTGCCGGCGTCGGGCCCGTCGTGGACCGTGAGCCGTCCGGCGTAGACGCCGTCGGCCGGTGCGGCGGCACCCGGTCGGACCGGCACGTTGGCGGTCGGGAAGCCCAGCTCGCGGCCCCGCTTGTCGCCTTCGACCACCACGCCGGTGACGGTGAAGGTACGGCCGAGCGCCTCGGCGGCTCCGGTGACGTCGCCGGCGGCCAGGCAGGTCCGGACGTAGGTCGAGGACCACACCTGGGGTCCGCCGTCGAGGCTGACCTCCTCGAGCACGAAGTCGTGCTCGAGACCGGCGCTGCGCAGCAGGTTGCAGTCGCCGGCCGCGCGGTTGCCGAAACGGAAGTTGGCGCCGACCACGACGGCCTTCACGTGCAGCGTGTCGACCAGGATCCGGTCGATGAACTCCGTCGGCGTCCAGGCCGCGATCTCGCGCGAGAACGGGATGACGAGCACCTCGTCGACGCCGGCCTCGCCGAGCAGGCGCAGGCGCTGGTCGATCGTCGTCAACGTCGGCGGGGCGTGCTCGGGGCGCAGGACCGCGATCGGGTGCGGGTCGAAGGTCACCGCGACCACGCCGTCGATCACCGTGTCGGCGCCGACCTCGGCCGCCACCTCCCGCGCGCGTCGTACGACGTGCTGATGGCCCAGGTGCATGCCGTCGAAGTTCCCGATCGTCGCCACCGTGCGGCCGAGGTCGCCGGGCACGTCGGAGAAGTCACGCCACACTCGCACGGCCGCAACTCTCCCACATCCGGGGTCTGCCTCCGCACTCGCGTTGTCGCGAGCGGCGTTTCGCGCCGATCTGGCAAGGCGGCGGAGCGACGACGGGCTCGATCGCCCTTCGAGCGACGCCAACGCAGCCAGATCGGATGCGACACGTCGCGCAGCAGGCGCGAGTGCCGAGGCAGAGCCCGAAGCGCTCAGCCGACGAAGACGGCCGCCGGGCGCGCGGCGCCGCCCTCGGGACGGTAGAGCGCGAGGAACTCGCCGTCAGGGGCGAACACGCCGGTGAGGGTGTCGATCGCGAGCGGGAGCGGCCGGCCGTAGCGCACGGCCTGTGCCTGGCCCGCGTCGAGGTCGATCGCCGGGAAGCTGGCCCGGGCGGCGACCGCGAGCGGGGTGACGGTGACCTCGTCGAGGTCGGTGACCGCTCCGTCGAGGGTGAACGGCCCGACCGCGGTACGCCGCAACGCGGTGAGGTGCCCGCCCACGCCGAGCGCGGCGCCCACGTCGCGCGCGATCGCCCGGATGTAGGTGCCGCTGGAGCAGCGCACGGTGATGTCGACGTCGAGGAAGTCGCCCTCGACCCGCTGGTCGTGGACGTCCAGCGAGTGCACGGTCACGGGCCGGGCCTTGAGCTCGACCTCCTCGCCGTCACGCACTCGTTGGTAGGCGCGCTTGCCGTCGACCTTGATCGCGCTCACGGCCGTCGGCACCTGGAGGATCTCCCCGACCTGGGTCGCGAACTGCGTCAGCACGGCCTCCGACCCGAGATGGCCGGCCGGGGTCGTGGCGACGGGCTCGCCCTCGGCGTCGTCGGTGGTGGTCAACATGCCGAGGCGCACCGTGGCGTCGTACGCCTTCTCGGTGAGCATCAGGTGGCCGAGCAGCCGGGTGGCCCGCTCGACGCCGAGCACCAGCACGCCGGTCGCCATCGGGTCGAGGGTGCCGGCGTGGCCGACCTTGCGGGTGCCGACCGCTCGCCGGACCCGGGAAACGACGGCGTGCGAGGTCATGCCGGCGGGCTTGTCGACGACGACCAGGCCCGACGGCACGGTGGTCACCACTACTGGTCCTCGGCCTCTTCGTCGACCTCGACCTCACGCGGCTTCTTGTACGGGTCGGCCTCGCCGGCCGGCTGCGCACCCTCGCGGGCGGCCGCGACGGCCTCGTCGGCCGCCCGGGCCCGGGCCAGCACCTCGTCGAGGTGGCGGGCGGTCTCGGGGACGCCGTCGAACTCGAAGGCGAGCGACGGGACGTGCCGCATGCCGAGCTGCTTGCCGACCTCGGAGCGCAGCAGGCCCTTGGCCGACTCCAGCGCCGTGGCGGTCGCCTGCTGGTCGGCGTCCTCGCCCAGCACGGTGTAGTAGACGGTCGCGTTCTGCGCGTCCCCGGTGAGGCGGACCTCGGTCACGGTGACGAAGCCGAGGCGCGGGTCCTTGATCCGACGCTCGAGCATCTCGGCGACGATCACCTGGATCCGGTCGGCGATCTTGCGTACCCGCGGGCTGGCCATGTCTGTTCCTATCAGTTTCTCGTCACAACGGCGGCGCCGCCCGCCCCTGGCACAGGGACGGGCGGCACAGCTCGGTGGTGCTGGGTCGCGCGTCAGACGCGCGGGATCTCCCGCATCTCGAAGGCCTCGACGATGTCGCCCTCCTTGATGTCCTGGAAGTTCTTGAGCACGAGACCGCACTCGAAGCCTTCCCGGACCTCGGCCGCGTCGTCCTTCTCCCGCTTGAGCGAGGCGAGGTCGAGGTTGTCGGCCACCACGGCGCCGTCGCGCAGCACGCGGACCTTGGCGTTGCGGCGGATGACCCCACTGGTGACCATGCAACCGGCGATGTTGCCGATCTTGGACGAGCGGAAGATGGCGCGGATCTCCGCCTGACCGAGAGCGTGCTCCTCGTACTCCGGCTTGAGCATGCCCTTGAGGGCCGCCTCGATCTCCTCGATCGCCTGGTAGATGACCGAGTAGTAGCGGATCTCGACGCCTTCCTTCTCGGCCATCTGACCCGCCTTGCCCTGCGGGCGGACGTTGAAGCCGATGATGATCGCGTCGGAGGCGGCGGCCAGGTCGACGTTGGTCTCGGTGATCGCACCGACACCGCGGTCGATGACCCGCAGGCTGACCTCCTCGCCCACGTCGATCTGCGCGAGGGCGTCCTCGAGGGCCTCGACCGAACCGGACACGTCGCCCTTGAGGATGAGGTTGAGCTCCTGGCTCTCACCCTTCTCCATGGAGGCCATGAAGTCCTCGAGAGTACGACGCACGCGGCGCTTGGCCTGCATGGCCGCCCGCTCGCGGGCCTCACGCTTCTCGGCGATCTGGCGGGCCATCCGGTCGTCCTCGACCACGATGAAGTTCTGGCCGGCGCCCGGGACGGACGAGAGGCCGAGGACCATCGCGGGCCGGGCCGGGTCGGCCTCGGTCAGCTCGTTGCCGTGCTCGTCGAGCATGGCGCGGACACGACCGTGGGCCGGACCGGCGACGATCGAGTCGCCGACGCGCAGGGTGCCGCGCTGGACGAGGATCGTGGCCACCGGGCCGCGACCGCGGTCGAGGTGCGCCTCGACGACGAGGCCCTGGGCGTCCTGCACCGGGTTGGCCCGCAGGTCCAGGGACGCGTCGGCGGTGAGCACGATCGCCTCGAGCAGCTTGTCGAGGTTGAGCCCGGCCTTGGCCGAGACGTCGACGAACATCGCGTCGCCGCCGTACTCCTCGGGCACCAGGCCGTACTCGGAGAGCTGGCCGCGGACCTTGGTCGGGTCGGCCGACTCCTTGTCGATCTTGTTGACCGCGACCACGATCGGCACGTTGGCCGCCTTGGCGTGGTTGAGCGCCTCGACCGTCTGCGGCATGACGCCGTCGTCGGCCGCGACCACCAGGACGGCGATGTCGGTCGCCTGGGCACCGCGAGCACGCATGGCGGTGAACGCCTCGTGACCCGGGGTGTCGATGAAGGTGATCCGGCGGTCGTCGCCGTCGACCTCGGTGTGGACCTGGTAGGCACCGATGTGCTGGGTGATGCCACCGGCCTCGCCCGCGACGACGTTGGCGTTGCGCAGCGCGTCGAGGAGCTTGGTCTTTCCGTGGTCGACGTGACCCATGACGGTCACGACCGGCGGGCGGACGACCAGGTCGTCCTCGCCGCCCTCGTCGGCGCCGAACTCGATGTCGAACGACTCGAGCAGCTCGCGGTCCTCGTCCTCCGGGGAGACGACCTCGACGACGTAGTTGAGCTCGTCACCGAGCAGCTCCAGCGTCTCGTCGCCCACCGACTGCGTGGCCGTGACCATCTCGCCGAGGTGGAAGAGCATCTGCACCAGCGAGGCGGCGTCGACGCCGATCTTCTCGGCGAAGTCGGTCAGCGAGGAGCCCCGGGCGAGACGGACCGTCTCGCCGTTGCCCTTGCGGACCCGCATGCCGCCGATCGTCGGGGCCTCCATGGCCTCGAACTCCTGGCGACGCGCCCGCTTCGACTTGCGACCGCGGCGGGCGGGACCACCCGGGCGCCCGAAGGCACCCTGGGTCTGGCCGCGCTGGCCGGGACGACCACCGCCACCGGGACGACCACCGCCACCCGGGCCGAAGCCGCCGGGACCGCGGCCACCGGGAGCACCGGCTCCCGCACCGGCGCCGGGACGACCCGGGGCACCGGCGCGACCGGGGCCACCCGGGCCGCGGCCACCGGGGCCGGGACGGCCGGGGCCACCCGGGCCACGACCGCCGGGGCCGCCCTGCCCGAAGGCACCGGCGGACTTCGGCATCATGGCCGGGTTGGGACGCGGCATGCCGGGACGGCCACCGCCACCGGCGCCGGCCGGCGGACGCGGGCCGGCCGGACCGGCCTCGCCCTCGCGCGGCGGCGGGGCGGGACGACGGCCCATGCCCTGGCTGGGCGCGAACGGGTTGTTGCCGGGACGCGGGGTGCCGCCGGGCTTGCCGACCGGACGCGGAGCCGGAGCCGGAGCCTTGGGCGTCGGGGGCTTCGGCGCACCGGGCTTGGCAGCCGGAGCGGCGGGAGCGGCCGGAGCCTCGGGCGCCTCGGGGGCTGCCGGAGCCGCGGCAGCGGCCGGCTTCTCCTCGACCGCCGGCGCCTCGGGGGCGGCGGGGGCCTTCGGGCCCGGACGCGGACCCGGGCGGGGACCGCCGGGCTTGGGCGCGGCAGCGGCCTGCGCCTCGGCCGCGGGGGCCTCGGCGGAGGGCGCCTCGGCAGCGGGCGCCGGCGCGGCAGCGGCGGGCGCCTCGGGCGCGGCAGCAGCCTTCTTCGCCGGGGCCTTGGGGGCCGGCTTGGCGGCCTCGCCGGCGGACTCGCCGGCAGGCTTCATCTTGGCGAGCAGCTCGGCCCCGTAGGTCGCCTCGAACTTCTTCACGGCGGGGAGCTCGATGCTCGAGGACGCCGTCTTGGCGAACTCTCCAATGTCACTGAGCATCTTGAGCGCGTCGGCGCTCTTGATGCCGTACTGCTTCGCGAGTTCGGAAACTCGGGTCTTGGCCACGGTTCTCCTTCTGGCCCAAGACCCGGGTGGATCTCTAGACCGTTGGTGGGTGGTGCAGAACGAACTGGCTCATCGCGAGGTACTCATCGAGTGCTCATGAGCTGTTGCTCCAGTCTCTGTCGGTCGGATCGGTCCGAGCTGCGGCCGCCTGGGCGACGTACTCCCCCACCGGCACACTGGAGAGCCCACCCGCGCCCGGAGCGATCCGGAGCGCACGGGAGAAGGCCTTCCGCCGTACCGCGAGGTCGTAGCAACCGGTCGTGGGGTGCAGGTGCGCTCCACGGCCCGGCGCGGTGCCACCAGGATCCGGGACGACGACCGGTCGGCCGTCGGGTCCCGAGCCGGCGGTCACCCGCAACAACTCGCTCTTGGTGGCGCGCGCCCGGCATCCGACGCAGGTCCGGACGGGCCCCGGGATCGGGACGTCGTCAGGGCATGCAGGGGAATTCGGTCGGTGTGCCACCGAGGCTCAACTCTACCGCCTGGGTGGTCGACTTCACGAACCGGCACCCGGTCCGGCCGCGTCGAGGCTGCGAGAAGGCGGCTCAGGCCTCTTCGTCGGAGTGGATGTCGATGCGCCAGCCGGTCAGGCGGGCGGCGAGACGAGCGTTCTGGCCCTCCTTGCCGATCGCCAGCGAGAGCTGGAAGTCGGGGACGACGACCCGCGCCGAGCGGGCGGCCGCGTCGACCACGGTGACCGACTGGACCTGGGCCGGCGACAGGGCGTTGGCCACCAGCCGCGCGGGGTCGTCGGACCAGTCGACGATGTCGATCTTCTCGCCGCCGAGCTCGGCCATCACGTTGCGCACCCGCTGACCCATCGGCCCGATGCAGGCGCCCTTCGCGTTGACGCCGGAGACGGTCGACTTGACCGCGATCTTGGTGCGGTGGCCGGCCTCGCGGGCGATCGCCGCGATCTCGACGGTGCCGTCGGCGATCTCGGGGACCTCGAGGGCGAACAGCTTCTTCACCAGGCTGGGGTGCGAGCGGGACAGCGTGACCTGCGGGCCGCGCATGCCCTTGCGGACCGAGACGACCAGGCACTTGATCCGGGTGCCGTGGCGGTAGTCCTCGCCCGGCACGCGCTCGCTGGCCGGCAGCTGCGCCTCGATCCGGCCGAGGTCGACCAGCACGTCGTCGGGGTTGCGCCCCTGCTGGATGACGCCCGAGATGATGTCGCCCTCCTTGCCGGAGAACTCGCCGAACTTGATCTCGTCCTCGGCGTCGCGCAGCCGCTGCAGCATGATCTGCTTGGCGGTCGTCGCGGCGATCCGGCCGAAGCCGTCCGGGGTGTCGTCGTACTCGCCGACCTTGTTGCCCTCGGCGTCGACCTCGGTGGCCAGCACCGTCACGTGCCCGGTCTTGCGGTTGAGCTCGACGCGCGCCTGCGCCACCGAGCCCTCGGTCTTGTGGTACGCCGTGAGCAGCGCCTGCTCGATCGCCTCGACGAGGACGTCGAACTTGATCTCCTTCTCGCGCTCCAGCGTCCGCAGGATGCTGAGGTCGATGTCCATCAGTCGGCGTCCTTGTCGTTCTCGTCGTTCGTGTCGTTCGGGTCGTTCGGGTGGTTCGTCAGGTCCTTGCGGTTGAACTCGATCTGCACCAGCGCCTTGCGCACGTCGCCGTAGGCGATCCGCCGCGCACTGCCGGCCACGTCGAGGTCCGCGCCCTCGTCGTCGGAGGCACCGATCCGCCCGGTCACGGTCTCGTCGTCGGCGAGCGACACCTTGACCAGACGGCCCTCGTTGCGGCGCCAGTGGCGCGGGTGCGTCAGCGGCCGGTCCACCCCGCGGGAGGTGACCTCCAGCGTGTAGGGCAGCTCGCCGAGGGCCTTCGCGCCGCCGTCGGGGCCGTCGTCCTCCAGGACCCGGTCGATCACCTTCGTGGCGGCCGCGACGTCGTCGAGGGTGAGCCCGCCGTCGGTGTCGACGGCGATCCGCAGCACGCGGCGCTTCCCGGCGGGGGTGAGCTCCACGGCCTCGAGGTCGAGGCCCAGCTCGGCGAGTGGAGCGACGAGGACGTGCTCGATCCGCTCTGCTGTCGCTCCCTGAGCGGAATGAGTACCCATGGTGAGTCTCCCCGTGTCCTGTTGTGGCTGTGCGAGGCACACGATACCCGCCGGCCCCCGCCCGATAGGGTCGCCGGGTGCCCGCACGTCCCCGTCCCGTCTCGCGACGACTCGTCCTCGGCTGCGGGATCGGCGGCGCCACGCTGGCTCTCGGCGCGTGCGACGTGATCGACGGCGTCCTCGGCTCCGGCGACGACCCGGGCGTGTCGGGCGCGGTCACGCCGACCGCTCCCCCTGCCGACGCCGACAGCGGCCTGGTCGAGAGCGTGCTGGCCGCGATCTCGACCGCCGGCGCCCTCGCCGCGGCGACCGCGGAGGCCCTCCCCGGGCTCAAGGTCGCCGCCCGGCTGGCCCGGGTCCACGACGCCCATGCGGCCGAGCTCGGCGGATCCGTCACCGCCCCCGCTCCGGACGTGCCCGCCGACCGCGCCGCTGCCCGGGCGGCCCTGGTCTCCGCGGAGACCAGGGCCGCCCGGGCAGCGG
>JADCLI010000034.1 GCA_016803235.1 Pimelobacter simplex
ACCGGGCCGCCCCGCCGGGGAGGGAGGCGGGGCGGCCCGCCTCCGACGAAAGGGACCGCCGTGTCCGCACCCCTGGACGACCTGGTGGTCGTCGACCTCACCCGCGCCCTGGCGGGACCGCACGCGACGATGATGCTGGCCGACCTCGGAGCGCG
The DNA here is from genome assembly GCA_016803235.1 of Pimelobacter simplex. Taxonomy (GTDB): domain Bacteria; phylum Actinomycetota; class Actinomycetes; order Propionibacteriales; family Nocardioidaceae; genus Nocardioides; species Nocardioides simplex_A. The sequence continues at coordinate 156 of JADCLI010000034.1, forward strand.
CGTGATCAAGGTGGAGTCGCCGGCCGGCGACGACACGCGGGGATGGGGGCCGCCCTTCCTCGACCGGGACGGCGCCCGCGAGTCGACGTACTTCCTGTCCGCCAACCGCAACAAGGAGTCGATCGCCCTCGACCTGCGCTCCGACGAGGGACGCGACACCCTGCGCCGTCTCGTGCGGCAGGCCGACATCCTGGCCGAGAACTTCAGGACCGGCGTCCTCGACCGTCTCGGCTTCTCGGTCGCCGAGCTCCACGAGATCAACCCGCGGCTGATCGTCCTCTCGATCACCGGGTTCGGCCACGACGGTCCGGAGGGCGGGCGCGCGGGCTACGACCAGATCGCCCAGGGAGAGGCCGGACTGATGAGCCTGACCGGTCCCTCGTCCGAGGAGCCGACCAAGGTGGGCGTGCCGATCGCGGACCTCCTGGCCGGCATGAACGGCGCCTTCGGCCTTCTCGCGGCACTGCACGAGCGCGACCGGACAGGCCGGGGACGCGTCGTCCGCACGAGCCTGCTCGCCTCGGTGGTCGGCATCCACGGCTTCCAGGGCACCCGAGCGACCATCGCCGGGGAGGTCCCTCGCGCGATCGGCAACCAGCACCCCTCGATCGCGCCGTACGGGCTGTTCCGCACCGCGGACGCACCGGTCCAGGTCGCCGTCGGGAGCGAGGGGCTGTGGGCCTCGTTCGCGCCGCTCGTGGGCCTGGCCGTCGACGATCCGCGCTTCGCCCGCAACGGCGATCGGGTGGGGCGACGTGAGGAGCTGCGCGAGCTGATCGAGGACGCCTTCGGCACCAGGTCGAGCGAGGACGTCCTCGCCGACCTCGACCGGGCCGGCATCCCGGCCGGCAAGGTCCGCACCCTCGACGACGTCTATGCCTGGGAGCAGACCCGCTCGCAGGGCCTGGTCATCGACGTCGACCATCCCGTGTTCGGGAGCCTCGCGCTTCCGGGGCCGGTCCTCCGGTTCGACGACAATGCGTACGCCGGCGGTCGCAAGGACCACGCCCCGCCGCCGATGCTCGACCAGCACCGCCGGCAGGTCCTCGACTGGCTGGACCGGCGGGAAGGGTCGGCATGAGCGCTCGGACGGCCTTGTCATCGTCCGACTACCTGGCGGGCCTCGTCGACGAGGGCTCGTTCGACAGCTGGGACACCGCGCCGAAGCAGCCCAAGGACGCATCCGCCGACTACCTCTCGGAGCTTGCTGCCGCGGCCCTGCACAGCGGCACCGACGAGTCCGTGGTCACCGGTGCCGCTCGGATCGGTGGCCGGCCGGTCGTGGTCCTGGTCTCCGAGTTCGGCTTCCTCGGCGGCTCCATCGGCGTCGCGGCCGCGGAGCGCATCGTCAGCGCCATCACCCGGGCTACCGCGCTCGGTCGGCCGATCATCGCGGCTCCCGCCTCAGGGGGCACCCGCATGCAGGAGGGCACCCCCGCCTTCGTCCGGATGGCCGCCATCGCCGCCGCGATCCGCGCCCACAAGGACGCCGGCCTGCTGTACGTGGTCCACCTGCGCCACCCCACGACCGGCGGGACGATGGCGTCCTGGGGCGGACTGGGGCAGGTCACCTGGGCGGAGCCCGGCGCCCTGACCGGATTCCTCGGACCCAAGGTCTACCGCGGTCTTCGCGGCAGCGACTTCCCGCGCGAGGTCCAGCGGGCCGAGAACCTGCACCGGGTCGGCCTCGTCGACCGGGTCGCCGCGGTGGGCGAGGCGCGCTGGGAGGTCGCGATGCTGCTCGACCTGGTCGCGTCGTCGGTGCGACACTCTGCCGTCGGGCTCTCGCCGGTCTCGGCCGGCGAGGACTCCGTCGGGGGTGTCGATCACGTCGCCGACGTATGGGCCTCGGTGCTGGCGACTCGTGCCGCCGAGCGACCCGCGCTGACCGAGTTCCTCGCCGTTGCCGCATCCGAGTTCCTGCCGCTGTGCGGCACCGGTGCGGGGGAGCAGGAGAGCAGCGTGGTCGTGGCGATGGCTCGGGTCGCCGGCGCCGCCTGTGTGCTGATCGGACAGGACCGGGCGGCACAGCTCGCAGGCGTTCCACTCGGGCCGGCCGGGCTGCGCCAGGCGCGGCGCGGGCTGCGTCTCGCGCGCGAGCTTCGGCTCCCTGTCGTCACTGTGGTGGACACGCCCGGCGCCGACCTGTCCCGTGAGGCTGAGGAAGGCGGGCTCGCCTTCGAGATCGCGCGCTGCCTCGAGGAGCTGTCCACGCATCCCCACCCGACCGTGTGCGTCCTGCTCGGTGAAGGAACCGGTGGCGCCGCCCTCGCGCTCTTCCCAGCGCGGCACGTGATCGCCACCGGCAGCGCCTGGCTCTCGCCGCTGCCGCCGGAGGGCGCCAGCCTCATCCGGTACGGCGTTGGTGATCATGCTGCCGAGCTCGCCCGTGCTCAGAGGATCGGGGCGAACGACCTGGCGGCGACGGGTGACGTTCACGTCGTGTCGCCGGTCGCGGGGCCGGACGTCTCCTCGGCCTTTCCGGCGGTCGTCGAGGAGATCGGACGACACCTGGCGCGATGACGCACGCTCTGTCACGGTCGTCGAAGCCTGTCTGCTCCTCGTCATCGACGTCGAGGAGCGAGCGGCAACGGGTCGTGGCCCCGCAGCCCGTCGACGTACCGAGCCACGGCGAGACCTGCACGGTCACGAAGCGCCGGATTCCTGATCCGCCCGGCCACGGTGGACGACTGCGCCGCCCGGAGTGACGGGTCCGCACCTGAGACTGCCGACAGACGGGGGTCGCCCGGACCGATCCGGGTACTCCGGGAGGAGGCGAAGTCCCAGAGCGAGGAGGAGCGTCGTGACCGCATCGAAGAACGTGGTGGAGCTGTTGACCGACCAGCACCGCCACATCGAGAAGCTCTTCGACGAGGTGGAGTCGACCACCGATGCCGATGAGCGGACGCGCGCGTTCGACGAGCTGCGGCGCATGCTGTCGGTCCACGAGGCTGCCGAAGAGATCGTCACCCACCCGAACGTCACCCGGCACGGGAACGGCGACGTGGTGGAGGCGCGTCAGGAGGAGGAGCACGAGGCGAAGAAGCTGCTCTCCTCCCTCGACGGGATGGACACCACCTCACCTCACTTCGCGGCCGGTCTCGCCCGGCTGCGCGAGGCGGTCCTCGCGCACGCCCGCAACGAGGAGGAGCTGGAGTTCCCGCTCCTGCTCGCCGAGGCGGCGCCGGGCGAGCTGGAGAAGATGGCGTCGGCGGTCAAGGCGGTGGAGAGGGTGGCGCCCACCCATCCGCATCCGATGGCCGGTGAGTCCGCTGTCGTGAACGCGACCGTCGGCCCCCTGGCCGCGCTCGTCGACAAGGTGAGGGACGCGGCGCGCTCCGCCATGGGCTGACCTGCGGTGGTGGCGCGCTCGCGTCGACAGCTCACCGTCCGGGTGTCCGGGCGGGTCTCGCGGGCCTGGTCCCTCCGTGCCACAAGGCCAGCCAGCCCAGCTCGAAGGCGGCATCGATCAGGTAGGTCCATCTCAACCGGCCCCGCGGGACGAACACGACATCGATGGCCAGCAGCGTCGCCGCCGTGCCGCGGCCCACGAGCCGCGCGGAGGCGAGCTCTCCGGACCGCGCGGCCAGCAGCTGGACCGCTCCGTTCGTGACGAGGAGCCCGGCCACCGTGTACTCGAGCCAGCGGTCCGTCTTGGGACCGAAGACCTTCTCGAAGCTGCCGATGCTCACCAAGGGCCACACGCCGCCCGCGACGTTGAACCATCCCTGCGTCGTTGCCACGGCCTCGGGCGTCAAGCGCGAAGGACGGAGACTGGAGAGTGACGTGCGCGTCATGTTCAGCACTACCCGAACCGACCCCTGCGATCCATGCCGGCGACGTCCCCGTTCCAGAGCGTCTCGATCGCCACCTGCTGACCGAGCACGTTCTCGGCAGCGCGGTGTCCCGACCGGAGGGCGGCGGTGACGGTTGCGGGATCCTCGGTCCAGGTCGCCTCGCCGGCCAGGTGCAGGACGCCGCCCAGAGGGGTGGCGAGCAGGTCGTGGTCGTCGGTGGCGGATCCCACGCTCATGTAGGCGTAGGAGCCGCGGGAGAAGGGGTCGTCCTGCCAGCGCGTGATCTCGACGGACGTGGGAGCGAGGTCGGCGTCCGGATGGATCTCGCGCAGGGCGGCGAGCACGGATGCGGTGATCGCCTCGTCGGTCCAGTCACGGATCGCCCGGGCGCACGGGCCGGCCGCGAAGGTCAGCAGGGTCGGTACGCCGTGCAGTGGGGTCAGGTCGTACCAGGAGTGCCACCACGTGGCTGCCGGTCCTTGGCGCCGCAGCGCGTAGACGTCGGGGGCCCAGAAGCGTCGGGGGAAGCGCAGGAACACCTTCTCGAAAGTGTTCATCTCCAGCCCGTCGAGCGCGCCGGCCAGGGGCTCGGGCAGCGGCGGGTCGATGACGAGCGCCCCCGACTTCAGTACGCCGACCGGGACGGTCACGATCGCACGGTCGGCGCGCAGGACCCGGTCGCCGCAGGTGACCACGACGCCGTCCGAGCCCCAGTGCACCCGGGTCACCACGTGCTCGAGGCGTACGTCGAGACCCTCGCCCAGGCGCATCGCGAGCACGTCGAACCCCTCGGGGAGGACGACCTCGTCGCCCTCGACCTGGTCGTCGTCGAGGCCGTGCGCGTCGAGCTCGCCGATCCACACGCCGTACTGCTCCTCGGTGCGGTGACGGACGAACTCCCGCACGCGCTCCACACGATCCGCAGGCCAGGCCAGGTCCGCCAGTGCCTCCTCCGCCACGGTCTCGTACGACGTGCCTCGCGGCGACTCCGCGATGGCCCTCGCAAGGCGCTCGTCGAAGGCGTGGACGTCCGCGGCGAACCGGTCCACCTGCGCCTGGTCGAGGCGATCGCCGTCGGGGCCGTAGTAGGCGATCGGGCGGCTGTCGGGCTGGTAGCTGCCGACGGTGAGCTCCATCGTCGGCATCCCGAACGCTCGGACCGCCGAGTACAACGGGTTGCCGTCGATGCCGTGGATCCACGATGCGCCGCGGTCCGTGACGAGACCCCCTCGCCGGTCCGAGTGCGTGCGTCCGCCGATCCGGTGGCGAGCCTCGAGCACGACCACCCGCCGACCGGCGGCGACCAGCAGTCGCGCGGCGGTCAGGCCCGCCACGCCGGCCCCGACGACGATGCAGTCGGCCTCGTTCATGGGCAGACGGTAGGCGACTCCACGTCGTGCGTCGACCGCGCCGTCTACGTCGTGGCCTTCGCGTCACGGGCGGCGATCAAGCCCATGATCGTGGGGTCGCTGAGGGTGGTGGTGTCGCCGACGGCCCGGTTCTCGGCGACGTCGCGCAGCAGCCGGCGCATGATCTTCCCGGACCGGGTCTTCGGCAGCTCGGGGACGATCGTGACCTGACGCGGTTTGGCGATCGCGCCGATCTGGCGGGCCACGTGGCCGCGGAGCTCCTCGACGAGGGCGTCGCCGGTGGTGGCGTCGGGACCCTCGCCGTCCCTGAGGATGACGTAGGCACACACCGCCTGGCCGGTCGTCGCGTCGGCGGCGCCCACGACGGCGGCCTCGGCGACCCGCGGGTGGGAGACCAGCGCGGACTCGATCTCGCTGGTGGAGAGCCGGTGGCCGGAGACGTTCATGACGTCGTCGACGCGGCCCAGGACCCAGATGTCGCCGTCGTCGTCCCTCTTCGCGCCGTCGCCCGCGAAGTAGTGGCCGAGGGCGCCGAAGCGCGACCAGTAGGTCTCGACGAAGCGGTCGTCGTCGTTCCACAGCGTGCGCAGCATCGCGGGCCAGGGCCGGCTGAGGACCAGCAGCCCGCTCTCCCCGTTCCCGACGGGGTTGCCGTCGTCGTCGACGACGTCGGCGCCGATGCCGGGCAGGGGGCGCATCGCGGACCCCGGCTTGCCCGCGGTGACGCCCGGCAGGGGGCTGATCATGATCTGACCGGTCTCGGTCTGCCACCAGGTGTCGACGACAGGGCAGCGGTCGCCGCCGATCACCTCGCGGTACCAGAGGTAGGCCTCGGGATTGATCGGTTCGCCGACCGAGCCGAGGATGCGCAGCGAGGACAGGTCGTAGCCGTCGGGGATCTCTCGCCCCCACTTCATGAAGGTCCGGATCGCGGTGGGCGCGGTGTAGAGGATCGTCACGCCGTAGCGCTCCACGATCTCCCACCAGCGGCCCTGGTGGGGGCTGTCGGGCGTGCCCTCGTAGAGGACCTGGGTGGCGCCGTTCGCGAGCGGGCCGTAGACGATGTAGCTGTGGCCGGTCACCCAGCCGATGTCCGCGGTGCACCAGTAGACGTCCGACTCCGGCTTCAGGTCGAACACGGCGTGATGGGTGTACGACGTCCCCGTGAGGTAGCCGCCCGTGGTGTGGAGGATGCCCTTGGGCCTGCCCGTCGTGCCGGACGAGTACATGACGTAGAGCGGGTGCTCGGCGTCGAAGGCCTCGGGTGCGTGCTCGGCCGAGGCGGTGTCGACGACGTCGTGCCACCACACGTCGGTCGCGTCGTCGAACGACACGTGCTGCCCGGTACGACGGACGACGAGCACGTGGTCCACCGGGCTGTCCTTGCCGAGCTTGGCGAGGGCGTCGTCCACCGCCGGCTTGAGCGCGAACGGCGCTCCGCGGCGATGGCCGCCGTCCGCGGTGATCACGAGCCTCGCCCGGCAGTCCTCGATGCGCGAGGCCAGGGCCTCGGCGGAGAAGCCACCGAAGACGACCGTGTGGGTCGCCCCGATCCGGGCGCAGGCCAGCATCGCGACGATCGCCTCGGGAATCATCGGCAGGTAGATCGCGACCAGGTCGCCACTGGTGACGCCGAGGTCGGTCAGCGCGTTCGCGGCACGCGACACCTCGTCCTTGAGCTCGGCATAGGTGACGTCGCGGGTGTCGCCGGGCTCGCCGACGAAGTGGAGAGCGACCTTGTCGCCGCGGCCGGCCTCGACGTGCCGGTCGACGCAGTTGTAGGCGGCGTTGAGCCGGCCGCCCACGAACCACCGTGCGAACGGCCGGTCGGACCAGTCGAGCACCGCGGTGAAGGGCTCGGTCCAGGTCAGGCGCCGCGCCTGCTCGGCCCAGAACCCGAGCCAGTCGGCGTCGGCGCGCTCGTAGGCGTCGGCCGTGGCGTTGGCGTTCGCGGCGAGTGCGGCGGGCGGCGCGAAACGACGGTGCTGGGTCACATCGACTCCGGTGGACATGCGAGATCCTGCTTTCTGGGTTCTGCGGGCGCGGGAGGTGGCGGACCGTCAAGCACGGGCGGCAGCGGCCTCCAGCGCCGCGTGCTCCTCGTCGGTGAACAGGCGGGAGCGGATGAGGAAGCGCACGCCACGCGGCGCCTCGACGGAGAAGCCGGCCCCGCGGCCCTTCACGACGTCGATGGTGAGATGGGTGTGCTTCCAGTACTCGAACTGGGCCTTCGACATCCAGACCGGGACGGCCCGGTCCAGGCCGATGTCCAGGTCCCCGAGGTGGATGTCGGAGCTGCCGATCCGGAACTCGCCGTCGGGGTAGCACATGGGTGCCGAGCCGTCGCAGCAGCCGCCGGACTGGTGGAACATGACGGGGCCGTGCTCGGTGGTGAGGCTGCGGAGCAGGTCCGCAGCCTCACCGGTGAGGTCGACCCGGCGCGGAAGGGAGGGCATGACCGGGCCAACGCCTGTCAGAAGAAGCCGAGGGCGTCGGGGGAGTACGACACCAGGAGGTTCTTCGTCTGCTGGTAGTGGTCGAGCATCATCTTGTGGGTCTCGCGGCCGATGCCGGACTGCTTGTAGCCGCCGAAGGCCGCACCGGCCGGGTACAGGTGGTAGCAGTTCGTCCAGACCCGACCCGCCTCGATCTCGCGGCCGGCCCGGTAGGCCTGGGAGCCCTCCCGGGACCACACGCCGGCGCCGAGGCCGTAGAGCGTGTCGTTCGCGGTCGCGAGCGCCTCGGCCTCGTCGGCGAAGCGGGTCACGGAGACGACCGGGCCGAAGATCTCCTCCTGGAAGATCCGCATCTTGTTGTGGCCCTCGAAGATCGTCGGCTTCACGTAGTAGCCGCCGGCGAGGTCGCCCTCGAGGACGTTGCGCTCGCCGCCGGTGAGCACCTTCGCGCCCTCGGCCTTGCCGATCTCGATGTAGGACAGGATCTTCTCGAGCTGGTCCAGCGAGGCCTGCGCGCCGATCATGGTGGTCGTGTCGAGCGGGTTGCCCTGCACGATCTTCTCGGTGCGCACCACGGCGTCGGCGAGGAACTCGTCGTAGATCGAGTCCTGGATCAGGGCGCGCGACGGGCAGGTGCAGACCTCGCCCTGGTTGAGGGCGAAGAGGGTGAAGCCCTCCTGTGCCTTGTCGTAGAAGGCGTCCTTCTCGCGGGCGACCGAGTCGAAGAAGACGTTGGGCGACTTTCCGCCGAGCTCCAGCGTGACCGGGATGATGTTCTCCGCGGCGTACTGCATGATCAGCCGGCCCGTGGTGGTCTCGCCGGTGAACGCGACCTTGGCGATCCGGCTCGACGTCGCGAGCGGCTTGCCCGCCTCGACGCCGAAGCCGTTGACGACGTTGAGCACGCCGGCCGGCAGCAGGTCGCCGACCAGCTCCATGACCTTGAGGATCGACCACGGGGTCTGCTCGGCGGGCTTGAGCACCACGCAGTTGCCGGCGGCCAGGGCCGGGGCGAGCTTCCAGGCGGCCATCAGGATCGGGAAGTTCCACGGGATGATCTGGCCGACCACGCCCAGCGGCTCGTGGAAGTGGTAGGCGACCGTGTTCTCGTCCAGCTCGCCGGCCGATCCCTCCTGGGCGCGGATGGCGCTCGCGAAGTAGCGGAAGTGGTCGATCGTCAGCGGGATGTCGGCGGCGAGGGTCTCGCGCACCGGCTTGCCGTTGTCGTAGGACTCGGCGACCGCGATCGCCTCCAGGTTCTCCTCCAGGCGGTCGGCGATCTTGTTGAGCAGGTTCGCGCGCTCGGTCGTGGAGGTCTTCTTCCACGCGGGGAACGCAGCGTGCGCGGCGTCGAGCGCGGCCTCGATGTCCTCCTCGGTGCCACGCGCGATCTCGGTGAACGGCTTGCCGTTGACCGGCGAGATGTTCTCGAAGTACTGGCCCTTGACCGGGGCCACCCACTCGCCGCCGATGTAGTGGCCGTAGCGGCTCTCGACGGCGACGAGGGAGTCGGGCTGGCCCGGGGCTGCGTAGATGGTCATCTGAATGCTCCTGATGGTGAGACTCGACGCCCTCTGTGACGCCGTTCACAGCACGGTAGGAGCCACGACGTTGCAGCCACGTTGCCGTTTCCTCGCGGGGTCCGGCTGAGGGCCGGCGCTGTCGTTCAGCCGGCGAACTCGGCGTCCAGCCGGGCCAGCTGGCCGCTGGCGAGGGCCCAGAGGGGTGACCCGGGAGGCAGCAGGTCGCGCTGCCGGGTCCACATCTCGTAGTCGTCCGCGCCCCACGCCGACCGGGTCCACGACGACATCAGGTCCGGCTGTCCCGCGTGCAGCACGGCGGCGCGCAGCTGCGCGGTGAGGGCCTCGCGGAGGCGCACCACCCCGGGTGCGTTCGAGCGGGGCAGGAGGGGGCCGCGGAACGCGCGCACCGCGCCCGCGACGTCGCCGGCCGCGAGCATCGCCTCGACTGCGAGCCAGTCGCCACTCACGCCCGACAGCAGACGGTAGGGCCGGGAGCCGAAGAAGGTCTCGCCGAGCAGGTGCCGCAGCCTGTTGAGCTCGGCGCGGAGGGTCGAGGAGCCACTCTCGTCCTCGTAGACCAGCACGCTCAGCTCGTCCCCGGACAGGCCGCGGGGCGCGCTGGCCAGCAGGAGGACCAGCTCGCTGTGGCGAGGGGACAGGCGCATCCGTCCGGTGTGGCCGCGATCGTCGTCCACGGTCAGCAGCGCGTCGTTGCGACCGAGAGCCTCGATCCGGACCGTCGGCCGGCCGGCGTGCTCGGTGGGGCCGCGGCCGACGAGGCGGTCCCGCGCCAGCTCGGCCTCCGCGAGGCGGACCGTGGCGCGGACGAGGGCCATGGTCTGGGGTACGACGATCTCGTCGCCACCGGTGACGTCGAGGACGCCGAGGAGGCGGGAGCTCGCCGGGTCGTGGATGGGTGCCGCCGCGCAGCTCCACCCGCGCACCGCATGGCGGAAGTGCTCGCCGCGAACCACGCTGGAGGGCTGGTCGAGGCGCAGCGCCAGGCCCGGCGCGTTCGTCCCCGCCAGGCGCTCGTCCCAGTTGCTGCCCTCGACGAAACCGATCGACTCGGCTCGGCGCAGGGCGGCGCCGGACCCGCAGACCCAGAGCAGCTGGCCGGCCTCGTCGGCGACAGCCATCGTGGCGTCGCAGTCGCGCGCCGCCTGGCCCAGGACGTCGTCGAGCAGGGGGAAGACCTGGGCGAGCGGGTGCTGGGCGCGGGCCGAGCGCAGGTCGCCGTCGTCGAGCGTGATCGGCGCCGCCACCTCGTCGGCGGGCACGCCTGCTGCCGCTGACCGGTGCCACGACGCCGCGACCTCTGCCCGCATGCCTGCGTCCATCACATCACTGTGACACCTGTCACGTTGCAAGAAGGTTGCATCCGTACGGCGTGGGCCCGGCTGGCTGGTCGGGTCGAGCCGCCCCTCCGAACGGACGGTTCCGCTCCGGCGCTGTTGCAATGGGTTCGCAACAAGAACGAGGGTGCGGAGCCATGACCACTGCCACGCTCGCTGCGCCGACCGGTCCGCGTCTGGGCCGTGAGGAGAGGCGCAACCTCGTCAGGACGCTCGGCTTCGTGCTCTTCCTCCACCTGCTCGGCTGGGGCCTGCTGGTGCTCGTGGTGACCCCACGCCACTACGACGTCGGTGGCGGTGTCCTCGGCGTCGGGCTCGGGCTCACGGCGTACACGCTCGGCATGCGTCACGCCTTCGACGCCGACCACATCGCCGCGATCGACAACACCACGCGCAAGCTGATCGCGGACGGCCAGCGGCCGGTGAGCGTGGGCTTCTGGTTCAGCCTCGGCCACAGCTCGGTGGTGCTGGTGATGGTCATGGGCATCGCGCTGGGCGTGCGTGCGCTCGCCCGTGGCGTGGAGGACGACGACTCGGTGCTGCTGCGGGCCGCGGGGGTGTGGGGGCCGAGCGTCAGTGGTGTCTTCCTGCTGGCGGTCGGGATCGTGAACCTGGTCGCCCTCGTCGGCATCGTCAAGGTGATCGGGGCCATGCGGCGCGGCCACTTCGACGAGGCCGAGCTCGAGCGGCAGCTGCAGGCGCGAGGAGTCCTCAACCGGATCCTCGGCCGGGTCAACCGTGCGGTGCGCAAGCCTTGGCACATGTACCCGATCGGCTTCCTGTTCGGGCTCGGCTTCGACACCGTCACGGAGATCGGCCTGCTCGTCATCGCCGGCGGAGCAGCCGCCGCGAGCCTGCCCTGGTGGGCGGTCCTGACCCTCCCGGTGCTGTTCGCGGCCGGCATGTCCCTGCTCGACACCCTCGACGGCGCCTTCATGAACCTCGCCTACGGCTGGGCGCTCTCGCGCCCGGTGCGCAAGACCTACTACAACCTCGTCGTGACGGCTCTCTCCGTGGCGGTCGCGATGATCATCGGTGGCGCGACGCTGGGGGCCATGCTCGGCGAGCAGGTCGGCGGTCCCTGGCTGGTCTTCACCCGGGTGGACCTCGAGTACGTCGGCTACGCGATCGTGCTGTTCTTCGTGGCCGCCTGGGCGGTCTCGACGGCGGTGTGGAGGCTCGGTCGCGTGGAGGAGCGCTGGGGGGCGCGGCTCGACCGTCCGACAGCCACGGCGCAGCCGGCGACGCGTGCAACCACATTGCAACCTTGACGCAACTACGGTGTGGCGACCGTCACTCGGCACCGATCGAGCGGCGGGACTCAGGAGGTCCTTCGAGTGCTCACACTGCCCGCTCCGCCGACTGCCGCCGCACGCGACGACCGCCGACTGCTGAAGTTCCACGTGCCGGAGATGGTGTTCGGGCTCGGGTCGCTGGCCGAGGCGGGCTTCTGCGCCGGTCGCCTCGGCGCACGCCGGCCGTTCGTGGTCACCGACCCCGGGATCATCGAGGCGGGCTGGGTGATCGAGCTGCTCGGCCACCTGTGCGATGTCGGTCTCGACCCGCAGGTGTGGGCCCACGTCAGCCCGAACCCCAAGGACCACGAGATCGCCGCGGCCCATGAGGCCTACGTCGAGCAGGGCGCCGACGTCATCGTGGGGATCGGCGGCGGCTCGGTCCTGGACGCCGCGAAGGGCGTCGCGATCCTCAGCGGCAACGGCGGTTCGATCCTCGACTACGCGGGCGTCGACCTCGTGACGCGGCCGATCCCGCCGCTGCTGATGATCCCCACGACCGCCGGCACCGGCTCCGACGTGTCGCAGTTCTGCATCGTCACCGACACCGTCAACGCCGTGAAGATGACGATCATGGGCCGCTCGCTGGTGCCGGACATCTCCGTCACCGATCCCCGACTGCTCAGCACCATGCCGCACGACCTCGCTGCCGCGACGGGTCTCGACGCGCTCACCCATGCCATCGAGTCCTTCGTCTCGTTGGGCCACAACCCGCTCGCCGACGGCCATGCGCTCTCGGCGGCGCGCCTGGTCGGCAAGGCCCTGCGCCGCAACGTCGAGGCACCGGGGGACGAACGGGCGCGGCTGTGGATGGCCCAGGCCAGTCTCGAGGCCGGACTCGCGTTCTCCAACAGCATCCTCGGGGCGACCCACGCGATGAGCCACCAGGTCGGTGGGCTCTTCGACCTGCCCCACGGTGTCGTCAACGGCGTGCTGCTGCCCCATGTCATCCGGTTCAACGCCGAGGTGGTGCCGGAGCGGTTCGCGATGCTCGCCGACGCGATGGGTCTCGCCGTGCAGGGGATGCCCGACCGCGAGGCGGCGGAGCTCCTGGCCGAGTACGTCCAGGACCTCGCCGAGTCGGTCGGCGCGCCCCGATGCCTCGGCGCCCTGGGCGTCACGGCCGCCGACGTGGATCGCATGTCGGTCACGGCCACGCGGGACGCCTGCCTCGCGACCAATCCGCGACCGGCCGACCAGGACGACATCGCGGGCATCTTCCGAGAGTCGTTGTGACCGCGCGGGCGCAGGCGGTGGCGGGGTCCGGCCACGCAGGCAACGGCCCCACCGGCCTGCCCGAGCTGCCGGACCCGCCGGACCTGGCTGCGCTGACCGGAGTCCGGTCGGGAAAGCAGACCTACTACTCGGCGTACCAGCGCTCGAACGAGCGCCTCCAGCGCACGGTGACGGTGATGGACTCGATCTCCCGGGCCCTGGTCCATCCGGTCGAGGGACCGCGGGCCCTCCTGGAGAAGATCGTCCGGGTTGCCGCCGTCCACCTCGACGCACGGTGGACCGTCCTCGCGCTCGGCGCGCACGCGCTGCCGGCGACCCGACCGCGCTTCCTCGCGGTGGATGCCGCCGGCCTGGTCGGCGACAGCCTCGACATGCTGCCCGTGGACGCGCGCGACGCCGTCGGGGAGGTCGCCTCGGGGAACCTGCCGCCCCGCGCCGTCGACAGCTCGACGAGGGTCGTGGTGCCGATGCTGATCAACGGCACCGTCATGGGTGGCCTCGCTGCCGCGCCCCGACGCGACCTCCCGCTCGAGCCGCCCGACCTCTCGGTCCTGCACATCCTGGCGAACCTCGCGGCAGTGTCCCTGCACACCGGCGACCTGTACCGGGCCGGGCTGGCCCAGCAGCGTCGAGCACAACAGCTGTTCGACGAGGTGTCCGAGCAGTCGCACACCCTGTCCTTGCGCACCGAGGAGCTGCGCGCCGCCGAGCAGCGACTGAGGGTGGCCGACCAGCGGGAGCTCCTGGAGGGGGAGCGCCGCCGCATCGCCCTGGAGCTCCACGACAGCGTGGCCCAGACGGTGCTGAGCGCCGGGCTGGTCGTCGAGGTGCTCCGCGGCGAGTTCGGCACCGGAGCGGGACCACGCGGCCCGGTCGTCCCGGAGCTCGACCGCGCGCGGGACCTGATGGCGAAGGCGACCGAGCAGCTGCGGTCGGTCATCTACGCGCTGCACCACGAGCGGGTCGCCGAGGACGTGGCGAGCCTTCCCGAGCTGCTGGCCGAGGTCGCTGCCCAGCACCGGCCCCACCTCGACGTGCGTCTCCGGCTCGAGGGCGGCCCGGTCCCCTTGGGTACGGCGGCCGAGCACGCCCTGGCCAGGACCGCCGGCGAGGCGCTCTTCAACGTCGCCATGCACTCCAACGCCGCCCGGGCCCTGGTGCGACTGCGCTACCTCGAGGACTCCGTCGTGCTGCGGGTCAGCGACGACGGCGATGGCGACCCGGCGGCGATGCGCCGCACCATGCGGCTCGCCCGCCGAGGCGCGGCCGACGGGCGGCACCGCGGGCTGGTCGGCATGGCCCTGCGCGCTGAGGGCCTGGGCGGGAGCCTGTCGATCAGGCGCTCGCGCGCCGGAGGCGTGGCGATCGAGTCCCGAGTCCCCCTGTCCGGCGCTGTTCTCGGCGCCGCCCCAACGTCGGAGGAGAGAGACACATGAGTGCACCCACGATCGAACCTGCCCGGATCGCCGAGCCCTCGGCTGCCATCGGTGTCGTTCTCGTCGACGACCACGCGATCGTCCGCCAGGGCCTGAGCTCGGTGCTGGAACGGGAGGCGGACCTGCACGTCGTGGGTGAGGCGGCGACCCCCGCGCAGGCGCTGGCCGTCGTCGCGGCGACCCGGCCCGACGTCGTCCTGCTGGACCTGCGGCTCTCGGCGTCGGGGGACAACGAGGGGATCGAGCTGTGTGCGCGTCTGCACCAGCTGCACCCCGACGTCGCGCTGCTCGTCCTCACCACGGTGATCGACGACCAGCTCGTCCTCGAGGCGATCCACCAGGGAGCGCGGGGCTACGTCGTCAAGGAGGTCGACACCACCGAGCTGGTCCGCGCGATCCGGGCCGTGCACCGCGGCGACAGCGCCTTCGACTCGCGCAGCGCGGCTGCGATGGTGCGGGGCATCAACGCGGAGACGGCCGCCGAGAACCGTCGCCTGACCGACCGCGAGCAGGACGTCCTGAGGCTGCTCGCGCGGGGCATGTCCAACCGGGACATCGGGCGCCAGCTCTTCATCTCCGACACGACGGCGAAGTTCCACGTCAGCAACATCATGCGCAAGCTGCAGGTGAGCCGCCGTGCCGAGGCGGTGTACGTCGCGAGCAAGGACGGCCTGATCTGACCCTCCTCGCGACGGGCGGGTCCGTCCCTCAGCGACGGTCGAGGACCAGCCAGCCGCCGTGGTGGTCGTGGACCTGCCAGGGCCATCCGCTGCGGGCGCCCAGCTCGACGAGCTCGTCGTGGCCGAACGTGCGCACGTGGCCGTAGGCGGCGGTGGGCTCGTCCTCGTAGGGGACCGCGACGACCACCCGGCGCCGCGCCACGCGCTGCATCTCGCCCAGCACGGACCGGCCGTGCTCGGGGGACATGTGCTCCAGGAGGTGGAGTGCGACCACGGTGTCGAAGGAGGAGTCGTCGCGAGGCACGCGGGCGGCGTCGCACACGACGGTGTCGAGCCGACGTCCGAGCCGAGGGGCGACCCGGGCGAGCAGGCGGACCGTGTTGGGGGTGAGGTCGCTGGCGGTCACGTCGAGATGCTCGGCGCTGAGCAGGCTGAAGAAGCCGAAGCAGCTGCCGAGCTCGAGCATCGAGCCGGGATCGATCAGCTCGTGGGCCCGCCGGTAGACCGGGGCATAGCCGGCCAGCGAGCCCTCCGGGAGGCCGTGGCCACCGCTCGGGTCGTCGTCGCCCCGTGCGACGGCGTCGGCGAGGCGGTCGAGGGTGTTGCGGTAGAAGAGCGTCCATGCGGCCAGCGGGTCGGGCGCGGTGCTGACCACGACGCCGGTCATTAGCCGTTCGAAGAGCTCGCTGCCCTCCAGCCAGCCCGGCGCGAAGAGCTCGCCGGCGACGAGCCCGGCGAGGTCGTTGTCGATGAGGTCGTCGCGCAGGTCGTGGACCAGGTGGATGCGCTCACGATCGGTCCAGAAGGCGAAGGAGGGGGTCCGGATCGCGTGCTCGGGGGCCACGGCGTCCCGCACGACCTCGACGAGCTCGTCGGAGTAGACACCGGGCCGCTCGCTGCGCAGCGGGTCGATCGGGGCGGTGGGGGTGAGCGTCATCGGATCTCGGTCAGGTGGGAGGTGACCAGGTCGAGGCCGGCCAGGTCGCGGACGACGTGGACGCGGTCGCAGTGTGCGGCGTACGCCGGGAGGTCGCAGCTGCCCAGCGTCCACGAGTACCGCGGCTCGGGAGTGATCCAGATCGTCTCGCGGGCACGTCGGGCGATCTCCTCGAAGGCCTCCAGCGCCGGGTCGTTGCCGTTGCCGCGTCCGTCTCCCAGCACGACCACGGTGGTCCGCCGGTTGATGCCGCCCCCGAACTCGTCGAGGAAGTGCCGGAAGGCCGACCCGTAGTCGGAGTCGGTGTCGACGTCGAGCACGCCCCCGGCGGGCAGCCCGGACAGGGTGAGCGACAGCGCCTCCTCCATGGGGTGCTCGGCGAACAGGTCGGTCACCTCGACCAGGTCGGAGACGAAGGCGAAGGTCCGCACGTGGGAGGCCATGCCCTGCAGTCCGTGGACCAGCTGCAGGGTGAAGCGGGCAGCGGCCCTGACCGACAAGGAGACGTCCGCCAGCACGAGCAGCCGCGGTCGGTCGGTCACCTTCGCGACCGTCACCGGCCGGAACGGCACACCGTCGCTGCGCAGGTTGCGGCGCATGGTGCGGGAGCCGTCGATGCTGCCGCGGGCCGCCTCCCGGCGCCGAGAGCGCGGCGCGCCGTGGAGGCTGCGGACCAGCCTGCGCAGCGATTCCTCCAGCGTGGCCCGCTCGGCCTCGCCGATCCGGTCGATCTCGCGGGCCCGCGCCTCGCGGGACTCGATCGCGGCCTCGGTGGCGAGCAGCTCCTCCAGGTGGCGCTGGAGCGCCTCGGGGAGGCCGTCGAGGAGACCGGACAGCGCGGTGCGCAGGGCCGCCAGCTCCTCGGTGCCGACGGTGCTGCCCTCCGCCGTCTCGTCGTCACCCTCGTCGAGCCAGGCCAGTAGTGCCATCTCCTCGGCGACCGTGAGCTCCGAGTCGAGTCGTGTCCCCGTCCGGTCGGCGATCCGCCCCGGTCGGCCGGGGTTGTGCAGCCGTGAGGTGTCGAGCTGGACGCGGGCGGCGTTCGTGGCGGAGCCGGCGCCGTCGTTGGACAGCACGATCTCGTCGGTCATCGCCGCGAGGTCGAGCTTGTTCGCCTCCTGGTGCAGGTTGTACTGCTGGGCGAGGTCCTCGGGGTCGAAGAAGTCCCGGATGTCCTGGGGCTTGCCGTGGCTGTGTCCCTGGCTGGGCGTGCGACCGGGCTCCTCGGAGAGCACGAACTCGTCGAGCTCACCGTCGTCCTGGAGGTCGTCGTGGGCGTGGGAGTGTCCGTGCTCGTCGGGGGAGTCGAGCACCGCGCGCAGCCGGAAGAAGCGGTCGAAGACCCGGTCGAAGGCGGCCTCGTCCCGCTGGTCCTTGACCAGCGTCACGCGCAGCGCGCTGCGGAGCAGCTCGCGGTCCTCGAGGACTCCCGGGGCACCAGCAGCGCGTGAGGCGTCCACCACCTCTGAGATGCCGATCCGGATGCCGTGCAGCCGCAGCAGCCGCACGAAACGGTGAAGGGCGCCGTCCATGGCCCAGACCCTCCGGCGTCAGAAGGGCCGGCGGCGCGAGCCGAACGAGCGGGCGCCCTGGCCGGCGGGGACGGGGCGGGCCGGGCCCATCGTGCCGGTCCCGTAGTACGCCTCGTCGTGCCGTCCCGGGAGATCCTTGGCGCGGCGTACCTCGGCCCCGTCGGCCCCGTCGGCCCCGTCGTGGTGGTGCCCGTGGTCAAGGCCGTGGTCGTGCCCGTGTCCGTGACCATGTCCGTGACCGTGGCCGTGGTCGGGCAGGTGGTCCGGGACGACGGCGTTCGGGTCGACCATCCGCGGCAGTGCCTCGAGCGCGCGCCGCAGGTCGCGCTCGTACTTCACCACCACGTTGGCCGTCGCCGACAGCGTCTCGGCCGTGAGCTCCTCGGCACCGAGGACCGCGAGGGTGCGGGCCCAGTCGACCGTCTCGGAGATGCTCGGTGCCTTGCGCAGGTCGAGCTCGCGCAGGCCGCGCACCACTCCGACCAGCTGGCGAGCCAGCTCGTCGGAGAGGCCCGTCCTCTTGGACCGGATGATGTCGAGCTCGCGCTCCGCGTCGGGGTAGTCGAGGAAGAGGTGGAGGCACCGCCGCTTGAGCGCCGCGGACAGGTCGCGCGTGTTGTTGGACGTGAGGATCACGTACGGCGTGTGCCGGGCGCGGAAGGTCCCCAGCTCGGGAACGGAGACCTGGTACTCGGCGAGCAGCTCGAGCAGGACGGCCTCGAGTGCCTCGTCGGCGCGGTCCACCTCGTCGACGAGCAGGATCACCGGCTCCTCGGAGCGGATCGCCTCCAGCAGGGGGCGGGCGGCGAGGAAGCGCTCGGAGAAGAAGACGCTCTCCTCGCCCGCCAGGGTGTCCACGGCGCTGGCCAGGTCGGGGGCGTCGGCGACGAGGGCACCGACCTTCTCCCGCATGAGCTGCGTGTAGAGCAGCTGCTTGCCGTAGTCCCACTCGTACAGGGCCGTCGTCTCGTCCTGGCCCTCGTAGCACTGCAGGCGCAGCAGTCGCCGTCCGGTCACCTCGGCCAGCGACTTCGCCAGCTGGGTCTTGCCCACGCCCGCCGGGCCCTCGAGCAGGATCGGCTTCTCGAGGTGGGCCTGGAGGAACACGGTGGTCGCCAGGCGCTCGTCGGCGAGGTAGCCGTGCTCCGCGAACTGGTCGATGACGTCGGCGACGTCGGCGAAGCCGGCGTGGTCGCGCACGGCGTCGAGGGGTCGGGCGGACATGGGTGCCTCCTGGGGGCGACGGCAGTGGATGGGGGTGTGGATCGGTCCGGCCCGGGGGCGCGTGCCCCGGCTCACCCGAGCCGGACCGAGTCACGGTGTGGCCGTCGGGACGGCCACGGGGGGCGGCTCAGGACAGGAGGTCGTCCAGGTCGCCGGTCATGCAGTGGTCGACGACGGGGCGCACGGTCTCGAACGTGCACTCCTTGGCATTGCCGGGGGTGCAGGCGTCGCCGAGCACGTGGTTGGTGATGCGGTCGACGTCGGCGTCGTCACCCTTGATCACCTTGGCGTTCTCGTAGTACTTCGTCGGTCCCTGGCCCAGCCGGTTCTTGGAGTAGGTGTCCTGGGTGACGGAGACGAAGTTCTCGGGAATGCCCACGTCGCGCAGCAGCCGGATTGCGGCGGCGAGCGCGGCGTCGGCGGCCTGCGGCTTGGTCATGCCGTGCGTGTCGACGCCCATGGCCTCGGCGATGTCCGCGAACCGGCCGTACTGGGCCGGCATGTTGAACGCCCACACGCGGGGGAGGGCGATCGCGTTGTTGAGGCCGTGGTGGGTGTCGTAGAACGCCGAGACCGCGTGCGAGATGGAGTGGATGATGCCGAGACCGCCGGAGTTGAACGCCTGGGCCGCGATGTACTGGGCGTACATCATGCCCTCGCGCCCCTTGAGGTCCTGGCCGTTCCAGACCGCCTCGCGCAGGTTCTCCGCGGTCAGCTTGATGGCGCGGATCGCGTTGCCCAACGACGGCTCGAAGTTGAGCCGCGAGACGTAGGGCTCGGACGCGTGCGCTAGCACGTCGAAACCGCACTGGGCGGTGTAGTCGACCGGGCAGTCGAAGTAGAGCACCGGGTCGTCGATGGCGAGGGTGGCCACCGAGGCGTCGTCGAAGGCGACGTACTTGTGCGGGTTGTCGGGGTCGGTCGTGGTGTCGGTGATGACGTAGGCCCACGAGGTCTCCGAACCGGTGCCGGCCGTGGTGGAGACGGCGATGTGCGGCGGGTTGCTCGGGTTCTCCGACTTGTTGAAGCCCTCGAAGTCGTTGACGTTGCGGCCGTCGTGGGCGACCGAGATGCGCGCGCCCTTGCACGCGTCGTGCGAGGAGCCGCCACCGATCGAGATGAACGAGTCGCACTTGTTCTGCTGGTACAGGGCCACCGCGTCCATGACGTTGTAGTCCTTGGGGTTGGACTCCACCTTGTCGTACACGACGGCCTCGAGGCCGTGATACTTCAGCGAGTCCACGATCTTCTGGACCACGTTCGTGCCGCGAAGGCCCGACGTCATGACGAGCGGCTTGGTGAAGCCGAGCTTGATGGCCTCGGGACCGATGAGCTCGTGTGCTCCGGGACCCATGAGGGCCCGTGGGAACGGGTGGAACTCCTTGATCGGGAACGGCTTGAGCAGTTCGTCAACCTGCATGAGGAACCTCCTGGTGGGACGTGCTGACCACCGGAACGTAAGGCTGGTCACACCCCGGCGGGGAGGCCGGGAAACGCAAACCATCCGCTGCGAGGAGCGGCTCCTGAACGGATGGTTCGGCCGCGCCCTGCCCGATCGGACAGGCTGTGTCCCGGGCGGTCCCGGCCCATCGGAAAGGGGGCCGTGGTGGAGTGCCGTGCAGCACTCCGCCACAGCCCCCACGCGGGCGCCGCCGGTGATGGTCAGGCGCGGATCGGCGCACCGAGGGGCAGGGCCCGGCCGCCCGTGGCCTGCGACATGGCGTCGAGGAACAGGTAGGCCCCGACGCCGACGAACGCGAACACGGTGTAGCCGCCGAGACGCGTCAGGTCGGTGCTGGCCTGGGCCGTGCCGAGCAGGACCAGCAGCAGGGCGAGGTCGATCAGCGCGAACAGGATCGTGAACGCCCTCGGCAGGCGCAGGGTGGCGAGCGTGAGGAGGACGATGACGGCAAGCCAGGAGCCGAGGAACAGCTCCTGGGTCCGCACGGCGTCCGCCGGAAGGATCCCGAACCAGCCGTGGGTGAGGCCGAGGACGAGGGCCGCGTAGCTGGACCAGAAGCCGGTGAAGATGCCGAAGATGGCCGCGACGGCGTTCTGGTTGAGCCGGGTCGCCCAGACCGCCGCGACCGCCTGGCCGAACGCGGTGGCGGTGGCGATGATCGGGATCGACGCCGAGCCGGCGCTGGCCGGCACGAAGCCGACCAGGACCAGTCCGAGGGCGAGGGAGCCGACGAGGAAGGTCGGGACTCCGATCAGGCCGGGGTTGCCGTCGGGGACGGGGTTGTCAGTGGACACGAGTACCTCCAAGGGGATGTGGTCCCGGTCACTGTGCCGACGCCGCGGCGGGGTCCACACCCTGCGAGCAGGCCGCAGTTGGGACTGCCCGGTCGGACGGGGTCGGCCCATCCGACGGCGAGGACGTCGCCACGTGCAACGTCGCTGCAGCGGCCTGAGCACTACCGTGCGCGCCGACGGGTCCGTGAGCTGGGGCGGACCCGCACCGACGACGAAAGGTCCTCCTGCGCATGCGACTTCTCCTCATGGGCCCGCCCGGTGCCGGCAAGGGCACCCAGGCCGCAGCGATCGCCGAGCGGTTCGGCGTACCGGCGATCTCGACCGGCGACATCTTCCGCGCGAACGTCGCGCGAAAGTCCGCGCTGGGCCGGACCGCCCAGCGGTACATGGATGCCGGTGAGTACGTCCCCGACGAGGTCACCAACGCGATGGTGGCCCAGCGACTGTCGGAAGCCGACTGCGCCGACGGCTTCCTCCTCGACGGCTACCCGCGCACGCTGCAGCAGGTCGACGAGCTCGATGCGATCCTCCAACGGCACGGCGTCGCGCTCAGCGCGGTCGTGCTCCTCGAGGCCGACCCGGACGAGCTGGTCCGTCGACTCCTGCGCCGCGCTCTCGACCAGGGCCGGGCCGACGACACCGACGAGGTCATCCGCCGCCGGCTGGAGGTCTACGCCTCCGAGACCGCACCGCTCGCGGCGCAGTACGCCGAGCGCGGGCTGCTGGCGCCGGTGGACGGCCTCGGTCCGGTGGCGGAGGTGGCTGAGCGCATCCTGGCGGCGCTGGTCGCGAAGTCGTCGGCGGTCTAGTCAGGACTCGACGCCCAGGTACTGCCGGAGGCCGGCCATGGCCTCGTCGATGAGGACGAGCAGGGGGGAGGTCTCGGCCTCGGGCTCGGCCAGCCACGCCGCGTAGGCGGAGAGCGAGATGGCGAGGGACACGTGGCCGGCCACCTGGGGGACGAGGTCCCCCGGCTGTGCGCCGGTGCGACGCGCGACGTCCTCGGCGATGACCTGGCGCCACTCGGCGTACCGGAGCACCGAGTGCGCCTCGAGCTCGGGCGTCGCCAGGATCAGGCGCATCCGCTCGCGGTGCGGAGGGTGGGCGTCGGCGGGGAAGCGGTTGAACTCGACGACTGCGCGGTGGACGGCTTCGTGGACCGGGAGGTCGTCGGCCTGCTCGGAGAGCAGGTCGCGGAAGTGGTCGAGCGTCCGGTCGAACTGGCCCCACGGGATGTCGTTCTTCGACTGGTAGTAGCGGAACAGGGTGCGCCGGCTGACGCCGACCACCTCGGCGATCGCATCGAGCGTGGTCCGGGCGAAGCCGCGCTCGGCGAAGAGGGTGAACGCGGCCTGCTCGATCGCGGCGTGGGAGGTGGCCTCGGGACGCCCGCGCGCGCTGCTGCGCCCGCCCTCGCTCCGGCCTCCGGTCATGGGCCGTCAACCTACCGTCCCGGGGTCGAGGTCGAATCCCCTCCGAAAGGAGGGGGACTTTCTGCCCTTGGTGCAATTAGTGTGGCGGCCACCACATCGGCACGAGCTGGAGGAGAGATGATGAACCCCGAGATCGAGCAGGACCTGTCCATCGAGCTGGCGGCTGAGGACCTCATCGAGGAGGTCTCGATCGACGGCATGTGCGGCGTCTACTGATGGACGCCCTGCTGGGAGAGCCGTGGATGCTCTCGCCGTCGGTGGCGTTGCGGCCCGAGCCGTTCGGGGCGTTGGCCTACCACTTCGGCAACCGGAAGCTGACCTTCCTGAAGCGGCCCGAGCTGGTCGCCGTCGTCCGGGCCTTGGGGGAGGCCGCGGACGTGCGGACCGCGCTCGAGTCCGTCGGCGTCCCGGCCTCCCAGCACCCCGCCTACGCCGCCGCCCTGCGCGGCCTGGCGGCCACCGACATGATCCGCCCGCGGAAGGACGCCGCAGCATGACCACCTTGACCGAACGCGCACCCGAGCGGCCGGCCCAACGACCGGAGTCCGGCTCGCTCGTCCAGCAGTTCGAGTACGGCCTGGACGCCCCGATCTGCCTGACCTGGGAGCTGACCTACGCGTGCAACCTGGAGTGCGCGCACTGCCTGTCCTCCTCGGGGCGGCGTGACCCGCGGGAGCTGTCGACCGAGCAGTGCAAGGCGGTGATCGACGAGCTGCAGCGGATGCAGGTGTTCTACGTGAACATCGGCGGTGGCGAGCCGACGATCCGCCCGGACTTCTGGGAGCTGTTGGAGTACGCCGTCAACCACCAGGTCGGCGTGAAGTTCTCCACCAACGGGGTGCGGATCACCCCCGAGCGTGCGGCGTTCCTGGCCTCACCCGCGTGCAACGGGTACGTCGACGTGCAGATCTCCCTGGACGGTGCGACCGCGGAGGTCAACGACTACGTCCGCGGGCCGGGCTCCTACGACACCGCGCTGCGCGCGTTGGCGAACCTGAAGGACGCCGGGTTCGAGGACGCGAAGATCTCGGTGGTCTGCACCCGGGAGAACATCGGCCAGCTCGACGAGTTCAAGGCGCTCGCCGACCGGTTCGGCGCCACGCTGCGGCTGACCCGGCTGCGCCCGAGCGGTCGCGGCGCGGACGTGTGGGACGAGCTCCACCCGCTGCCGGAGCAGCAGCGCGAGCTGTACGACTGGCTCATGGCGCACACCGCCGACGGGGAGGAGGTGCTGACCGGTGACTCGTTCTTCCACCTCGCCGCGTTCGGCGAGTCCCTGCCCGGCCTGAACCTGTGCGGTGCTGGTCGGGTGGTGTGCCTGATCGACCCGATCGGCGACGTCTATGCCTGCCCGTTCGCGATCCACGACGACTTCCTCGCCGGCAACCTGCTGGCCGACGGCGGCTTCCAGCGGGTGTGGCAGGACTCCGCGCTGTTCAACGAGCTCCGCTCGCCGCAGACCGGTGGCGCGTGCGCGTCGTGTGCGTTCTTCGACTCCTGTCGCGGTGGTTGCATGGCGGCGAAGTTCTTCACCGGCCTGCCGCTGGACGGTCCGGACCCCGAGTGCGTGCAGGGGTACGGCGAGCACGCACTGGCGGGGGAGCGGACGATCCCGGCGCCGAGCCAGGACCACTCCAAGGCCAGCCCGACGCGGAACCAGCCGGTGATGCTCAAGCTGCTCACCGCACCGCCTGTCTCGGCGTGCGCGGAGAGCCCGCTGGCCGGTTTCGACCCCACCTCCACGACGACCTGCGGAACTGGATGCTGCTCATGACGAAGTTCGAGAATCCCTGGAAGCAGAACCCCTGGTTCGAGTCGGTCGCGGTCGCGCAGGAGCGGGCGCGCAAGCGGCTCCCTCAGCCGGTGTACGGCGCCCTGGTGGCCGGCTCGGAGCGTGGTCAGTCGGTCGCGGACAACCAGGCGGCGTTCGCCGAGCTCGGTCTCGCGCCGCACGTCGTGGGCCAGCTGCCCGAGCGGTCCCAGGCGACCATGGTGTTCGGCCAGCAGATCGGGCTGCCGGTGATCATCTCCCCGACCGGCGTGCAGGCGGTCCACCCCGACGGCGAGGTCGCCGTGGCCCGAGCGGCCGCCGCACGGGGGACGATCATGGGCCTGTCCAACTTCGCCTCCAAGTCGGTCGAGGACGTCACCGCGACCGGGGCGAACACCTTCTTCCAGATGTACTGGACCGGTGACCGGGACACGATGGTCCAGCGGATGCAGCGCGCGCACGCCGCCGGCGTACGCGGCCTGATCGCCACCCTGGACTGGTCGTTCTCGATGGGCCGCGACTGGGGCAGCCCCGAGATCCCGGAGAAGGTCGACCTCAAGGCGATGATCCGGCTCGCGCCCAAGGTGGCGACCAAGCCGCGGTGGATGTGGCAGTTCGGCCGGCAGTTCCGCCAGACCGGGAAGCTCCCCGACCTCACCGCCCCCAACCTCGCCGCACCCGGCGAGGAGACCGGGCCGACGTTCTTCGGCGCCTACTACGAGTGGATGACCACCCCGCCGCCCACCTGGGACGACGTCGCGTGGATGCGCGAGACCTGGGCCCAGATCTCCGGGACCCCGTTCGTCCTCAAGGGCGTGTGCCGCGTCGACGACGCCCTGCGCGCGGTGGACGCCGGTGTCGCCGGGATCTCGGTGTCCAACCACGGCGGCAACAACCTCGATGGCACCCCGGCCGCGATCCGCATGGTCCGCCCGATCGCCGAGGCGGTCGCCCAAGCATCGGCCGGGCAGGTCGACGTCGTGATGGACGGCGGCGTGCGCCGCGGGTCCGACGTCGTGAAGGCGCTCGCGATGGGAGCCAAGGCCGTGATGATCGGCCGCGCGTACCTGTGGGGCCTCGCGGCCAACGGCCAGGCCGGCGTGGAGAACGTCCTCGACGTCCTCTCCGGCGGCATCGACTCCGCCCTGCGCGGGCTCGCGCTCGCCTCGACCGGCGAGCTGCGGCCCGAGCACCTGCTGATCCCCGACGGGTTCGACCGCGCCCTCGGCGTACCCGAGCCCGCCAGGACTGTCCGGGCGGGGCGTTGACCATGGCCCCCGAGCTGGCGTCCGCGACCTCGCCCGCCATCCCGGCAGGACCCACGGTGCTGGTCCCGGTCGGCTCGGTCGAGCAGCACGGACCGCACCTGCCGCTCGACACCGACACCGTCATCGCCACCACGGTCGCCGCTCGTGCCGCCGAGGCGATGGCAGCGGCCGGCCTGCCGGTGCTGGTCGCGCCCGCCCTGTCCTACGGCTCGAGCGGGGAGCACCAGGACTTCTCCGGCACCAGCTCCATCGGCACGACCGTCCTGCACGACGTCCTCGTCGAGCTGACCCGCTCGATGCGCACCTGGGCCGCCCGAGTGGTGTTCGTCAACGCCCACGGCGGCAACGTCGTGGCCCTGCGGGGCGCCGTACGCCGGTTGGTGGAGGAGGGGCACGACGTCGACTGGGTCGCCTGCGCGACCGAGGACGTCGACCTGCACGCCGGTCGCACCGAGACCTCGCTGATGCTGCACATCGCACCGTGGAACGTCTGGCTCGACCGGGCCGAGATGGGCAACACCGGCACCCTCGCAGAGCTGCTTCCGCTGATGATGGCCGGTGGGGTGAAGGCGGTCTCGCCCAACGGCGTCCTCGGCGACCCCACCGGCGCCTCGGCCGAGGAGGGGGCCACCGTGCTGGCCTCGATGGTCGCCGACGTCGTGGACGCGGTACGACGATGAGCCGGGTCGTCCTGGTCACCGGCGCCGCCCGCGGGATCGGCGCCGCCACCGTGCGTGCCCTCCTCGCCCGCGGCGACCGTGTGGTCGCGGTCGACCAGCTCGACATGACCGACACGAAGGACGACAGCGACCAGGTGACGTCCTGCAGGGCCGACGTCCGCGACCGGGAGGCACTGGCCGCCGCCGTCGACCTCGCCCTCGAGAAGTGGGGACGTCTCGACGCCGCCGTCGCCGCGGCCGCCGTCATCGCCGGCGGGCGGCCGCTGTGGGAGACACCCGACGCCGACCTCGACCTGCTCTGGGACGTCGACGTGAAGGGCGTGTGGAACACCGCCGCCGCCACCGTCCCCGCCCTGCTCGCCGGGCCCGACCCCGCAGGCGCCCGCTTCGTCGCCGTCGCCTCCGCGGCCGCCCACCACGGCCTGCACCACCTCGCCGCCTACAACGCCGCCAAGCACGCCGTCGTCGGTCTCGTGAAGGGGCTCGCCGCCGACCTCGTCGGCACCGGCGTCACCGCCTGTGCCGTGTCGCCCGGCTCCACCCGGACCCCGATGCTGCAGGCGACCGCGGCGCTCTACGGCCTCGACGACGTGGACGCCTTCGCCGCCAACCAGCTGCTCCGCCGGATCCTCGAGCCCGAGGAGGTCGCCGCCACCATCGCGTTCTGCTGCAGCCGCGAGGCGGTGGCGCTCAACGGCTCCGTCGTCCAGGCCGACGGCGGCTTCGCGCCATGACCACGACCACCGATCGAACGATGGCCGAGGGCTTCCGGGTCCGGGTGCGCGACGACGTGGTCTTCGCCGACAGCGGCCGCCTCCTGGTCGGCGGCTCCCCGGTCCGTGCGGTCCGCCTCGGCGAGCGTGCCCGCGGACTGCTCGCCGGCGGCGACCTGGTCGTCACGGACGCGGCCACCTCTCGGCTGGCCCGTCGGCTGCTCGACGGCAACCTCGCCGACCCCGTCCTCGACCATCCCGACAACCCGATCGAGGTCGACCTGACCGACCTCACCGTCGTCGTACCCGTGCGTGACCGCAGCGAGCAGCTCGACCGGTGCCTGGCCGCCCTGGTGCCGCTGCGGGTGCTCGTCGTCGACGACGCCTCCGAGCAGCCGCACCGGGTGGCGGAGGTCGCCCACCGTCACGGTGCCCGGGTGCACCGGCTGACGACCAACCTCGGTCCCGCGGGCGCCCGCAACGCGGGCCTGCGACTCGTCCGGACCCCGCTCGTCGCGTTCGTCGACTCCGACGTGACCATCGACGCCTCTCGTCTGCTCGACCTCGCCCGCCACTGCGCCGACCCGCGGGTCGCGCTGGTCGGTCCGCAGGTCGTCGGCAAGGTGCGCAGCGCCCCCGGTCGCCGGCCCCGCTGGTTCGAGCGGTACGACGCCGCCGCCTCCTCCCTGGACCTGGGCAGCACCGGCGGCGTGGTGCGCCCCGGTGCGGCGACCGGGTGGCTCCCGTCGGCCTGCCTGGTCGGCCGTGCCGAGCTGCTGACCGGCGACCGCGACCGCGGGGGGATCGGCGGCTTCGAGGGCGGCTGGCGGGTCGCCGAGGACGTCGACCTGGTCTGGCGGCTCGTCGACGCCGGCCACGTCGTCCGCTACGACCCGGACGTGCGCGCCGACCACGACGTCCGCGGCACCGTGCGCACCTGGCTGGGCAGGAAGTTCTTCTACGGCACCGGAGGTGCCGACCTCGCGGCACGCCACGGCGACAAGGTCGCCCCGGCCGTGCTGTCCCCCGTCATGGCGCTCAGCGGCTGGGCACTGTTGCAGCGGCGCTGGTGGTCACTTCCTGTGGCGGTCCTCGCCGGAGCCCTCACCGCCCGCAGGCTGGCCCCGCACCTCCCGATCGAGAACGGGAGAAACGCCGTCGCCGTACGGCTCACCGTCAAGGGCACCGGCTGGGCCGTCCGCCAGGAGGCCGGCCTGCTGCTCCGTCACTGGTGGCCGCTCGCCGTCCTCGCGGCCCCCTTCAGCCGACCGATCCGCCGAGCCCTGCTCACCGCGGTCGCCGTCGACATGTTCGTCTTCCTCCGCGAGCGCACCGGCGTCGACCCGCTCACGGCCCTCGCCGCCCGACGGCTCGACGACCTCGCCTACGGCAGCGGACTGTGGTGGGGGGCCCTGCGGCACCGCAGTGCGCGCTGCCTCCTCGTGCGTCGCCCGGGCACCACCAACCGACCCGCTCAGTAGACCGTGATCCGCAGCGCCCGCATCTTCGCGTAGAGGGTGGTGCGTGAGATCCCCAGCGACTGAGCCGCCTTCACCTTGTTGCCGTCGTGCTCGCGCAGCGCCTCGACGATGACGGCCCGCTCGGCGTGCTCGATGGGGGCGAGCCGCTTCGTCGGCTCCTGGGCCCGGTAGGCCTCGGGCAGCCGGTCGAGCACGACCGCACCGGTGCGCTGGTGGCGGACGACGTGGTCGACGACGGCCCGCAGCTCGCGCAGGTTGCCCGGCCAGGGCTGGGCGGAGAGCGCACGCAGTGCGCCCGGCGTGAAGTGCAGCGAGGAGTCCGCACCGAGGTCGGCGAGCATCCGGCGAACCAGCTCGGGCAGCTCGTGCGGCCGGCTGGACAAGGGGGCAAGCAGCCGGCGCTCGGTGCACTCGCCGGCGAGCGCCGCGGCCCGCCCGGACAGCCCCTCGACCGGGCCGCACACCAGCACCAGCCGCGGTGCGCGCCGCTCCGCGAGGTGCGAGGCGACGAGGTCGACGAGGTCGTCGGGAAGCAGGTCGATGCCGTCGACGCAGACGGTTCCCTGGCCGGCGCGGACCAGCGCGCCGAAGTTGCGGGCCCACGCCTCGGCGCCGTCCAGCAACGCCGAGGCGGCCGTGAGGACCGTGACCGGCTGGACCTCGCTCGCGCGGCGTGCCTCGGTGGAGCGGCCGGACCCCGGCGGCCCGGAGACCAGCACGGGCGCGTGGGCGAGGTCGGATCGGACCGGGCGGGGCGCGACGCGCAGCTCGCGGCGGGGCTCGACGTGGAGCAGCGCACCTCCGCGCGCGCCGCCGACCCGACTGGCCTCGACGCGCACCTCCAGGCCGGACTCGAGGGTCAGGTCGACGTCGGCGTTGTCCTGCAGGTCGCCGACGAGCATCCGCAGGAGCGCGACGTCCGTCGAGCCCAGCAAGTCGGAGGCGGCCTGGTTCGACATGAACAGGTCCTGCCCGATCGCCACCACGGCACGGCGGCGGGTGCCGGCCGCCTGGAAGGCCGCGAGGAGCTGCTTGTCGGAGACCCGGCTGCGGTCGAGCAGGCGCTGCTCGATGTCCGCGACGGCGCGCGCGACCAGAGGCGGCAGCAGCGGGCTGGCCTCCTCCATCAGCGCCGTGATGTCCAGGACGCCCTCGATCCGTCGTGTGGTCGGGTGGAAGATCGGGTGGCCGTAGCAGCTGAACCGGCGCAGCGGTACGGCGAAGTGCTCACCACCGTTGATGGTGATGCTCGTGCGCGTCTCCAGCACGGTGCCGAGGGCGTTGGTGCCGACCGCCTCCTCCAGGAGCGAGGCGCCGACGTCGAGCCCGAGATTGTCGAAGGCTCGCCGGCCGCCCCGGTCGCCGCACCAGCGCTGGGCGATCCGGCCCTCCCGATCCACCAGCAGGGTGGAGAACATCGTTCCCTGCAGCTGGTCGTTGAGCTCGTCGAGCACCTCCGAGGCCGCGGAGAGCAGGGGACCGGACGTGTCGACGTCGCTGTAGGTCAGGTGGTCCAGGGCGCTGCCCGGGCTGAGCCCGGCCATCGCGGCGCGCTGCCACGACTGCGCGATCGGGTCGCGGAGCTCGTCGGTTCCAGTCGTCACGCGTCTCTCCTCAACCTGCGTCCACCGGCCTCGTGACCGCGGTCACAGTAAACGCCACGGGGTTGGC
The DNA here is from genome assembly GCA_016803235.1 of Pimelobacter simplex. Lineage (GTDB taxonomy): Bacteria > Actinomycetota > Actinomycetes > Propionibacteriales > Nocardioidaceae > Nocardioides > Nocardioides simplex_A. The sequence continues at coordinate 30,270 of JADCLI010000034.1, forward strand.
AGGCGGTTGTCCAGTTTCTGAACATCCACCGGGCTGCCGGGTTGCGAGTGTGGCGGGCGTCACGTCCCCGCCGCCGACGCCCCGGCGACCCACTCCCAGGAGAACCCTCATGAAGACCAAGGCCGCAGTCGTCTACGAGACCGGCAAGCCGATCGAGATCGAGGAGCTCACCCTCGACAAGCCCCGCGAGGGCGAGGTGCTGATCCGCTACACCCACGCCGGACTGTGCCACTCCGACGTCCACATCGCCCACGGCGACCTGGAGGCGCGGCTCCCGATGGTCCTGGGTCACGAGGGCGCCGGCATCATCGAGGAGGTCGGACCCGGCGTCACCCGGGTCAAGGTCGGCGACCACGTCGTGTGCTCGTTCATCCCCAACTGCGGCACCTGTCGCTACTGCGCCAACGGCCAGCAGTCGATCTGCGACATGGGCGCCACCATCCTCGACGGCTACCTGCCGGGCGAGCGGTTCCCGATCACCGGACCCGCGGGCCAGTACGGCGCCATGTGCATGCTCGGTACCTTCAGCCAGTACGGCGTCATCCACCAGAACTCCTGCGTGAAGGTGGACGACGACCTGCCGCTCGAGAAGGCGGTCCTGGTCGGTTGCGGCGTACCCACCGGCTGGGGCGCCGCGGTCAACACCGCCGAGGTCAAGGCCGGCGACACCGTCGTGATCATGGGCATCGGCGGCATCGGCATCAACGCCGTCCAGGGTGCCGCGCTCGCCGGCGCCAAGAACGTCATCGCGATCGACCCGCTCGCCAACAAGCGCGAGAAGGCGATGGAGCTGGGCGCCACGCACGCCTTCGAGTCGGCCGAGCTCGCGATGGAGACGATCACCAACCTGACCCGCGGGCAGATGGCCGACGCGGCGATCCTCACGCCCGGCCTGATGACCTCCGAGATCGTCTCCGACGGCTTCAACGCGGTCGGGAAGGGAGGCAAGGTCGTGCTGACCGGCCTCAACAAGCTGGAGGAGACCAACATCCAGCTGCCGGGCTCGATCCTCACGCTGTTCCGCAAGGAGCTGCGCGGCAGCCTGTTCGGCGACTGCAACCCGACCGTCGACATCCCGCGGATCCTCGGTCTCTACCAGTCCGGCGACCTCAAGCTCGACGAGATCCTCACCCGCACCTACACCCTCGACCAGGTCAACGAGGGGTACGACGACCTGCTCAACGGCAAGAACGTGCGCGGCGTCGTCGTCCACGAGCACTGACGAGGGCCGATGACTGCTGTGCTCGCGGCCCTCGCGGTCGTCGACCGGGCACGGGAGACCGAGCTCCTCGAGGCGGCGTTGGCCAGTGGTGCCCACGTCGTCCTCGAGGGGCCTCCCGGCACCGGCAAGACCACCCTGCTGCGCCGGGTCGCCGTCGGCCGGGACCGCTCGTTCGCCCTCGTCGAGGGCAACGCCGAGCTGACCCCGGCCCGGCTGGTCGGCCACTTCGACCCCGCCCTGGTGCTGAGCCGTGGCTACCAGCCGGACGGCTTCGTCGACGGGCCGCTGCTCACCGCGATGCGCGAGGGCGGCCTGCTGTACGTCGAGGAGCTCAACCGGGTGCCCGAGGAGACCCTCAACACCCTGCTCACCGTGATGTCGGAACGGGAGATCGTCGTGCCGCGGCTCGGCCAGGTCCGGGCCGCGCCGGGCTTCGCGGTCGTCGCGGCGATGAACCCGTACGACGCCGTCGGCACCGCCCGCGTCTCCTCGGCGGTCTACGACCGGACCTGCCGGATCGCGATGGGCTACCAGTCCGCCGGTGCCGAGGCCCAGATCGTCGCCCAGCGGGCGCCGATGCCCTCCGACGACTGGCGGGACCGCGCGGTCGCGCTGGTGCGGGCGACCCGCGAGCACCCCGAGCTGCGGGTCGGCTCGTCGGTGCGCGGCACCATCGACCTGGCGGGGATCAACCACCAGCTGGCCCGGGCACGCGACGTCGCGGAGGACGACTGGCAGGCCGGGCTCGATGCCGCGCTGGTCGCGCTGAGCGGTCGGGTGCGGGTCGACGAGGCATCCACCCGGCGGCCCGAGGAGATCATCACCGAGCTCTACACCGCGCACTTCGGGCCGCCGCCCTCCTCCGGCGACGACACTGCGGAGGAGCCGCGCCCGGGGGAAGCCTGAGCCCGCCCCCGGTCGGGGCGGGCGCCTCCCCGTCGCCCCCGGCGACGTCCCGCCGTGGGCGGCCCGAGCGCACCAACGGCCGCACCGAGCTCGCGCGCAACCCGCGATTCGAGGAGCTCTCGCCGGAGGTCGGCGAGCTCGACGTGGCCGCCGTCGAGGCGGCCGTGGCCGAGGACCCGGACGACGTGCTGCCGCTGCTCGCGCTGATGAGCCGGGCCACCGACCCCGCCCTGCGGGCTCGGGTCCAGGCGCTCGTGCCGCGGCTGGTGCTGGAGCGGGCCCGCAGCGGTCCGCACGGCAGGATCGGCGCGGGCCGGCTGCGGCCGACCCGTGCCGATCGCGGGGGCGACCTGGATCTCGACGCGTCCCTGGAGGCGGTCGCCGCGGCCCGTGGCGAGGGTCGCCCACCGGCCCTCGACGAGCTGACGGCGTCGGTGTGGGAGCGGCCGGCGACCGCGCTGTGCCTGCTCGTCGACCGCTCCGGATCGATGGACGGACGACGGCTCGCGACCGCGGCGATGGCTGCCGCCGCCTGCGCGCTGAGGTCGGCCGAGTCCGGTGGCGAGCTCGCCGTGGTGGCCTTCGACCGGCGCGCCGAGACGGTCGTCGGCCTCGGTACGGCGAGCCCGGCCCGTCGTACCGTCGAACGCGTGCTCGGCTTGCGCGGCCACGGGATGACGTCCCTCGACGCCGCCCTGCGGGCGGCGCGGGAACAGCTCGCTGGCGCACGGGCACGACGCCGGATCACCCTGCTGCTCTCGGACTGCCGGGTCACCGACGACGTCGACCCGCTGCCGGCCGCGCGCGGACTCGACGAGCTGCTCGTCGTCGCGCCGGCTTCGGACGACGACGAGGCCCGGCGGTTCGCCCGCGAGGCCGGCGCGCGGATGGCCTCGCTCGACGCCCTCGCCGAGCTGCCCGTCGTACTGGACCGGCTGCTGGCGCCCTGAGGTCGACGAATGTCCAGAAGCTGAACACCGCCGTGGTGCGGGGCGGACGACGCTCGCACCGCACCGATCGCCCAACCTGACGGAGGAAACATGACCGACCTGCTCGTCCCGACCGACACCGCCGTGCTGCCGCAGGTACGCGAGTGGCTGTCCCGCCCCAAGGGCCTGTTCATCGGTGGGGCCTGGACCGACGCGGCCTCCGGACGCACCTTCGAGACCCGCGACCCGGCGACCGGCCAGGTGCTCACCGAGGTCGCGCACGGCGAGGCCGTCGACGTCGACCGCGCCGTGCGCGCCGCCCGCAAGGCGTTCGAGGGCGAGTGGTCGCTGTGGACGCCGGCCCAGCGCCAGCGCCTGCTCTTCCGGATCGGCGAGGCGATCTACGAGCACGCGGAGGAGCTCGCCCAGCTGGAGGCTCTCGACAACGGCAAGTCCGCCGCGGTCGCGCAGGCCGTCGACGTCACCTGGGTCGCCGAGCTGTTCCAGTACTACGCCGGCTGGGCCACCAAGATCGAGGGCCGCACCATCCCGGTGTCGGTCCCGTGGGCGCCCGGCACCCAGTGGCACGCCTACACGCTGCGCGAGCCGGTCGGCGTGTGCGGCGCCATCGTGCCGTGGAACTTCCCGCTGCTGATGGCGGCGTTCAAGATCCCGGTCGCCCTCACGTGCGGCAACACGGTCGTGCTCAAGCCCGCCGAGGACACCCCGCTGACCGCGCTCCGTCTCGCCGAGATCATGGCCGAGTGCGGCCTCCCGGACGGCGTCTTCAACGTCGTCACGGGGTACGGCGACGCCGGTGCGGCCCTGGCCGGGCACGACGACGTGGACAAGATCGCGTTCACGGGCTCGACCGAGGTCGGCAAGCTGATCGTCGACGCCGCGAAGGGCAACCTGAAGAAGGTCAGCCTCGAGCTCGGCGGCAAGAGCCCCCAGGTCGTGTACGCCGACGCGAACCTCGACCTCGCGATCCCGGGGACCGCCTCGGGCTTCCTGTTCAACCACGGCCAGACCTGCACCAGCGGCACCCGGCTGCTCGTCGAGGACAAGATCTTCGAGGAGTTCACCCAGGGGGTCGCCGAGGTCGCCGCCGCCAGCAAGCTCGGCCCCGGCCTCGACCCGACCAGCGAGGTCGGCCCCCTCGTCTCGCAGACCCAGCTGGACCGGGTCCTCGGGTACGTCGACCAGGGGCTGCGCGACGGTGCCCGCGCCCTGACCGGCGGCCGTCGCCACGGCGACGAGGGCTACTACGTCGAGCCGACGGTGCTGGTCGACGTCGACTCGTCCTTCAGCGTCTACCGGGAGGAGATCTTCGGCCCGGTCGTCGTCGCCACCCCGTTCAACGCGGAGCAGGGCGTGGTGGCCGCGGCGAACGACACGCCGTACGGTCTCGCGGCCTCGGTCTGGACCCGCGACGTCACCAAGGCCCACCGCACGGCCCGGCAGATCAAGGCGGGCACGGTGTGGATCAACTGCCACAACGCCTTCGACGCCGCGATGCCCTTCGGCGGCTTCAAGCAGTCCGGCTGGGGTCGCGAGCTCGGCGCCTCCGCGATCGACGCCTACACCGAGCAGAAGTCGGTCAACGCGCTTCTGGCCTGACAGACCTCCCCGGGCCGGCGCATCGGTCGACCGCCGGCCCGGGGAATCCCACCGCCCCGGAGCCGAGTCCCGCGAGCCTGCTCGTCGATCGCCGAATCAGTCTCCCGCCCACCGCACCGCGACAATGGTCGACGTGGTCAACCTCCTGCTGTCGGTGTCCTTCTGCTGCGGCCTCGTCATCGCCGTCGCGCACGTCCTGAACCGCGCGTTCATCGCTCCGGCCTACGACGTCGTGCTGAACCTGACCGCATTCGGGGCGGCGTCCAGCGCCTCCGCGCTGCTCGGCCACTGGGTGCCTGCCCTGTTGTCGGCCGGGGCGATCGGGTGCTGGGTCGTGCTCGCCCGCCGGACCCTGGTCGCACGGGCCGGGGTGCGCGCCTGACCCTGCTCAGCCCAGCTCGAGGACCAGGTCACCGCCGTCGACCGCGTTCGTCCCGCGGATCGCGAGCCGCTGCACGACGCCCGCGACCGGTGCGGTGATCGAGGCCTCCATCTTCATCGCCTCGATGGTGGCGACGGTGTCGCCCGCGGCGACCTCGTCGCCCTCGGCGACGGTCACGGTGACGACGCCCTGGAAGGGGGCGGCGACGTGGCCGGGCTTGGCCGGGTCGGCCTTCTCGGCGGCGACGACCTCGGCGGAGACGGAGCGGTCGCGGACCGAGATGGGGCGGATCTGGCCGTTGAGGCGGGCCAGGACGGTGCGGAAGCCGCGCTCGTCGGGTTCGCTGATCGCCTCGAGCTCGACGAGGACGCGCTTGCCCTCGTCGATGTCGACGGCGTGCTCGGTCTCGGGCTGGAGACCGTAGAGGAACTCCGCCGTGGGTACGACGGACAGGTCGCCCCAGCGGGCGCGCGCCTCGGCGTACTCCCGGGTCGGGCCGGGGAAGAGCAGCCGGTTCAGCGTGCCGCGGCGCTCGGAGACCAGGCCGGCCTCGTCCTCCGGCGACAGCTCCTCGGCGGGCGGGGTCCACGGGCGACCCTCGATCGCGCGGGAGCGGAACGGCTCGGGCCAGCCGCCGGGCGGGTCGCCGAGCTCGCCATGGAGGAAGCCGATGACCGACGCCGGGATGTCGTACGACGACGGGTCGGCCGCGAACGCGACCGGGTCCGCACCCGCCGCGACGAGCGCCAGGGCGAGGTCGCCGATCACCTTGGACGACGGGGTGACCTTGGGGACGCGGCCGAGGATGTCGTTGGCGGCGGCGTACATGTCCTCGACCTGCTCGAACTTCTCGCCGAGGCCCAGTGCGATCGCCTGCTGCCGCAGGTTGGAGAGCTGGCCGCCGGGGATCTCGTGGCGGTACACGCGCCCGGTCGGGGCGGGCAGGCCGGACTCGAAGGGCGCGTAGAGGCGGCGTACCGCCTCCCAGTAGGGCTCCAGTGCGTTGACGGCCGACAGCGACAGGCCGGTCGAGCGGTCCGAGTGGTCGGTGGCGGCGACCAGCGAGGACAGCGGCGGCTGGGAGGTGGTGCCGGCCATCGAGGCGGTCGCGGCGTCGACCGCGTCCACGCCCGCGGCGATCGCCGCGGTGAGGGTGGCGAGCTGGCCGCCGGCGGTGTCGTGGGTGTGCAGGTGCACCGGCAGGTCGAAGCGCTCGCGCAGCGCGGTCACCAGCGTGGTGGCGGCGGGCGCGCGGAGCAGCCCGGCCATGTCCTTGATCGCCAGCACGTGCGCGCCGGCGTCGACGATCTTCTCGGCCAGACGCAGGTAGTAGTCGAGCGTGTAGAGGTCCTCGGCCGGCGAGGACAGGTCGCCGGTGTAGCACAGCGCGACCTCGGCGACCGCGGTCCCGGTCGTGCGGACCGCGTCGATCGCGGGCCGCATCTGCTCGACGTCGTTGAGGGCGTCGAAGATCCGGAACACGTCGATGCCGGTCGCGGCGGCCTCCTCGACGAAGGCGTCGGTGACCGCGGTCGGGTACGGCGTGTAGCCGACCGTGTTGCGCCCGCGCAGCAGCATCTGCAGGCAGATGTTCGGCACGGCCTCGCGCAGCCGGGCCAGCCGGTCCCACGGGTCCTCGGAGAGGAAGCGCAGCGCGACGTCGTACGTCGCTCCTCCCCAGCACTCCAACGACCACAGCTCGGGCGTCATCCGGGCGACGTGCCCGGCCACGCCGACGAGGTCGTGGGTGCGGACCCGGGTGGCGAGCAGCGACTGGTGAGCGTCGCGGAAGGTGGTGTCGGTGACGGCGACGCCCGACCGGGCACGCAGCTCGGCGGCGAACGCGGCAGGACCGACGGCGAGCAGCCGCTGCCGCGAGCCGTCCGGCACGCCCGCCGCGAGGTCCAGGGCGGGCAGCTTCGCGACCGGAGCCACCGAGACGGGGATCGCGCCGTGCGGCTGGTTGACCGTCACGTCCGCCAGGTAGGTCAGCAGCCGGGTGCCGCGGTCGCCCGACGCGCGCGCGGTCAACAGCTGCGGGTGGGTCTCGATGAACGACGTGGTCACCGCGCCGGTGGACGCGGCCGCGAAGTCCGGGTCGTCGAGCAGCGCCTGCAGGAACGGGATGTTCGTGGCCACGCCGCGGATCCGGAACTCCGCCACGGCCCGCCGCGCTCGGGCGACGGCGTCCTCGAAGGTGCGGCCACGACAGGTCAGCTTGGCCAGCATCGAGTCGAAGTGCGGGCTGACCTCCGCGCCGGTGAAGGTCGTGCCGCCGTCGATCCGGACGCCCGCGCCGCCCGGGGACCGGTACGCCGTGATGGTGCCCGTGTCGGGGCGGAAGCCGTTGGCCGGGTCCTCGGTCGTGATCCGGCACTGCAGCGCCGCACCCCGCAGCCGCACGGTGTCCTGGGACAGGCCGAGGTCGGCGAGCGTCTCGCCGGACGCGATCCGCAGCTGGGCCTGGACCAGGTCGACGTCGGTGACCTCCTCGGTCACCGTGTGCTCGACCTGGATCCGCGGGTTCATCTCGATGAACACGTAGTTGCCCGCGGGGTCGAGCAGGAACTCCACCGTGCCGGCGCACGAGTAGCCGATCTCGCGGGCGAAGCGCACCGCGTCGGCGCACATCCGCTCCCGCAGCTCCGGGTCCAGCCCGGGTGCCGGGGCGATCTCGACGACCTTCTGGTGGCGCCGCTGCACCGAGCAGTCCCGTTCGAACAGGTGGATCACCGAGCCGGCGCCGTCGGCCAGGACCTGCACCTCGATGTGCCGCGGGTCCACCACGGCCTGCTCGATGAAGACCGTCGGGTCGCCGAACGCGCCCTCGGCCTCGCGCATGCAGGTCTCGATCGCCTCGCGCAGCTGCGCGCGGTCGTCGACCCGGCGCATGCCGCGCCCACCGCCGCCGGCGACCGCCTTCACGAACAGCGGCGCCGGGATCGCCTCGGCCGCCGCGAGCAGCGTGTCGACATCGGTCGAGGGGTCCACGCTCTGCAGCGTCGGCACGCCGGCCGCCTTGGCCGCCGCGATCGCCCGGGCCTTGTTGCCGGTCAGGGTCAGCACCTCGGCCGACGGACCGACGAAGGTGATCCCGGCCGCCGTACACGCCTCGGCGAGCGCCGGGTTCTCCGACAGGAAGCCGTAGCCCGGGTAGATCGCATCGGCCCCGCACGCGACGGCGGCCGCGACGATCGCCTCGGGATCGAGGTAGGACCGCACCGGGTGCCCGCGCTCGCCGATCTCGTAGGCCTCGTCGGCCTTCAGCCGGTGCTCGGAGCCCCGGTCCTCGTGGGGGAAGACGGCGACCGTCGCCGCCCCCAGCTCGTACGCCGCGCGGAACGCGCGGATCGCGATCTCACCACGGTTGGCGACCAGGACCTTCGAGAACATCGGAACTCCTGCGGGTTGGGGTTACAGCGACAGGCGGCGTACGTCGGCGGCCAGGTGGGCGAGGTGCGCGGTGAAGCGGGCAGCGAGCGCGCCGTCGATCACCCGGTGGTCGTAGGACAGGCACAGCGGGAGCATCAGCCGGGGGACGAAGGTCTCGCCGTCCCAGACCGGTGCCGTCTTCGAGCGTACGACGCCGAGGATGGCCACCTCGGGGGCGTTGACGATCGGCGTGAACGCCGTGCCGCCGATCCCGCCGAGGCTGCTGATGGTGAACGTCGCGCCCTGCATGTCGGTCGCCGTCAGCCTGCCGTCGCGGGCGCGGGCCGAGAGGTCCCCGAGCTCGCGGCTGATCTCGAGGATGCCCTTGCGGTCGACGTCGCGCACGACCGGGACGACCAGGCCGTCGGGGGTGTCGACCGCGACGCCCACGTGCACGTAGTCCTTGAGCACGAGCTCGTCGCCGGACAGCGAGCTGTTGACCTCGGGGTACTTCCGCAGGGTCGCGGCCGCGGCCTTGAGCAGGAAGCTGAGGAGCGTCACCCGGTAGCCGTCGGCCTTCGCGGTCTCGTCGAGCTCGCGGCGGTAGGCGTCGAGGTCGGTGATGTCCGCCTCGTCGGAGTGGGTCACGTGCGGGACGTTGAGCCAGGACCGCTGCAGGTGCGGGCCGGAGATCCTCTTGATCCGGGACAGCGGAACGCGCCGGACAGGTCCGAACTTCGAGAAGTCGACTTCGGGGACGGGCGGGATCCCCGCACCCGCGGGGGATCCGCCGGTCGCGGGTGCGACGCCGCGGTCGTAGTGGGTGAGCAGGTCCTGCTTGGTGACCCGGCCCTTCGGGCCGCTGCCGGTCACGGTCGTGAGGTCGACGTCGAGCTCGCGGGCGAGGCGTCGTACCAGGGGCGTGGCCCGCAGGCCGCCGTCCTCGGAGCCGGCCGTCGCCGGCTCCGCTACCTCGACCGCCTCGGGTACGACGACCGGAGCGGGCGCCTGCTCGGCGGGAGCCTCGACGGGGGCCGTCTCGGCGGCGGCGCTCTCCGCGGCGGCGCTCTCCGCGACCGCGATCACCGTGCCCTGGCTGACCGTGTCACCCACCTTCACCGAGACCGACACGATGGTGCCGTCGACCGGGGAGGGCACCTCCATGGTGGCCTTGTCGGTCTCCAGGGTGATCAGCGGGTCCTCGGCGCGCACGACCGCGCCGGGAGCGACGAGCACCTCGATGACGGGTACGTCGGAGAAGTCGCCGATGTCGGGAACGCGAATGTCGATGCCGTTGTCCACTGTTGCTGTCCTCACGCGTGGGCCGGGTCGGCCCGGTCGGGGTCGATGCCGTACTTCTCGATCGCCTCGGCGACGACGTCGGGGGTGACGACGCCCTCGTCGGCGAGGCGGCGCAGGGCGGTGACGGCGATGAAGTGCCGATCCACCTCGAAGTGCCGGCGCAGGTTGCGGCGGTAGTCGGAGCGGCCGAAGCCGTCGGTGCCGAGCGCGGTGTAGCTGCCCGGCACGAAGGCGCGGATCTGGTCGGCGTAGGCCTTCATGTAGTCGGTCGCCGCGACCACGGTGCCGCTCGCGTCGGCGAGGCACTGCGCGACGTACGACGTCCGCGGCTCCTCCAACGGGTGCAGGGTGTTCCACCGCTCGGTGGCCAGGCCCTCGCGCCGCAGCTCGGTGAAGCTCGGGACGCTCCACACGTCCGCCTTGACCTTGAAGTCCTTCGCGAGCAGCTCGGCCGCGGCCAGCACCTCGCGCAGGATGGTGCCCGAGCCGAGCAGGTCCACCTTCGCGGCGCCGCGGCCCTTGCCCGGCTGCAGCAGGTACATCCCCTTGAGGATCCCGTCGGTGACGCCCTCGGGCATCGGCGGGTGCTCGTAGTTCTCGTTCATCAGGGTCAGGTAGTAGAAGACGTCCTCCTGCTCGGCGTACATCCGGCGCAGGCCGTCGGCGACGACGACCGCCAGCTCGTAGGCGTAGGTCGGGTCGTAGGCGACGCAGTTGGGGATCATCGCTGCCTGCAGGTGGCTGTGGCCGTCCTCGTGCTGGAGGCCCTCGCCGTTGAGCGTGGTCCGCCCGGCTGTGCCGCCGAGCAGGAAGCCGCGGGCGCGCATGTCGCCGGCGGCCCAGGCCAGGTCGCCGATCCGTTGGAACCCGAACATCGAGTAGTAGATGTAGAACGGGATCATCGGGGTGTCGTTGCTGGAGTACGACGTCGCGGCGGCGATCCACGACGACATCGCGCCGGCCTCGTTGATGCCCTCCTGGAGGATCTGACCGCTGGCGTCCTCCTTGTAGAACATCAGCTGGTCGGCGTCCTCGGGCGTGTAGAGCTGGCCGCTCTGCGAGAAGATCCCGACCTGCCGGAAGAGACCCTCCATGCCGAAGGTGCGCGCCTCGTCGGGGACGATCGGCACCACCCGCTTGCCGATCTCCTTGTCGCGCAGCAGCTTGGTGAGGATCTGCACGAAGGCCATCGTGGTCGAGATGGCGCGGCCGTTGGAGCCCGCGGTCTGGCCGAGCGCCTCGACGTCCGGGACGACGAGAGGCGCCGACGTACGACGGCGCTCGGGCAGGTAGCCCCCCAGCTCCTGGCGGCGCGCGTGCAGGTAGGCGTGCTCCTCCGAGCCCTCGGGGAAGGACAGGTAGGGCAGGTCGAGCAGCTGCTCGTCGGCGATCGGGATGGAGAACCGGTCGCGGAAGGCGCGCAGCGCGGGCTCGGCGACCTTTTTGGCCTGGTGGCTGATGTTCATCGCCTCGCCGGCCGAGCCGAGGCCGTAGCCCTTGACCGTCTTGGCCAGGATCACCGTGGGCGTGCCGGTGTGGGCGTTCGCGGCCGCGTAGGCGGCGTACACCTTCTGCGGGTCGTGGCCGCCGCGGGTGAGCCGCCAGATCTCGTCGTCGCTCCAGCCGGCCACCATCTGCGCGAGCTCGGGGTCGACACCGAAGAAGTGCTCGCGGACGTAGGCGCCGTCCTTGGACTTGAACGTCTGGTACTCGCCGTCGACGCACTCCATCATCCGCCGCTTGAGCGCGCCGCTGGTGTCCTTGGCGAGCAGCTCGTCCCAGCCGGAGCCCCAGATCACCTTGACGACGTTCCAGCCGGCGCCGCGGAAGACGCCCTCGAGCTCCTGGATGATCTTGCCGTTGCCGCGCACCGGACCGTCGAGACGCTGCAGGTTGCAGTTGACGACGAAGACCAGGTTGTCGAGCTTCTCCCGCGCGGCCATCGAGATCGCGCCCAGGGACTCGGGCTCGTCGGTCTCGCCGTCGCCGAGGAAGGCCCAGACCTTGCGGCCGGCGGTGTCGGCGAGGCCGCGGGCGTGGAGGTACTTGAGGAAGCGCGCCTGGTAGATCGCCATCAGCGGCCCGAGGCCCATCGAGACGGTCGGGAACTGCCAGAAGTCGGGCATCAGCCACGGGTGCGGGTACGACGACAGCCCGTTGCCACCGGTCTCCTGGCGGAAGCTGTCGAGCTGCGCCTCGGTGAGCCGCCCCTCGAGGAAGGCGCGGGCGTAGACGCCGGGGGAGAGGTGGCCCTGGACGTAGACCAGGTCGCCTCCGTGCTTCTCGGTCGGGGCGTGCCAGAAGTGCTGGAAGCCGACGTCGTAGAGCGTCGCGGCGGACTGGAAGCTGGCGAGGTGGCCACCGAGCTCGGTGGAGTCCTTGTTGGCGCGCAGCACCATGGCGAGCGCGTTCCAGCGGATGGCGGACCGGATCCGGTGCTCGACCGCGCGGTCACCGGGGTGGGTGGGCTCGTCGTCGGCCGGGACGGTGTTGACGTAGGGCGTGGTCGCCACGAACGGCACGCGGGAGCCGAGGCGCTGGGCCTCCTCGAGCACCTGGTCGAGCAGGTACTTGGTGCGCGCCTCGCCCTCGAACTCCAGGACGGCAGCGAGCGCGTCGCGCCACTCCTGGGTCTCGGCAGGATCGATGTCGGTCAACAGAGGTCCTCGGGTCGGTGGTGATGGCCGTCACCATCCTCAGGCCGCTGCTGGAATGCGTCCAATGCCTAGTTCTGAAGCGATCTATGCATCAGATACATGGATCTTGCGACTGGCCCTCAGCACGTGCTCGCGGAAGTGTGCCGACGCCGGCGGCAGGCTGCGGTCGCGGACCCAGGCCAGCCCGATCTCGCGCGAGGCGCGCACGTCCCTGAGCCGGATCGAGGGCGCGGCCGGAGACGCGCCGCCGCGCGGCTCGGGGAGCAGGGCGACGCCGAGGCCGGCCGACACCAGTCCGCGGAGGGTCTCGACCTCCTCGCCCTCGAACCCGATCCGCGGCGCGAAGCCGACCTCGGCGCACAGGTCCTCCGTCACCGCACGCAGGCTGAAGCCGGGCTTGAGCACGATGAACTGCTCGTCCGCGACGTCCTTGAGCCGAGCCGTACGCCGCCGCGCGAGCGGGTGGTCCGGCGGTACGACGAGCCGCAGCGGCTCGAGGAACAGCCGCCGGCTCTCCAGCTGGGGCAGGTCCGGCCGGTCACCGGTGATGGCCAGGTCGACCGCGCCGCCGAGCAGGTCGTCGATCAGGCCCTCGTCGCCGTGCTGGCGCAGGTCGAAGCGCACCTGCGGTCGCTTGGCGCGGAACTCGCGGATCAGCTCGGGCACCAGCCAGGTTCCGAGCGTGTGCAGGAAGGCCACGGGCACGAATCCCCCGTCGGGCGCGGTGATGTCCTGCACCGAGCGCACGCCGCGCTCGTAGGACTCGACGGTCTCCCGCGCATGCACCGCGAGCTCGCGCCCGGCCGGCGTCAGCACCAGGCCCCGACCCACCCGCTGGAACAGGGGCGTGCCGACCTCGCGCTCGAGCCGCGCCAGCGCTCGCGACACGGCGGGCTGCGTGCGGTGCACCTGCTCGGCCGTCTCCGTCACGGTGCTGCCGTCGGCCACGGCGAGGAATGCGCGGATGGTGTCCAGCTCCATGGACCCATGTTCTCAGCGCATGGGTCACCTTTTCGCGTCGCACCTGACGAATGGGCTGCGATTTCGACCGAGAAGCAGCCGATTCGTCAGGTGCGACGTTCCTCAGGAGCCCGGCGCCAGCTCCTCGAGGATCGCCGTCCGCAGCTGCGTCAGGTGCGGCCCGACCCCAGTGGCCCGGTCGGCCAGGTCCGCCCCGGCGGCAGCGCGGTCGGCGGCCGTCATGTCGAGCAGGTCGAGGACGTCGTACGGGTCCCAGCGGTCGTAGGCGATGCACTGGAACCGCGCTCCGGCCTTGGTCCGTCGCTGCGAGATGCCGACGAGCTTGCGGCCACCCACGAGCACCTCGCCCGGTCCGAGCGCCGCGAAACAGACCAGCCGTCCCCACGGCGTCTGCTCGAGGCCGCCGCGGTAGAGCTCGCTCGTCACGCCCAGCCGCGCGAGCGACCGCTGCCACGCCTCCCCGAGCCAGTACACGGACTCCCGTACGTCGTCGCTCCATCGCGCGTCGTGGCGCGGCACCACGACGTCGACCCACACCGAGCGGGCCGGGTCGACGTGGACGGCGCCGCCGCCGCTGCGTCGTCGTACGACGTCCACCCCGGCGGTGGCCGTCGCCTCCGCCGAGGCGGTGGTGTGGTCCTGGGCGCTGCCCAGGACCAGGGCCGGCGCCGAGGGTTCGAAGGACCAGACCTCAGCCTCCGCCAGGTCGTCCGGGATCGTCCGGGCGTGGAAGTCCGCGATCGACCCGGTGACGTGGCGCAGCAGCACGGTCATCGATTGTGCCGCAGCGGCTGGGGTGGGCGTTCCCGGGTAGCGCAAGCCCATGAAGGGAAGGGGCTGGGCGATCCCGGCGGCGGCGATCGCGGGCGTGGCGGGTGTGGCGGTCCGCGACCTGAGGCAGCGCAAGCACGCCCTGCTGCGCAACTTCCCGGTCCTCGGCCACGCGCGCTACCTGCTGGAGGCGATCGGACCCGAGCTGCGCCAGTACGTCGTGGCGGGCAACGACGAGGAGCGGCCGTTCTCCCGCGACCAGCGGCGCTGGATCTACGCCTCGTCGAAGCTGGAGAACAACTACTTCGGCTTCGGTACCGACAACGACGTCGAGCACACCGAGGGCTACACGATCATCAAGCACCGCACCTTCGGCGACACCGCGCCGCCGTCCCACACCCACGCGGGCGAGGAGACGCCGCTGCCGTCGGCGAAGGTGCTCGGCGCGGCGCGCGGGCGTCCCGGTGCCTTCCGTCCCGAGTCCCTGGTCAACATCTCCGCGATGAGCTTCGGCTCGCTCTCGCACACCGCCATCGAGGCCCTCAACCGCGGTGCCGCCCTGGCCGGCTGCCTGCACAACACCGGGGAGGGCGGGCTCTCGCCGTACCACCGCAACGGCGGCGACCTCGTGCTGCAGATCGGCACCGGCTACTTCGGCTGCCGCGACAGCCGCGGGCGCTTCGACCTGCAGCGCCTCAAGGACGTCGTCGCGAGCGCCCCCGTGCGGGCGATCGAGGTCAAGCTCAGCCAGGGCGCCAAACCCGGGCTCGGCGGGCTCCTGCCCGGGGCGAAGGTGACGCCGGAGATCGCGGAGATCCGCGGCATCGAGCCCGGCAGGGACTGCGTGAGCCCGTCGCGGCACGCCGAGTTCTCCGACGTCGACAGCCTGCTCGACTGGGTCGAGCTGCTCGCCGCCGAGACCGGGCTGCCCGTCGGGATCAAGGCGGCGGTGGGGGTGATGGACTTCTGGGACGACCTCGTCGCGCAGATGGGCAGCAGCGGCAGGGGCGTCGACTTCGTGACCGTCGACGGTGGCGAGGGCGGCACGGGCGCGGCGCCGATGATCTTCAGCGACTCGGTGTCGCTGCCCTTCCGCTTCGGCTTCCCGCGCGTGTACGCCGCGTTCGCGCGGGCCGGCCTCGCCGACGACGTGACCTTCGTGGGGTCGGGCAAGCTCGGCCTGCCGGACAACGCCGTCGTCGCGCTCGCGCTCGGCTGCGACCTGGTCAACGTCGGCCGGGAGGCGATGCTGTCGATCGGCTGCATCCAGGCGCAGAAGTGCCACACCGACACCTGCCCCACCGGTGTGGCGACCCAGAACAAGTGGCTGGCCCACGGGCTCGACCCGGACCTCAAGTCCGTGCGGTTCGCCAACTACGTCAAGACGCTGCGTCGCGACCTGTTGAAGGTCAGCGAGACCTGCGGGGTCGTGCACCCCGGCCTCATCGACGCCGGTGACGTCGAGATCCTGTTCGCGCAGCGCGAGACGCTCTCGCTGCGTGAGCTCGTCGGCTACCAGCCGGGCTGGGGCAGCGTGTCCGAGCGCGACCGTGCGGCGATCACGGCGCTGATGGCGGGGGCGCCGGCCGGCGGCTCGCGTCCGGAGTCGCCGACGGCCACCGGCTGAGCCGGAGCGGGTGACGAACTGTAAGGCCGAGATGCCGGGTCGTTGCAGTCCGTCACTGGCCTCCGGACGTCTCACCCGGCAGGGTGGTCGGGTGAGCGCCACCATCCCGGGGACCGTCTTCTCGCGTACGCCCGTCGACGCCGCCGCCGTCGACCACGCCCTCGACGGCGTGCGGGGCGCCTGCTTCTGGATCGAGGACCTTCCCGTGCGCCCCGAGCACCCCGTGCTGCGGAGGGCGATCGACACCGACCTGCTCGTCGTGGGCGGCGGCTACACCGGGCTCTGGACGGCGGTCGTCGCCAAGCAGCGCGAGCCGGGCCGCCGGGTGGTGCTGGTCGAGGCCGAGCGGATCGGCTGGGCGGCCTCGGGACGCAACGGCGGGTTCTGCGCGGCGAGCATCACGCACGGCGAGGAGAACGGCCGGTCCCGCTGGCCCGACCAGTACGACGAGCTCGAGCGCCTCGGGATCGCCAACCTGGACGCCATCGAGGCGACCGTCGAGCAGTACCAGCTGGACTGCGACTACGAGCGCACCGGTGAGCTGGACGTGGCGATCGAGCCGCACCAGGTCGAGGAGCTACGGGCGAGCGGGGCCGAGGTGCTGGAGGCGGACGCGGTACGCAGGCTGGTCGACAGCCCGACGTACCTCGCCGGGGTGCTCGACCCCGACGTCGCGCTGGTCCACCCCGCCAAGCTGGCCCGCGAGCTGGCCCGCCTCGCCGCCGACCTCGGCGTCGAGATCTTCGAGGGCACCCGGGCGACGGGCATCGACGGGGACGGCAGGAACGGTCCGGTCCGGGTCACCACCGAGACCGGGATCGTCACGGCCCGCCGCGTCGCCCTCGCCACCAACGTGTTCCCGAGCCTGCTCGCCCGCTACCGCATGCACACCGTCCCGGTCTACGACTACGCGCTCATGACCGAGCCGCTCAGCGCCGGGCAGCTGGCGTCCCTCGGCTGGGAGGGCCGCCAGGGCGTCGGCGACATGGCCAACCAGTTCCACTACTACCGGCTCAGCCGCGACGACCGGATCCTGTGGGGCGGGTACGACGCGGTCTACCACTACGGCCGCCGGGTCCGGCCGGCGTACGAGAACCGACCGGAGACCTACCGCCGCCTGGCCGGGCACTTCCTCGCCACCTTCCCGCAGCTGGAGGGGCTGAGGTTCAGCCACCAGTGGGCCGGCGCGATCGACACCTCGACGCGCTTCTGCGCCTTCCACGGACGGGCGCTGAACGGGCGGGTCGCGCACACCGCCGGCTTCACCGGGCTGGGTGTCGGGGCGTCCCGGTTCGCGGCCGAGGTGATGCTCGACCGCCTCGCCGGCCTCGACACCGAACGCACCCGGCTCGACATGGTGCGCCGGATGCCGATGCCCTTCCCTCCGGAGCCGATCGCCTCGATCGGCATCCAGACCACCCGCTGGGCGCTCGACCGGGCCGACCACCGCGGCGGCCGCCGCAACGCCTGGCTGCGCACCCTCGACGCACTCGGACTGGGGTTCGACTCATGACCGCACCCGACCTCTCCGCCACCCGCGTCGTCGACGCCGCCGCGCTCGCCGTGCCGCACGAGCCCGCCGACGACGTCGTGTCCGGCACGCCGAGCGTCGGCGTCGTCGAGCTCGGCGGCTTCCGCGGGGTCGAGCTCGGCGTCTGGGAGATCACGCCCGGCGTGGTCCGCGACGTCGAGGCCGACGAGGTGTTCGTCGTGCTCGAGGGGCACGGGACGGTGCGCTTCGAGGACGGCAGCGAGGTCGCGCTGGCGCCCGGGGTGATCGTGCGGCTGCACCAGGGCGAGCGCACGGAGTGGACGATCCGCACCCGGCTCCGGAAGGTCTACCTCGCGTAGGTCGGGGCGGGTGCGTCCTTCAGTGCCGGGTCCAGCTCGATGCCCCTCGCCAGGAGCTCGCGCGCCTCGGCCTCGTGTCCGAGGTGGCGCAGCGCGTACCCCAGCCGCAGGTGCGTCGCGGCGTCCCCGGGCTTGACCTCGAGCACTCGGCGGTAGAGGTCGACCGATGCCTCGAGGTCGGCGTCCTCGGTGAGGATCGCCAGGTTGTACAGGGCGGGCGCGAGCTCGGGGTCGGCGGCCAGTGCGCGGTGATACTCGTCGACGGCCGTGGCGACGTCCGCGTCGCCCTGGGCGAGGTACCCCAGGTTGTAGTGCGCCCAGGCGTTGGCCGGGTCGAGGTCGAGCACCGCGGTGAAGGTGTCCCGAGCGGTGTCCAGGTCGCCCGCGTCGATCTGCTCCAACCCGGTCGCCACCAGACGGTCGGCCGCCGAGACCGGGGGCGTCGCGTCCGGTGCCGGCGGCTGGTCGCCGCCGCAACCGCCGAGGAGGAGCGTCGTGGCGAGCGCCAGGGCGCCGAGCGCGCCGGCGCTGCGGAGGCGGCGAGAGGGGAGCGATGCGGACACGAGCCGACCTTCCGTCGTACGGCACAGGGACCCGGTCCCGATCGACCGTTCGGGGCGCATTCTGAGAAAACTTCACCAGATGATCCCTCAGGAGCCCCGAGTGCCGGCCGATGCGGGCCCACAGTGCCGGTGTTCGCCGGCGGCTCTCCCCCAGGGCCTCGCTCCCGGGTCCGTGCCCACGAGGAATGGATGTCGATGAACAAGAAGTGGCGCCAGGTCGGGCTCTACTCCGTCTCCGTCATGGCCACCACCGCGGCCACCCTGCTCCCACTCGTCCCGGCGTCCGCGGCCGCGGACGAGCCCGGCAAGGCGCGGCGCCAGGTGGTCGGTTGCTACGACAACGAGACCGGCGCGCTGCGCCTGGTGCTGAAGAACGGCCGCTGGCTGGTCGACGGCGCCGAGCGGAAGTGCCAGCCGGGCGAGCGGCTGATCCGCTGGCAGGTCGGCAAGGTCGTGAAGGGTGCCGACGCGGGTACGCCGGGCCCCCGAGGCACGACCGGCGCCCCAGGCGCGAACGGGGCCGACGGTGCCGACGGCGCCGACGGCGCGACCGGTGCCACCGGGGCCACGGGCATCACCGGCGCCATCGGCGCGACCGGCCCCGCCGGGCCGACCGGCGCCACCGGCGCCACCGGAGCGACGGGCGACACCGGGGCGACCGGGCCGACCGGTCCGACCGGGCCCCAGGGCCCGCAGGGCATCCAGGGCGTCACCGGGGAGACGGGCCCCACCGGTCCGACGGGCGCGACCGGCGCCCCCGGCGCCGGTGTCGCGCCGGCGTACGGCTCGTTCGCCAACAACACCGCCGGCGTGGTGGCCGTCGTCCTCGGCGGTACGTCGATCCCGCTGCCGACGAGCGGCGCGACCTCGGGCGTCACGGCCGACGGCACGGACACGCACTTCACGGTCGACACGACGGGCGTCTACCAGGTGTCCTTCCAGGTGCAGACGACTGCCGCGCTGCTGATGGGCGTCCAGGTCAAGGTCAACGGTGTCGGCTCGCCGCTGCTCGACGACATGGCGAACGTGGCCGTCAACGGCTGGTCGGCCAGCGCCGTACTGCCGTTGACCGCGGGCGACCTGCTCAGCCTCGACGCGTACGGACTGCTGGGTGCGGCCACCCTCGACGGTGGTGCCGGCGCGAGCCTGTCGATCGTCCGGGTCGGCTAGGACCGGGCACAGTCAGCCCGGGGGCGAGGCCGTGCCTCGTCCCCGGGTCCGCGCGAAGGGAGAGCAGGAGTGCCGGGGATCGGCCTGATGATGATCGTCAAGGACGAGGCACACGTCATCCGACGCTGCCTGGACAGCGTGCGGCCGTTCATCGACTGGTGGGTCGTCGCCGACACCGGGTCCACCGACGGCACCCAGGACCTGGTCCGCGAAGCCCTGGCCGGCGTACCCGGCCAGCTGGTCGAGCGACCCTGGGTCGACTTCGGTCACAACAGGCAGGAGGTCCTCGACCTGGCTCGCGCCGGCCGGCATCGCCGCCCGGGGGACTACGCGCTGTGGATCGACGCCGACGAGCAGCTCCGCGGACTGCCGGACGCTCGTCCGGACCTGACCGCGGCCGGCTACCACCTCCAGGTGGTCTACGGCGGGACGAGATACGCCCGGCTGTGCCTGGTCCGGCTCGACGAGCCCTGGCGCTGGGTCGGGCCGATCCACGAGTACCTCGACCTGCCCGGAGCGAGCCTCGACAGCCTGGCGGCGCCGACCGTGCTGGTCACCCACGACGGGGCGCGCGCCCACGACCCCGGGACCTACCGCAAGGACGCCGCCCTCATCGAGCAGGCGCTGCGTGCGGACCCCGCCAACCCGCGCATGCAGTTCTACCTCGCGCAGTCCTGGCGCGACGCGGGGGAGCTCCAACGCGCGCTCGGCGCCTACGCCCTGCGGATCGACAACGCTGCCGGCTGGGACCAGGAGCGCTGGCAGGCTCGCTACCAGTCCGCTCGGTTGCGTGAGCGTCTCGGTGAGCCGGCCGACGCGGTGATCGACGCCCACCTGACGGCGTACCAGCACTGTCCGTGGCGGGCCGAGCCCCTCGTCGAGGCCGCCCGGCTCGAGCGCTCGCGCGAGCGCTTCGAGGTCGCCCTCCTCTACGCACGCACGGCGGCCGCCCTCCCGATGCCGACACAGGAGGCGCTGTTCGTCGACACCGACACCTATGCCTGGCGGGCGTGGGACGAGGTCGCGGTCAGTGCCTACTGGACCGGACGGTACGACGAGGCGCTCCGCGCGGCGCATCGCGCGCTCGCGGCCCGGCCCGACGACGACCGGTTGCGTGCCAACGTCGAGTGGTGCGAGGAGGCGTTGGCCGCGAGGGTGGACGGGTGACGGCCGTCACCGGATCGGCGGGTAGCCTCCGGTCGTGCCCCAGATCGTCGTCCTGACCGGTGCCGGCATCTCCGCCGAGAGCGGGGTGCCGACCTTCCGCGACGCCGACGGGCTCTGGGAGGGCCACCGGGTCGAGGACGTCGCGACGCCGGAGGGCTTCGAGCGCGACCGGGCCACGGTGCAGCGCTTCTACGACGAGCGGCGCGCCGCGCTGGCCACCGTCGAGCCGAACGCCGCCCATCGCGCGCTGGCCGAGCTCGAGGAGACCCTCGGCACCGGCCTGCTCGTCGTCACGCAGAACATCGACGACCTGCACGAGCGGGCCGGGTCGCGCAACGTGATCCACATGCACGGCGAGCTGCTCAAGGCGCTGTGCCGGTCGTGCGGCGTCGCCTCCCCGTGGTCGGGCACCCTCCTCGACGAGCCGGCCTGCCCGGGCTGCGGGGCCCACGAGCTGCGCCCCGACGTGGTGTGGTTCGGCGAGGTGCCCTACGAGATGGACCGGATCGCCGACGCGCTCTCCGAGGCCAGCACCTTCGTGTCGATCGGCACCTCCGGCGCGGTCTACCCGGCCGCCGGCTTCGTCCAGCACGCCCGGCGCCACGGCGCCCGCACGCTCGAGCTCAACCTCGAGCCCAGCGAGGGCAGCCACTTCTTCCACGAGTCCCGGCAGGGGCGGGCCGGTGACCTCGTCCCGCTGTGGGCGCGCGAGGTGCTCTGGACCTGACGCCGACCCGGCACGGACCGGCTCCGGGTTCGGGCCGGGTCAGGGGCGGGCGAGCTCCTCGTCGAGGATCGTCGTGATCCGGTCCCGCTCGTGGTGCAGGCCGAGGGGTGCGAGCCAGTCGAGCAGGGTGGCGCGGAAGAGCTGGCCGGACTCGATGACGCGCGGGTCGCAGTGGCCGGTGGACTCGAGGGTGACGACACCGTAGAGGGCCGACCAGGCGCGCATGTAGACCCAGAGGATGCCTCGGTCCTCGGTGGGGATGTGGTCCGCCTTGGCCGGGATGACGGGGTCGAGGACCGCCTCGCGGATGACCGGGTCGAGGTCGTCGAGGGCGGGATAGGGGAACTGGTAGAGCTCCCAGATCTGCCAGAGCAGGTCGGTGAAGTAGTGCCCCGACGTCGAGAGCGTGAGCAGGTCGCGGCGCTCGCTGTCCTCCTCGGCGATCGGGTTGGCGAACACGAGGGCGAACTCCCGCGGCCTCGTCAGCGCCCACTGCCGGAACCGGGCGCAGGCCACGGCCAGGCGGGCGGCCGGGTCGTCCTCCGGGAACCGCGCCGCAGCCTCGGCCCACTCGGCGGTGGCCGCCTTGTCCAGCTCGAAGGCGACCAGGTCGACGAGCTGCTGGTAGCTCGCGACATAGCGGTACAGCGCGGGCGCGGTCATCCCCATCCCCGCCGCGACCGCGCGGAGGGACAGGTCCGCCCCCTCGGCGAGCAGCCGGGCGGAGACATCGACGATCTCGTCGTACGTCGCCTCGCGCTGGCGTTCCCTGCGGGTGACGGGTGCGCGGAGATGCGGCACAGGACTCCTCGAGATGGCCCGGATCGCCGGGGTGAACACTTGACGACGTAAGTTTACACCGTTTACCGTTAACGGTGTTCACGAACCTGACGGAGGTTCACTCGATCGCCGGGAGGAGTCGACATGATCGAGCGATGGGGTGCCCTGGTCGTGCGCCGGGCGCTGGCGGTGTTGCTGGTCGGCCTCGGCGTGACCGCGCTGGCCGCGATCGCGGGAGTCGGGCTGGAGGACAAGCTCTCGGCCGGCGGCTTCGACGACCCCGGCACCGAGTCGGCCCGCGAGCTCGCGCTCGAGCGGGAGACCTTCGGCAACCGGTCGATCGACGCCATCGTCATCTTCTCCAGTGACGACGAGGAGGCCGCGTCACCTGCGTTCCAGGCCGAGGTCCAGCGCACCGTCGCGGCGATCCCGCAGGACAGCGTGGTCTCGGTGCTCACCTGGTACGACGTCCAGGACCCGGCGATGGTGAGCAAGGACGGCCACGCGACCGCGGTCTACGTCTCCCTGGCCGGCGCGAGCCAGAACGACTTCATCGACTCCTTCGACGAGCTGCGTCCGGCCGTCGAGAGGAGCGCGCTGGACACCGAGCTCGCCGGCCCCTACGCGGTCTACACGGACGTGAACGAGGAGACCAAGTCCGACCTGCTCCGCGCCGAGCTGGTCTCGATGCCGATCGTCCTCATCCTGTCGCTGATCATCTTCCGCAGCGTCGTCGCGGCGCTGATGCCGCTCCTCGTCGGCCTGGTGGCGGTGCTCGGCGCCCGTGCCACCATCGCCGGCCTCAACGAGCTGGTCGACGTGTCGATCTTCGCGCCCAACATCATCACCCTGCTCGGGCTCGGCCTGGCCATCGACTACGCCCTGTTCGTGGTCTCCCGGTTCCGCGAGGAGATCGCCCGCGACCCCGACGACACGCGCGGAGCCGTGGTCCGCACGATGGCCACCGCCGGACGCACGGTCGCGTTCTCGGCCCTCACCGTCGCCGCCGCGATGAGCTCGTTGCTGGTCTTCCCGCAGACCTTCCTCAAGTCGATCGGGTACGGCGGCATCGCGGCCGTGCTCATCGCGATGGTCGCCGCGCTCACGGTGCTGCCGGCGGTGCTGGCGCTGCTCGGCACCCGCATCGACGCGCTCCGGATCCCCTTCCTGCAGCGCTCGTCCGCGATCGAGACCGGCCACGGCGCGTGGGCGCGACTGGCGCGGGCCGTGATGCGACGGCCCGTGGTGGTCGCCACCGCCGTCGTGGCGCTGCTGCTCGCCGTGGCCTCGCCCTTCCTCGGGGTGAAGTGGGGCAGTGTCGACTACCGCGTGCTGCCCGCCGACACCCCCTCGCACCAGGCCTCGGAGCGGCTCAACAGCGAGTTCGGGCCGGAGCGCTCGACCGCCAACATCCTGGTGAGGGGCGCGGACGAGGCCGGCGTGGCGTCGTACCAGGAGGCCCTGGCCGGGGTCGACGGCGTCGTCGACGTCCGGCCGGTCGCCAGTGAGGGCGACACCACGCTGCTGCGCGCCGCGTGGGAGGGGAACAGCCAGACCGACCACTCCCAGCAGATGGTCCGCGACCTGCGTGCGGTCGACGCCCCCGGCGGCGCCGACGCCCTCGTCGGTGGCCTGACGGCCGACACCGTGGACCTCGCAGGGTCGGTCGGCGACCACCTGCCGCTGATGGGCCTGATCGTCGTGAGCGTGATGCTGGTGCTGCTGTTCCTGGCGTTCGGCTCGGTCGTGCTGCCGTTGAAGGCGGTGCTGATGAACGGGTTCTCGATCACCGCGTCGTTCGGTGTCGTGACCTGGATCTTCAGTGACGGCCACCTCGCCGACCTGCTCGGCTTCACGCCCCAGGGCTTCCTCGACCTCACCAACCCGATCGTCATGCTCGCGGTCCTGTTCGGCCTGTCGATGGACTACGAGGTGTTCCTGCTGTCGCGGGTCCGCGAGCAGTGGGACGCGACGGGTGACAACGACCTCGCCGTCCAGACCGGCGTGCAGAAGACCGGGCGGATCATCACCAGCGCGGCCCTCCTGCTGGCCGTGGTGATCGGTGCGTTCAGCCTCAGCGGTGTCGTGTTCATGAAGATGCTCGGCCTCGGCATGCTGGTCGCGATCCTGGTCGACGCGACAGTGGTCCGCGCCCTGCTCGTGCCGGCGACGATGAAGCTCCTCGGCCGGTGGAACTGGTGGGCGCCCGCGCCCCTCGCCCGCTGGTGGGAGCGGCACGGCTTCCGCGAGGGCGGGGACGTGCCCACGGGCGCGGCCGAGTCCCCGGAGCGTGCACTGGTCTAGACCGGAGCGTGGACTCCTCCGTCCGGAGGGGAAGTCCGGACAGGGTCGTACGCGACGACGGTGCGAACCGGACACGATGTGACGGACACCTGCGAAACAATCGCCACCGTGAACCGGGTGATCCGGGTGGGGGCGATCGACAACCACCCTGTCGTGCTGCTGGGTCTCGGAGCTGCGTTCGCCGAGACCGCGCCCGACATGCGGCTGGTGGCCATCGCGGGGTCGGCCGAGGAGCTCCTGGCACGAGCGCCGGACGGGCTCGACGTCGTCCTCCTGGACATGCGCATCCCCGGGCAGCCGCCGGCCGACGAGACGGTGGCGACCCTGGTGGCCCGCGGCCTGGTGGTGGTGCTGTTCACGGCCGAGGAGCGGCCGGTCCCGGTACGCCGGGCGATCGAGGCCGGCGCGGCGGGACTCATCCTCAAGATGGACCCGGTCGAGTCGATCGCCCAGTCGATCCGCGACGCGGTCGCGGGCGACCTGGCCTGCTCCAGCCAGCTGGCGACGATGCTGCTGTCCGACGAGGACGTCGGCGCCCGGCTCTCGCCGCGCCAGATCGAGATCCTCCGCGCGGTCAGCGCCGGCCTGCCCTACCGCCTGGTGGCGCGCCAGCTCGGCATCGGCGAGGTCACGGTCCGCGAGCACCTCGCCCGCGCCGCCAAGGCCTACCGCGAGGGCGGGATCGAGACGGGCAACGTGCACGGCCTGATCAGCCGGGCGCGGGCAGACGGCCACCTGGACGGCTGAGAGCCCGGCTCGCCCCCACCGCCTCGGCCTCGAGGTCTCCGGGTGGTCCGGTGAGCAGGGTGGCGTCGGGGTCGAAGGTCGCCACCCAGGTCCGCGGCAGCGCGGAGGTGAGGGTGCCGGCGGCCGCATCCGGAACCGCGGGTACGACGACCAGACTGGTCTGCAGCGCAGTGCCGGACAGCGTCACCCGGACGGGGGAGACGCCCCGCAGCACGGCGAGCGCGCTGGCCAGGGTCGCGCTCGTGGCCAGGTCCTGGTGGAGGGTGACGACGACCTGCGCGCCGCCGCGGCGCAGCTGGTGCAGCTCCTCGCGCAGCGCCAGGTGCGTGGGGCCGGGGAGGTAGAGGCAGTCGCGCACGGAGTGCGCCAGCACGGCGGCCCCGGCCGCGGTCTCGGTGCAGGTCGGCCTGGCGAGGGTGCGCTCGACCTCGGGCAGCAGGGGGCCGAGCAGGCTGCGCGCGGCGCTGCCCCGGTCGGTCCCGGACGAGGCGCCGATCCCGGCGAGGACCAGTCCGGCCCGCCGGCACACGCCGATGACGACGGCGACGAACAGGGTGTTGAGCGGCAGCACGACCAGCAGGTGGGGGAGGTCGGCGGTGGCGACGTCCGCCTGCACGGCGACGACGGCGACGGCGACCACACTGGGCACGAGGAGCAGCAGGACCAGCCGCCGCGACAGGACCCAGGCGAGCACCATGGCCGGGAGCGCGCTCATCTCGATCAGCCACGACCCCAGGCCGCCGAGGCTCTCCTCCGGAACGGCCGGGAGCGCGGCGGCGAGGACGAGTGCCGGGACCACGGCGCCGGCCACCAGCAGCCAGGCCGGGACCGGACCCCGGTCCATCCGCGCGGCGATCAGCAGCACCAGGGCCATCACCACGGCGGCGCCCAGCCAGGACCCGACCTGCGGCGTGCCGTCGATCGCCAGCAGGACGGAGCTCGCGACGTACGTCCCGGCGAGAGTGCCGCACATCTGCAGCGCCGCGCGGCCCGGTCGGCCGACCGCGGCGCGAGCGAAGGTGTCGGTGTCGGGCGAGAGCCCGAGCAGGCGGTGGAGTCGCCGCGCCCGCCAGGCGAGGGTGACGACCGTACCGACCCCCGGGGTGCTCTCCACGACGGCCGTGCCGCCGGCGGCCTCGACCCGGCCGGTCACCGCGACCCGCAGGCCCACGCCCGGAGTCACCGCGAAGCCGACGCCGTCGTCCTCGACGGTGATGCTGACCCGGCCGGGGCGCTGCACGACGGTGATCGTTGCCCGGTGCCCCCCGCTGTGCCGGGCCACGTTGCGCAGCGCTTCCCGGACGGCTCCGACGAGGGCGTCGCGGACGTCCTCGGGTACGGCGGTGCGCCGGCCGCGCACGACGAGCAGCACGTCGAGCCCGCTGCTGTCCGCCACGGTGCGGACCTGGTCGGCGAGGTGCGCCCGGGACCAGGTCGGTGCCTGGGCGGTGAGCCCGTCCAGAGCCGCGGCCGCGGCCGCCGATGTAGGTTCCGCGCGCGGCAGGCTCGCGACCGACAGCAGCGCCGGGACGAGGTCGTCGTGGACGAACGCCGTCGCCTCGACCTCGGCGCGGCTGTCCTCCGCCGCCTGCCGTGCTCCCTCGGCCCGCAGCGCCTCCTCCGCGCGCGCCGAGGTCCGACGCATCAGGCCGACCAGCGCGAACACCGCGAGCGCGCTGCCGGTGATGAAGACGGCCTCCTGGAACCCGTGGAACAGGGCCGCGGCGGAGCGTCCGGTCTCCCAGCGGAGCGCGACGTAGAGCCCGGCGATGGCGAGCACGGTCCGGACCGGGAGCCGCGCCGCGACCACCAGCAGCATCGGCTCCACGAGGTGGATGATCGGGGAGTCGGCGGCGCCCGCGAGCGGAGTCGTGCCCTGGTGCAGCAGCGCGCCCGCGGTCATCGCCACCGTGCAGAGCAAGACGTCGACCCGGCCGGGGCGGCCGAGCACGCAGCGCACGCCGGCGGTGCCGACGCACACCAGCACGAGCACCGACAGCAGCACGTCCCGCGCGTCGTACGACGCCCGCGCGGTGAGCGCCGACGCGAAGACCGACGTCTTGGCGAGGATGACCACGCCGATCGCGATGTGGAGCCCCCGTTCGACGGACGCGGCGAAGTCGCGCGTCGGCAGCGTGCTCCGCTCCACGCGTCGATGCTAGGGCCGTCGCAGGTGCTCCGCAGGGCCTCCGCTGTCCTCGGATCCGCTGGAGGATCAGCAGGGGTCGATCGGTTCCGAGCCGGGGACGTGGCGGTCCCACTCGTCGTGGCTGATCGCCGTACCGCTCAGCGCGCAGATCTCGGCGATCGCCCGCTCCGGGTCGGCGGTCCAGGTGCGCAGGGTGCCGCCGAGACCGCCGCCGGCGAGTGCCTCGCCCTGCGCCAGCCACCCCACGCTGACCGCACCGGAGCCGAGGTTGGCGATGCTGGCCCTGACCCGGAAGGCGTCGTCGTCGCGCGACCACAGCCACACGGCACCGTCCTGGGACGCCCCGGCGAGCCGGGTGCCGGCGGGGTCCCACGCGACGACGAAGACCGTCGAGCTCGGACCGGTGAGCGGCTCGCCGACGGCACGGGGCTCCTCGGGGCGGGTGACGTCCCAGACCCGGACGGTGCGGTCGGTGCTCCCAGCGGCCAGGAGCGTGCCGTCGGGGCTGAAGGCCGCACCGTAGACGTAGTTGTCGAACTCCAGCGTCGCGAGCTCGACGCCGTCGGCGACCCGGAACAGGTGCAGCAGGCTGTCGGCCGCGCCGGCCGCGACCAGGCTGCCGTCGGGACTGAACGCGACGCTGAGGACGATCGCGCCGACCGTCAGGGACCTGACCGTGCGGGGCGTCGCGCCGGTGACGTCGACGAGGGTGACGGTGCCGTCGTCCGAGGCGACGGCGACGGTGGTGCCGTCGGCGGTGAAGGCCGTGGCCTCCACCAGGTCCGTCGCCGCAGGTACGACGGCCGGCCGGTCGCGCGGCCCGTCGGTGCGCCACACGGCGAGCTCGCCGGCGTTGGTGCCGCCCGCGAGCAGGCGCCCGTCGCGGGAGACCGAGGCGGACCCGCTGAGGGCGGCCGCGGCCGGCGCGGAGTAGGGCGCGCCGTCGAGCACGGGCCCGGCGGGGTCGCTGACGTCGTACCGCCTGATGACGGGGTCGGCGGAGCCGGTGCTCGCGTAGAGCACGTCGGCGTCCGGGACGCCGAGGTTCCACACCGTGTCACCGAAGGCCGTCGTCGGCGCCGCCGGGTGACGCGGCCAGAACCGGGTGGACCCGTCGGTGGAGCTGGTCACGAGCATCTCGCCGTCGGGGCTGTAGGCGATCGAGCCGATGTTCGCGGTGGGCTCGAGGTCGACCACGATGCGCCAGTCCGCGGTGTCCCAGACCAGCAGGTTGGCTCCCGAGGCGCCGGCGGCGAGCTGGCTCCCGTCGGGGGTCCAGTCGACCCCGTTGACCCAGGAGCCCGCGCCCTCGAGGTCCTGCAGCGGCGTGGCACGGTCACCGGCCAGGTCCCAGACACGCACGGCCTTGTCCTTGGAGCCGGTGGCGAGCCGGGTGCCGTCGGGGGACACGGCCACGGCCGTCACCGTGGTGGTGGCGCTGGTGGTCGCGCTGCCGACGGAGAACGAGCGGACCAGGCGCAGCTGCTTCGCACCCACCCGCCACACCCGTGCGGTGCCGTCGTCGCTGCCCGTGACCAGCCGCCCGTCGGGGGCGCGGTCGATCGAGGAGACGGTCGCGTCCAGACCCGGGGCGGACGGGACCGGGACCAGCCCGGCGTCCCGGACCTCCCACCGCAGCAGGCCCCCGGCGGTGCCGGCGTACAGGACGCCGTCGTGGAGGAGCAGGGCCAGGACGGCCGAGTCCTCGACCGCGGTGGAGGCGACGACCGTCGGGGGGCCGGACGCGGTCGCGTAGAGCCGGATCGTCCCGGTGGAGCTGCCCACGGCGAACAGGTCGCCGCGCTCGTCGTACGCCGAGGCGAAGAGCTGACCGTCGTCGACCTGGACCCGCTGCGCGGCCTCCCGCGCCGGCCGGCCGTCGGCGCCGATCTCGTGGAAGCGCACCGTGCCGTCGGCGAGCGCGACCGCCAGCGTCCGGCCGTCCGGGGACACGATGGCGCGGCTGGGGCCCTCGGGACCGGTCAGCCGGGTGACCATCGGTTCGCCCGTCGCCTCGAGCAGGGCCGAGCGTGCCTCGACGGTGGGGCTGATCCGGTACGCCGCCGCGGCGAGCTGGGCCGCGATCGACGGCTCGGCGTCGCGGTTCAGCCGGGCCTCGGCCGCGACCTGGCGCGACAGCGCGTTGCGCTGGGCGGACTCGGCGGCGGCACGGGCGTCGTCGGCCGTGCCGCGGGCGTCGAACAGGTAGGCCGCCGACACGCCCGTCAGCAGGGCGAGCGCGGCGGCGCAGGCGGCGAGCACCTGGAGCCGGATCCGGCCGCGTCGCTCGCGCCGGACGACGGCGTCGGCGTCGGCGGCGCTGGCGTCGAGGAAGGTGCGCTCGGCGGCGGTCAGCTCCTGGCGACGCTCGGGAGGCAGGGCACGCGCCGCGGCGAGCACGGTGCCACGCAGCAGCGAGCCGGGGTCCCGGCCGTGCGCGTCCCACGCCCGGGTCGCCAGCGCGATCCGGTGCTGGACCAGGCGGGTGCCCTGGTCGTCGGTCAGCCAGCCGCGCAGGCGGGCCCACGCCGTCAGGACGACCTCGTGACTGATCTCGAAGGTCGACTCCTGGGCGGTCAGGATCCGCTGCTCGACGAAGGCGTCGGCCGCCCGCTCCAGGTCCGGGTCGTCCGCGAGGTCGGCGTGGCTGAGCGGCCGGCGCAGGGCGACGCCGTCGGCGTCCACGATCACCATCGTCCGGAACAGCCGACGTGCGGCCGTCCGGGCGGCCTCGTCGAGGGAGGAGTACGCCGCCTCGGCGGACGTCTCGACGCCCCCGCGTACGCCGCCCGCCGCGACGTACGTCGTCGCCGTGACCCGCGAGCGTCCCGCCCGCTCCCAGGCGACGAGCAGCGCGTGGGACAGCAGCGGGAGGGTGCTGGCCGCGTCGAGCCCGTCGGCGTCGCCGAGGGGTGCGACGTCCCGCAGCGCCAGGTCGACGGCCTCCTCCTCGATCGGGCGGCCGGCCCGCTCCGCGGGCTCCACGATCACCCGGCGCAGCGTGTCGCGGTCCAGCGGCGTGAGCAGCACCTGGTGCTCCTGCACCAGGGCCCCGAGCACCGGGTCGGTGAGGGCCTTGCCGAGGAAGTCGGCACGCAGCCCGACCACCACCACGGTCCGCTCCGCCTCCGCCCAGGTGCGGACCTGGCCCAGGACCCGGCCCCGCGCCTCGGCGGAGAACCGGTCGGTCAGCACCTGCTCGAGCTGGTCGACCACGACCACCCGTGCCGACCCCGTGGTGCCGGGCTCGGGCTCGGCTCCTGCCATCACGTCGTCGACGGTGACCGAGGCGGTCGCGAGACCGCGCCCGGCGGCCGTCGCCAGCAGTCCGGCGTGCAGCAGCGACGACTTGCCGCTTCCCGACGGACCGATGACGGCGACCACGCGCCGGCCCGCGTGCGCCGTCAGGGAGACCACCTGGTCGACGAGGCGCTGGACCTCGAGCTCGCGGCCGACGTACACCGCCGCGTGCTCGACGCCGTAGCTCTCCAGGCCGCGGTACGGCGCCGGGTCGTCGCGGCGTCGCGGTCCGGGCACGCGTCGCAGACGGAGCAGCGCGGTGCGCCAGGCGGCGTGGCGGTCCGACGGGACCCCGAGCGCGTCCAGCAGTCGGTCGAACGCCTCCGGCTGGGTGTGCGGAGGGAGGTGACGACCGCTGAACCAACCGCCCAGGGTCGCGTTCGGGATCCCGGTCGACCGCGCCACCTCGCGCACCGTGAGTCCACGGAGGGTGCGCAGCCGGGTGAGCGCCGCGGCGAGGTCCGCCGGGCTGTCGAGGTCGTCCGGATCCAGCTCCGGGTCGTGCGCGATGTCGGTCATCCAGTCCCCCATGGCCGCGCCGTGGTCTCGACGCGGGCCCAATATGGCGGTCCGGTGGGGGACCCGCAGCCGAACGGCGACAGATTTCACCTTGCGAGAGGCCGGCGGCGGGCTGTCCTCCATTCCGCTGGTACCGCCGGCCCACGCGAGCCGGGAGAATCGGGGCCGGGGTCGCACCGTGGGGGAGCGAGCCCGCTCACGAGGAGCCGCGGCGCTGCGTCCCGCTCCGGTCCGTGCACTCGGGGACGACTGGGGGGTCGGTCGGGCCGGCGGGCAGCGCCGCGCTCCTCGTCGTCGCTCCGCCGCCGGAGTCCGGTAGAACTGACGACGTGACCTCCTACTCCGGCCCCGGCCGCCCCGGCGGCCCCGGTGACCCGAGCGGGCCCGTGCCGGCCGGTGCCCGGATCGGTCGGTTCCGGATCGTCGAGCAGCTCGGGCAGGGCGGGATGGGCGTCGTCTACCGGGCGATGGAGGAGAACCTCGGCCGCGAGGTGGCGCTGAAGGTCATCGCGCCGCTGTTCGCGCACGACCCCGAGTTCCGGGAGCGGTTCACCCGGGAGGCCAGGGCCCAGGCGTCCCTCGAGTCGGCCCACGTGGTGGCGGTCTACGCGCACGGCGAGGAGGACGGGTCGCTCTACATCGCCAGCCAGCTCATCCCCGGCGGCGACCTCGGCCACCTGATCCGCAGCCAGGGCGTGCCCTCGCTGGTGGAGGCGCTGGAGATCATCGAGCAGGTCACCAGCGGGCTTGCCGACGCCCACGACGCCGGCCTGGTGCACCGTGACATCAAGCCCGGGAACGTTCTCGTCCGCCGGCGCCCCGGCTCGGTGCGCGCCTATCTCGCCGACTTCGGCATCGCCCGCCGGATGAACGCCGACGCGACCCGGTTCAGCTCGTCCACGGCCGGTACGCCGTCCTACATGGCCCCCGAGCTGCACGGCGGGGCGCGCGCCAGCGCGGTCAGCGACCTCTACGCCCTGGGCTGCGTGCTGTGGGTGGCCCTGACCGGGCGGCCGCCGTACCTCGGCGAGTCGGAGTACCAGCTGATCGCGGCCCACGTCCGTGAGCCGGTCCCGCAGCTGGCCGGGACCAGCCCGATGGTCAACGCCACGAACCGGATCCTGCGCACCGCCATGGCGAAGGACCCGGCGGACCGCTACCAGCGGGCCGCCGAGATGAGTGCCGACCTGCAGGCCGCCCTGCGACTCCCGGTCACGCCCGGTGCCGCGCAGGCCGAGGACAAGGGGGCCACGGTGTTGCGGCCGGTCGCCCGGCCCGCGCCGACGCCAGTGCCGACACCCGCGCCGGCTCCGGCGACCACGATGCCGC
>JADCLI010000035.1 GCA_016803235.1 Pimelobacter simplex
GCCTCGACCAGCGCATACCCCAGCCCAGTCACCTCAGCCATCACACAACCCCTTCTCGCAGACCGCCGCGCCGGGAGCGCTGCCGATGGCACAGATTGTTCGACCGCGCGCCGGCCACCTCCAGCGCCGTGTGCCGCGGACCGGAACCCGACCGCGAAGGCGTCCGAGGCACGTCGGAGTGCGTTCTAGGAGAAGCTCGCGCTGGCGCCGCTCTCGAACTTTCGGTGAGGGTCACCAGGATGTCGGACTACTTGCTCAAGACCCTGCCGAGGCGGCCGAACCTCGTCATCCCGGCATCGACAGCCGCCTCGGCCACTCGGTGATCCGGCACCTGCCGCGGGTCGCCGAGCGGATGTACGGCGCTGAGTCGTCCGTCGCGCTGAGGTTCGCGTCCGACACGGTGCATCAACTCCAGTCCGCCGAGAAGTACTGAGTCTCAGTGAATGCGCGGATACCGTCACGCGCACCTTCGCGCCCGATGCCGCTCTGTACCCGGCTTCTCAAAGCGTGCCCAAAGTGAGCCTTAAGGGCCGTTTTGGCGGGGCCCAGCGCATCCGGACGATTGGGATCACCGCAGGTCAGAGCCACTTTTCGTGAGCAGCGCGACGCATTCCACGTGGTGCGTCATCGGGAACAGGTCGAAGGCGCGCAGCGTCGCGAGCCGGTAGCCGTGCTCGGCGAAGATCGCGACGTCGCGGGCCAGGGCGGAGGGGTCGCAGGCGACGTAGGCGATCGCACGTGGACCGCGGGCGACGACCTGCTCGACGACGGCCCGCTTCGCCCCGGCCCGGGGCGGGTCGACCACGACGAGGTCGGCGTGGCCCCAGGCGGCGGGCAGGCCGGCGGCGAGCACGGATCCGACGTCGCCGGGCACCGCGGTGATGCCGGGGCAGTTGCGCTCGGACAGAGCGGAGGCCACCCGGTCGCCCTCGACCGCGGCCACCCGGCCGGTGGGGCCGACGGCCTCGGACAGGAAGCGGCTGAACAGGCCGACGCCGGCGTACAGGTCGAGCGCGGTCTCCCCCGGCTGCGGGTCGAGGGCATCGAGGACGGCGGCGACCAGCGCCTCCGGGGCGCCCGGGTGGACCTGCCAGAAGCCGCCGTCGGCGACCTCGAAGGCCCGCCCCCGCACGACGTACGACGGCCCACCGGGCGCCTCGAGCAGGCACTCCTCGACGGGGACCAGGTCGTGGGAGCGGTGCTTGCGCATCCCGCGGCCCCCATCGGGCAGCGGCACGTACCGCTGCCGGGTGCGCCAGCGCAGCCCGTCCTCGTCGCCGGGCACCGCCTCGACGGTGACCTCGACGTCGAGCCGGGCCAGGCGGCGCAGCTGCTCGCGCACGACGTCGGCCTTCAACGCCCGCTGGGCCGGGACCGCGACGTGCTGGAAGTCGCAGCCGCCGCACAGCCCGGGGCCGGCGTACGGGCACGGGGCGGGCACCCGGTCCGGCGACGGGCTGAGCACCTCGACGGCGTCGGCGCGCCAGAAGGCGTCGCCCTCGGTGCCCTCGATGATCTCGAGGACCACCCGCTCGCCCGGCAACGCGTGCCGGACGAAGACGACCCGGTCCTCGACCCGGGCCACGCAGTGGCCGCCGTGCGCGACCGGGCCGACCTCCGCCTCGAAGCGACGCCCGGCGGCCGAGACGCCCCGGGCGGTGCGGGCACGGGGCCGCCGGCCGGGGCGCCGACCGGTGGACCGGCTCATCGCGGGGTCTGCCGGTCGTTGCCCCCGACCCGGCCGCGGCGCAGGTCGCCGGCGTGCACCCGGTGCTCCTCGCGCTCCTCGCGCTCGAGGGCGATCTCGGAGGACCGCAGCTGGTAGGGCACCGAGATGACCATGACGCCGGGGGTGAACAGCAGCCGGCCCTTGAGCCGCAGCGCGGTCTGGTTGTGCAGGAACTGCTCCCACCAGCGGCCGACGACGTACTCGGGGATGAACACCGCCACGACGCCGCGCGGGTTGGCGCGCCGGATCGCGGAGGCATACTCGACGATCGGCTTGACCACCTCGCGGTACGGCGAGTGGAGCACCTTGAGCGGGAGGCCCGTGTTGCGCTCGTCCCACTCCTCGAGCAGGCGCGCGGTGTCCTTCTGGTCGACCGAGACGTAGACGCCCTCGAGCGAGTTCGGCCGGGTGGCCTTGGCGAACGCCAGCGCCCGCAGGGTCGGCTTGTGCAGCTTGGAGACGAGCACCATCGCATGCACCCGGGTCGGCAGGGCCTTGTCGGTCTCGTCGGCCGCGAGCTCGCGCTCGACGTTGTCGTAGTGCTTCTTGATGGCCTTCATCACCGCGAAGAAGAAGCCCATCGCGAGGATGGTGATCCACGCGCCGGCCAGGAACTTCGTGATCAGCACGATCACGAGGACCACCGAGGTCAGGCCGAGGCCGAAGGTGTTGATCGCGCGGGAGCGCTGCATCCGGCGGCGTTCGCCGGCGTCCTTCTCGCTGGCCAGGTGACGCGTCCAGTGCCGGATCATGCCGAGCTGGCTCAGGTTGAAGGAGACGAAGACACCCACGATGTAGAGCTGGATCAGCTTCGTGGTCTGGGCGTCGAACAGCACGATCAGCACGATCGCCATGACGGCGAGGAAGACGATGCCGTTG
This sequence comes from Pimelobacter simplex, assembly GCA_016803235.1. Classification (GTDB taxonomy): domain Bacteria; phylum Actinomycetota; class Actinomycetes; order Propionibacteriales; family Nocardioidaceae; genus Nocardioides; species Nocardioides simplex_A. Next base: position 2,609 of record JADCLI010000035.1, read on the forward strand.
CTGTAGGCGAGCCGGTCGCCGCGGGCCCCGAGCGCGCGCGGCGCGAAGCCGTCACGGGCGAGGATCGAGCCCAGCACCGGGAAGCCGTTGAACGCCGTGTTGGCGGCGAGCACCAGGATGATGCCGGTCACGGTGACCACGAAGTAGAAGCCCGGCGAGAAGTGGTCGAAGACGCCGTTGGCGATCTGCGAGATCACCGGATGCTGCTGGTAGCCCTCGGGCACGGTGTCGCCGCCCGAGGTGCGCAGCTGGTCGAGGGCGTGCGGGTCGACGTACCGGATCCGCATCTCGTTGGCGAGCAGGATGATGCTCATCAGCATGCTGACCGCGATCAGGCCGAGCAGCAGCAGCGTGGTCGCCGCGTTCCTGCTCTTGGGCCGCTGGAACGCGGGGACGCCGTTGGAGATCGCCTCGACACCGGTCAGCGCCGCACAGCCCGACGAGAACGCGCGGGCGAGCAGGAAGATCAGCGCGATCTGGTTGAGCGGGCCCTCCCAGCCCTCCTCGGGAATGATCCGCAGGTCGGCGCTCTCGGCGTCGGGCAGGGTCCCGCTGAGCAGCCGGAGCAGGCCGTAGCCGCCCATGCCGAGGATCGCCACCATGAACAGATAGGTCGGGACGGCGAAGAAGGTGCCCGACTCCCGCACGCCGCGCAGGTTCAGCGCGGTCAGCACGATCACGGCCACCGAGGCGACCGTCGCCTCGTGACCGATCAGCGACGGGATCGCACCTGCGGCGTACTGCGCGGCCGAGGAGATGGACACCGCGACGGTGAGGACGTAGTCGACCAGCAGTGCGCTGGCCACGGTGATGCCGGCGGTCTTGCCGAGGTTGACGGTGGCGACCTCGTAGTCACCGCCGCCGCTGGGGTAGGCGTGCACGGTCTGCCGGTACGACGCGACCACCGTGAACATGACGAGCGCGACGGCCAGGCCGATCTTCCACGACCAGGCGTAGGCGCTCGCTCCGGCGATGCCGAGCATGATGAAGACCTCGTCGGGCGCGTAGGCGACCGACGACAGGGCGTCGCTCGCGAACACGGGGAGCGCGATCCGCTTGGGAAGCAGTGTCTCCCCCAGCTGGGCGCTGCGCAGCTTGCGTCCGAGGAGGATGCGCTTCGATACGTCTCCGACACCCACGAGCGACAACGGTAGGGCATCGGGAGTGGGATAGCGTGCTCACCGTGCACGTCGTGATCATGGGCTGCGGCCGGGTCGGCTCGACCCTGGCCCGCAGCCTCGAGGACCGCAACCACACCGTGTCGATCATCGACAGCGAGCCCGACGCCTTCCGGCGGCTGGGCCCGGGGTTCAACGGCGACAAGATCCCGGGGATCGGCTTCGACCAGGAGGTCCTCGAGAAGGCGGGCATCCGGCGTGCGGACGCCTTTGCGGCCGTGTCGAGCGGTGACAACTCCAACATCATCGCCGCGCGGGTGGCCCGGGAGACCTTCGGGATCCAGCAGGTCGTCGCCCGGATCTACGACCCCGGCCGCGCCGAGGTCTACCAGCGGCTCGGCATCACCACGGTGGCGACGGTGAAGTGGACCGCCGACCAGGTGCTGCGCCGGATCCTGCCGGCCGGCGCCGAGCCCGACTTCCGCGACCCGTCCGGCACGATCCGGGTCGACCACATCCCGGCGCCCGAGGTCTGGGTCGGCGCGCGGGTGGGCCAGCTCCAAGAGCAGGCGCGCTGCCGGGTCGCGTGGATCGACCGTCTCGGCGAGGGCGTGCTGCCCGACCGCGACAGCGTCATCCAAGAGGGTGACATGCTGCACCTGGTCACCCGCGAGCAGACCGCGGACCAGGCCTACGAGGTGCTCGGCCGCGGGCCCGAGCACGAGGGCTGAGGGGGAACACACGGATGCGCGTCGCCATCGCCGGAGCAGGTGCCGTCGGGCGCTCGATCGCCCGGGAGCTGATCGAGAACGGCCACGAGGTGCTCCTCATCGACAAGTCCCCGTCCTCGATCCGCCCCGAGCGGGTCCCCGACGCCGAGTGGCTGCTCGCCGACTCGTGCGAGCTGTCCTCGCTCGAGGAGGCCCGCCTCGACAAGTGCGACGTGGTCATCGCCGCCACCGGTGACGACAAGGCCAACCTCGTGACCTCGCTCCTCGCGAAGACCGAGTTCGGGGTCCCCCGCACCGTCGGCCGGGTCAACCACCCCAACAACGAGTGGCTGTTCACCGAGGCCTGGGGCGTCGACGTCAACGTCTCGACACCGCGGATCATGTCGGCGCTGGTCGAGGAGGCGGTGAGCGTCGGCGACCTGGTGCGGCTGTTCACCTTCCGCAAGGGCAACGCCAACCTGGTCGAGATGGTGCTGCCGGCGGACTCGCCGTACGTCGGCAAGGCCTCCGGCCTGATCCCGCTGCCGGAGAACTGCGCGCTGGTCTCGATCCTGCGCGACGGCCAGGTCTACGTGCCCACCCCGGAGCAGCCCGTCGAGTCAGGAGACGAGCTGCTGTTCGTCGTCCCGGCCGAGGCCGAGGACGAGCTGGAGCGGCTGCTCGCGCCGGCCTCGCACCCGCAGAAGTAGTCAGGCCGGCTCGGCGTCGGCCCCGTCGGCCGCCTCGGCCCCGACCACGTCCTCCAGCGGCGTGGCGTTGCGGGCGAGCAGCCAGAACATCAGCGAGAACGCTGCGATGCGCAGCGCCCAGCCGAGCCCGAGCCGCAGCACCGCGATGATCGTCACCGCCAGCTCGGCCCGGATCACGTCGTGGTGGCCGAGCAGCCAGACCGGGCCCTGCAGGGCGACCCCGATGGCGCCGGGCGCCAGCATCAGCCAGGTCAGGCGGCTGCACAGCCGGACCACCTGCTTGTTCCGCCGCCACTCGAACGGGTCCTCGCTGCCGACCCCGAGCATGAACCCGAGCATCGGCCAGCCCGCCAGGCAGGTCGCGGCGAGCACGATGGTGTAGGCACCGCTGTACAGGATGCCGGGCAGGAAGTAGGCCAGCGCCTGGTCCGACGCGTCACCGCCCGAGCCCTCGGCCCAGCGGACGAACACCCAGCCGATGGCGAGCCCGAAGATCGCGTTGAACACGTACTGCGTCGAGCTGCGCTGGATCAGCCGGAGGACCAGCGCCACGGCCGCCACGGCACCCGCCGCGACCAGCGCCAGCTGGACCTGCTTGGTCGGCAGCCAGAGCAGGGTGAACACCAGACCCGGCAGCGCCGCCTCGATGGTGCCCCGTCGGCCGCCGAGGGCGTTCGCGAGCTGGCGCCGGACCAGCGCCTCGACGGTGTCGACGCCGATCGGGGGGTGGGCGGCGGAGCTCTCGGGCGCGCTCACAGCAGCTCGTATCGCGGGTTGTAGAGCATCCGGTGGCCGTCCTGGCTGCCGACCCGGCCCTGCACCTCCAGCGCCCGGCCCGGGTCGATGCCGGCGATCCGCCGCCGGCCGAGCCAGATGACGGTGACGACGCCGGTGCCGTCGTACAGCTCGGCCTCGAGCGCCGGCACGCCGCCGCGCGGGCGCAGGGTCACCGTGCGCAGCGTGCCGCGCAGCCGGACCGACTCCCGGTCGGGGGCGTCGCCGATGCACACCACGCCGGTGCCGCTGAACGTCTTGCGCAGGTCGCGGGCCTCGGCCTCGTCGGGGTTCGCCCACTTGCTGATGGTGCGCCGCAGGCGGCTCTTGGTGCGCATCGGACCGGTCAGCTGGCGGGTACGGCGCGCGGCGTCGCGCCCTCGGGCAGCGAGAGCGGGAGCTGCTCGCCGACAGGCATGGCGTGAGCGCCGCGGCGTACGGCGACCTGCGCGATCGCGGCCTCCCAGGCGCCGGCCGTGTCGGGGTCGCGGGCGGGGTCGCCCAGCAGCGTCGCGCGCAGCAGCCAGCGCGGACCGTTGATGCCGATGACGCGCGAGGTCTGGGTGCCGGTGGCGCCGTCGGCACGGGTCATCCGCACCTCGCACACCAGCTCGGTGCCGAACCGGCCCTCGCGCTCGGTGGCGGTGCCGCCCCGGCGGGCCGCGTCGGCGGCGATCTGCGGTCGGATCTCGCTCCACAGGTCGCCGTTGCGCGGCGCCGCGAAGGCCCGCAGCTCCAAGGCGCCCTCGTCGCTGGCCAGGAGCACGGCACGCACCGCGCCGGACTGCTCGTCGACCTGCACGCGCAGCTCGCGACCCTCGGAGGGGACGACGAGGAGCGAGCCCAGGTCGAGCCGTGCCACGCCGTCGTCGGGGAGGTCGTCGGCGTCGAACGGGCCGGCCGTCGAGTCGCCCGCGGCGGTGTCGCCGACCTCGTCGGCCTCCGCGACCCGGTCGGTCGCGTCGACCCCGGTGGTCTCGTCCACCGCGTCCTCGACCACCTGGTCGGCAGCCTTGCGCCGCAGCCTCACTGTGTCCTCCTCACGACTGGAACCCTCCGGTCGAACCGTAGCCGCCACTGCCTCGCACGCTGTCCGGAAGGGCGCTCACGGCCTCGAACCGCGCCCGCTCGACCCGCTGGACCACCAGCTGGGCGATGCGGTCCCCCCGGCGCAGCGTGATCGCCTCCACGGGGTCGTGGTTGATCAGCAGCACCTTGATCTCTCCACGGTAGCCCGCGTCCACGGTTCCCGGCGTGTTCACGATCGAGAGGCCGTGCTTCGCCGCCAGGCCCGAGCGCGGGTGGATGAGGGCGACGTACCCCGCGGGCAGCGCGATCGCGATGCCGGTCGGGATCAACGCCCGCTCGCCGGGCGCCAGGTCGACGTCGACACCCGCGACCAGGTCGGCGCCAGCATCACCCGGATGGGCGTACGCGGGCAGGGGCAGCTCGGGGTCGAGCTGCCGTACGGCGATCACGAGGTCGGCAGCGGCGTCGTCGGGCACGGGGAGACCCTAGCGACACGCCCCGACCGGGCGGATGGGATCATCCTCCCCGTGAGCGAGAGTGCGAGGTACCAGGAGCGGCTGCGGGTCCCGCTGCGCTGGTGGGCCCAGGGCACGATGCTCGTCGCGACCCTCTGGCTGACCCTGATCGTCGCGCTGATCGGCCACGCTGCGTGGCTGGCGTGGGTCGTGACCGGCCTGGTGCTGGCGGGCATGGCCGCGTGGCTGCGCTCGTACGGCGGCGCCCGGGTGGTCGTGTCCGACGAATGGTTCCGCGCCGGCCGGGCGCGCATCGAGATGTCGTACGTCGGCACCGCCGAGGCGCTCGACGCCGACCGCACCCGGCGGGTGTCCGGCCCCGAGGCCGACGCGCGCGCGTACCTGCTGCTGCGCCCCTACCTGCGCCAGTCGGTCCGGGTGGAGATCACCGACCCGGCCGACCCCGCGCCGTACTGGCTGGTGAGCTCGCGGCACCCGCGCGCCCTCGCGTCGGCGCTGAACACCCGCGACGCCTAGTGGCCGTCCCCGGACGTTCTATGGGTGCCCTGCACTCAGGGCACCCCCCGCACAGCTTCCGGGGATGACCACGAGCACCCACTAGGCTCGGAGCCATGGCAAAGGACAGCTCCAAGGTCTGGTCGGCGTTCTCCCTCGTCGCGGCGCTCGGCGCCGCGGCCGTGGCCAAGAAGGGGCTGGACACCAGCTGGCGCGCGGCCACCGGCAAGCAGCCGCCGGCCAACCCCGCCGACCCCGATGTCGACGTCTGGGAGGCCGTGGCCTGGGCCGCCGCGAGCGGCACGTTCGTGGCGCTCGCCAAGATGCTGGCGCAGCGGCGGGCGGCCAGCTACTACCTGCGCTCGACCGGGCACCTGCCCCCGGGCCTGCGCCACGGCGACGCCTGACCTGCGCCGGGCCCGGCCCGGGACACGACAAAGCGGCCGTGGCGGTCTGACCGCCACGGCCGCTTCGGCGTCTGTCAGATGCAGTCCTTGCAGATCATCTTGTCGGGATCTGCGAGCTGGCTGCGGTGGTGGACCAGGAAGCAGCTCATGCAGGTGAACTCGTCATCCTGCTTGGGCTTCACCTCGACGGCGAGCTCCTCGTGGGACAGGTCGGCGCCGGGCAGCTCGAACGACTCCGCCGCCTCGGTCTCGTCCTCGTCGACCTTGCCCGAGTTCTTGTCGTGGCGGCGCGCCTTGAGCTCTTCGATGCTCTCCTCGGACTGCTCGTCCTCGTTCTTGCGCGGTGCGTCGTAGTCAGTCGCCATGACTGGTTGCTCTCTCCCCTCAGCTGGCCGCCATCCGCTGAAGCGTGCGGATGGGCGCGGCAGATTGTGCACCATCGGAGCCACTTCGCGACACCCGGGTCGGTGCGAGTCCCCAGAACAGTGGAGGAAGCGGTCCTATTCCCCGGCGTCGGAAGCCAGGAAGCCGGCGGTCCGGACCGCCTCCAGCAGCTCGTCGAAGCCGTGCTCCGGAGCACACACGACGGCCTCCCGGCCACCTGCTCCGACGCCCACCAGGAGCCGGGCGCCGGCCAGCCGGGCGATGAGCCCGCCGGCCGCGTGGTCCCACAGGTGGACCCCCTCCTCGACGTACCCGTCGAGGGCACCCTCGGCCACCCGGCACAGGTCGAGCGCGCAGGATCCGGTGCGCCGGATGTCGCGGATGTGCGGCAGCAGCCGGGCCGCGGCGGCGGCCTGCACCTCCCGCACGCTGCGGGTGTAGTTGAAGCCGGTGGCGACCAGCCGGTGCGCGAGCGGCGCGGGACCGCGCACCGCCAGCGGGACGCCGTCGCGGGTCGGTACGCCGCCCGCGTGGCCGGCGTAGAGCACCTCCTTGGCGACGTCGATCACCACGCCCGCCACGACCTCGCCGTCGACCTCGGCGGCGATCGAGACGGCGTACTCGGGGATCCCGTAGAGGAAGTTGACGGTTCCGTCGATCGGGTCGACGACCCAGCGCACGCGGGAGCTGCCGGCGACGTCGTCGCCCTCCTCGCCGAGGAAGGAGTCGTCGGGCCGCGCCGCGAGCACCAGCCGCCGGACCAGCTCCTCGCTGGCCCGGTCGGCCGCGGTGACCACGTCGATCTCGCTGGACTTGGTGGCGGCGACGGAGACGCCCTTCGCGGCGTACTCGCGCACCAGAGCGGCGGCCGCGCGGGCGACGTCCTCGGCCAGGGCGCGGAGGGCGGCGGGGTCGGTCATCGGCTGCCCGAGCAGCAGCCGAGCGGGCAGTGGTCGCGAGGCACCGGCGTCAGCGCGCGCTCGCGGGAGGCGCGGGCGAGCACCAGGTCGCGGATCGCGGCCACGAACGCCGGGTGGGTGCCCGCGGACGCAGCGCGGCGGGCGGGCAGGCCGAGTCGCTCGGCGGTCGCCAGGGCCTCGGTGTCGAGGTCGTAGACGACCTCCATGTGGTCGGACACGAAGCCGACGGGAGACAGGACCACGGCGGCGGTTCCCTCGGCGGCCAGCTCCTCGAGCCGGTCGTTGACGTCAGGCTCGAGCCACGGCACGTGCGGAGCGCCGGAGCGCGAGCAGTAGACGAGCTCGTGGGGCCGCTCGACGCCGGTGGCGGCGGCGACCTGCGCCGCCACGGCGGCGGCGACCTCGAGGTGCTGGGCGACGTAGGCGCCGCCCTCCGGTCGACCCGCGGGTGGGCCGCTGGACTCGCTCATCGAGATCGGGATGGAGTGGGTGACGAACACCAGCCGGGCGGCGTCCCGGACCTCGTCGGGCAGGTCGGCGAGCGCGGCGAGGATGCCGTCGGCGTTGGCGGTGACGAAGCCCGGGTGGTCGTAGTAGGCGCCGATCTTGTCGATCTGCGGCGCGACCAGGTCGTCGGGCACGGCGACCACGGCCGCCTCCAGGTTGTCGCGGTACTGGCGGCAGCTCGACCAGGAGGAGTACGCCGAGGTGGCCAGGCAGAGCACGCGACGGACGCCGTCGCGCGCCATCTGCTCGACGGTCTCGGCCAGGTAGGGGTCCCAGTTGCGGTTGCCCCAGTAGACCGGCAGGTCGAGGCCGTGCTCGGCGAGGTCCTTCTCGAGCGCCGCGATCAGCGCCTTGTTCTGGTCGTTGATCGGCGAGCGGCCGCCGAAGAGGAAGTAGTGCTCCCCCACGGCCTCGAGCCGCTCCCGCGGGATGCCGCGGCCGCGGGTGACGTTCTCGAGGAAGGGGACGACGTCCTCGGGCTTCTCCGGTCCTCCGAAGGAGAGCAGCAGGACCGCGTCGTAGGGATCCGTCCGCTCGTCGGTCGGCCGGTCGGTCAGCAGGGGGTCCGGATTGGGCACACGCCCATCGTAGGGAGGACCATGGGCAGGCAATGTTGCAGACCTATCGCCAGATCTTCACGCCCTCCACGGCACGCTTCAGCCTGGTCGGGCTCGTCGCCCGGCTGCCCATCTCCATGGTCGGGCTCGGCATCGTCCTGCTCGCCGAGCACGAGACCGGCTCGTACGGCTTCGCGGGCTCGGTGTCGGCGGTCGCCGTGATCGCCAACGCCGTGTTCGCGATCCCCCAGGGCCGGCTGATCGACCGGCTCGGCCAGGGCCGCGTGCTGCCGGTCGTGATCACCCTGTGGGGCGTCGGCCTCGCCCTGGCGATGGGCTCCCTCTCGTGGGACTGGCCGCGATGGTCGACCTACGTCTTCGCGGTGCTGGCGGGCGCCTCGCTGCCGTCGGTCGGCACCTGCGTGCGGGCCCGGTGGTCGCACACGCTGGCCGACCGGCCGGCCCTGCTGCACACCGCGTTCTCCTTCGAGGCCGTGAGCGACGAGGCCGTCTTCATCGCCGGCCCGGTGGCGGTCACCCTGCTCGCCACCGCGGTCCACCCGACGGCGGGCCTGGGCACGGCGCTGGTCGTCGGCGTCGCGGGCACCTACGCGTTCGCCGCCCAGCGCGGCACCGAGCCCCCGGCGCACCCGCGGGCGGACCGCCACGCCGCCCGGCCGCCGATGCCGTGGGGCGCGATCGCGCCGCTCACCGTCGTCGGCATCGCCCTGGGCCTGGTCTTCGGGGCCGCCGAGGTGGTCACCGTCGGCTTCGCCGACGAGCAGGGCCACCAGTCGCTGTCCGGGCTCCTGCTCGCCGTGTGGGCCCTCGGCAGCCTGCTCGCCGGCGTGGTGTCCGGGGCGATCGCCTGGCAGCGCGGCCCCCTGGCCCGGCTGCGGATCGGTGCGCTCGGCATGCTCGTCGCCACCCTGCCGCTGACGTTCGTGCCGAACCTGACCGTGATGGCCCCCGTGCTGCTGCTCAGCGGCCTGGCCATCTCCCCGACCCTGATCGCCACGATGTCGCTGGCCGAGCAGGTGCTCCCGCCCGCGCGGCTGACCGAGGGCATGGCCTTCATCCAGACCGGCCTGGCGGTCGGCCTCGCTCCCGGAGCCGCCGTGGCCGGACTCGTCATCGACCACGCGGGCGCCTCGCCGGCGTACCTGGTGTGCGTGGTCGGCGGTCTCCTCGCCCTCGTCGGCGCGCTGCTCATCCGGACCTCGGAGCGGACGGATAGCGTGCCACCCCATGAGCACACCGCAGACCGCGCCGAGCTGGCGTAACTGGTCCGGTCTCGAGTCGGCCGACGGTCTCGAGGTCGTCCAGCCGGCCGACGCCGACGAGGTGGCCGAGGTCGTCCGCCGCGCGCGGGCCGCCGGCCGGACGGTGAAGAGCGCGGGCACCGGGCACAGCTTCACGGGGATCGCGCGCCCACAGCACGTGCACCTGCGTCCCGAGCGGATGCGCGGCATCGTCGCCGTCGACCGCGACGCGATGACCGTCACCGCCCTGGCCGGCACCCAGCTGAAGGTGCTCAACGCCGAGCTCGCGCGCCTCGGCCTGAGCCTGCACAACATGGGCGACATCGCCGAGCAGACCCTGGCGGGCGCGATCTCAACCGGCACCCACGGCACCGGCGGTCGTGCCGCCGGCCTGGCCGCCCAGGTGGTCGGCCTCGAGCTGGTCACCGGCACCGGCGAGGTGCTGCGCGCCTCGGCGACCGAGAACGCCGACGTGCTCGACCTCGGCCGGGTCGGCCTCGGCGCGCTCGGCGTGCTGACCACGATCACCTTCGCCGTGGAGCCACTGTTCCTGCTCCGCGCCGAGGAACAGCCGATGTCGTGGACCGACGCGCTCGCCGCCTTCGACGACCTGACCGCGGCCCACGACCACGTCGACATGTACTGGTTCCCCCACTCCGACCGGATGCTGACCAAGCGCAACACCCGGGTCGGCACCGACCTCGCCGCCGCCGAGCCGCTGCCCCGCTGGCGGGCATGGCTCGACGACGACCTGCTGTCCAACACGGTCTTCGGCGCCCAGACCTCGGCGCTCAACCTCGCCCCGCAGGCCATCCCCGCGGCCAACCGCCTCGCCTCGCGGCTCCTGGGCCCCCGCAGCTACACCGACGTCGCGCACCGGGTGTTCACGACCGAGCGCCGGGTCGTGTTCCGCGAGATGGAGTACGCCGTCCCGCGCGAGGCCGGCCTCGACGTGCTCCGGGAGTGCCGTGCCGCCTTCGAGCGCTCCTCGCTGCGAGTGTCCTTCCCCGTCGAGATCCGGGTGGCGCCGCCCGACGACGTGCCGCTGTCCACGTCGTACGACCGCGACTCGTTCTACCTCGCCTTCCACACCCACCGGCGGACCGACCACCGCGCCTACTTCGCCGCGATGGAACCGGTCCTGCGCGCCCACGGCGGCCGGCCGCACTGGGGCAAGGTGCACACGATCGACGCCGACGACGTCGCCGGGCTGTACCCACGGCTGCCCGACTTCCTGGCGCTGCGCGACCGGCTCGACCCCGACCGGGTCTTCACCAACTCCTACCTCGACCGGGTGCTCGGTGACTGAGCCCACCGCCGCCCGTCCGGCCCGACCCGCCTGCCCCTGCGACTCCGGGCGGACGTACGACGACTGCTGCCGGCCCTACCACCGCGATCCCGGCTCGGCCCCGACCGCCGAGGCGCTGATGCGCTCGCGGTACGCCGCGTTCGTGAAGGGGCTCGCGTCGTACCTGCTCCACACCTGGCACCCCGCCACCCAGCCGGAGTCGCTGCAGCTCGACGACCGGATCGAGTGGACCGGCCTGGAGGTGCTCGCCACCGAGGCCGGCGGCGCCGGCGACAGGCGCGGCATGGTCGAGTTCGTCGCCCGGTTCACCCGCGACGGGCAGCCCGGGTCGCTGCACGAGGTCAGCCGGTTCCGGCGCCAGGGCGACACCTGGCTCTACGTCCGCGGACGGGCCCGCTGGAGGGCGTAGGCTCGACCGATAACCTGAGCAGCACCTGACCAGCAGCAGCAACGACCCGAGGGCAGCATGACCGACACGGCGGACCAGGGCGGCAGCGACCGCCCCGTGCGCCTGACCCTCGCCGCTGGGCAGTCCGCCGGGTCCGACCGGCGGCGACTGCTGCTGGTGGACGACCAGGGCGGTGAGTTCACGCTCGACATCACCCCCGACCTGCGCGCAGCCGTGCGCGGCGACTCACCGCGTCGAACGGAGACACCGATGAGCAGCAGCATCCGGCCCCGCGAGATCCAGATCCGGATCCGGTCCGGCGAGTCCGCGGAGGCGGTGGCCGAGGCCGCCGGCACCTCCGTCGAGGCGATCATGCCGTACGTCGCCCCGGTGCTCGCCGAGCGCGAGCACATCGCCGAGAGGGCCCAGAAGGCGTCGGTCCGGCGTACCCCCGGCGAGGGCCAGTCCGGCCCCGCGACGAGTCGCGTGCTCGGCGACGCCGTGGCCGCCCACCTGCGCGGCCGGGGCGGCGCCCCGGAGGCCGTGGCCTGGGACGCCTACCGCCGCGACACCGGTCGCTGGGTGCTCACCGGCACGTTCGAGACCTCCGAGCGCGGCGGCGTCGCACGGTTCACCTACGACGCCCCCGGCAACTACGTCCTCTCCGACAACGACGACGCCCGCTGGCTGATCGGCGAGGTCCTCGCGCCCGCCGCCCCGCCCGCCCGCGACGACCTCCAGCAGGTCCGCGAGCGCCGGCTGGCCGCCGTGCCGGAGGAGCTGCCGTTGGGTGGCGACGCCGGCGAGGACACCCTGCCGCTCGGCGACTCGATCGACCAGGCGCTCGACCTGGTGACCGGGGAGGCGGCCGAGCCGCTCGCCGACGAACCGATCCGTGTGACGGCCGAGGAGCCGGACGCCCCGGACGCCCCGGTCGCCGCGGCTCCCGAGGAGCCCCAGCCCGAGACCGAGACGGAGCGCGCCAAGCACCGTCGTCCGGTGCAGAAGAAGCGTGGTCGCGCGTCCGTCCCGAGCTGGGACGAGATCATGTTCGGCGGCGGCGACCAGTAGGTAACTCACCGGTAACGGAGCCGGGCAAAAGCGCGTAGCGTTCGCGCATGGCCTACTTCGTGACCGGCGCCACAGGGTTCATCGGGCGCCACCTCATCGCCGAGCTCGTCGATCACCGGGAAGGCCCGGTCTTCGTGCTCGTGCGTGCGTCGTCGCTCCCACGCATGGAGGCACTGGTCCGGCAGTGGGGATCCGATCGGGTGCAGCCCGTCGTCGGCGACCTCACCCAGGCCGGCCTGGGGGTCGATCCCGCCTGGGTCGCCGAGCACGCGGGGAGCATCGACCACTTCCTCCACCTCGCCGCGATCTACGACATCACCGCCGACGACGCCACCAACGACGCGATGAACATCGACGGCACCCGCAACGCGCTCGCCCTCGCGGAGGAGCTGCGGGCCGGGGTGTTCCACCAGGTGTCCTCGGTCGCCGCGGCCGGCGACTACCACGGCCGGTTCGACGAGACGATGTTCGAGGAGGGCCAGCCGCTGCCCTCGCCGTACCACCGCACGAAGTACGAGTCGGAGAAGATCGTCCGCGACGAGGCCACCATCCCGTGGCGCGTCTACCGGCCGGCGATCGTGGTCGGACACTCCGAGACCGGCGCGATGGACAAGGTCGACGGCCCCTACTACTTCTTCCCGCTGATCAAGCGGCTGCGCGACTCGCTGCCCGCCTGGCTGCCGCTCGTCGGGCTCGACCTCGGCGACACCAACCTGGTGCCGGTCGACTACGTCGCCAAGGCGATGGACCACCTCGCCCACCTGCCCGGGCGCGACGGCGAGACGTTCCACCTGGTCAACCCCGAGCCGCAGCCGGTGATCGAGATGATCAACGCCTTCTGCTCGGCCGCCGGCGCCCCGCGCTTCGCGACCCCGGTCGACCGCGCGATCACCACCGCCGGTCCTCTCGCGCTGATCCCCCGCGCGCTGCGACCGATCAACCTGATGAACGCCGTCGTCCGCTCCGCCCCCGCCCAGCTGCTCCTCGACCAGACCGTCGGACGGCTCGGCGTACCGGCCGAGGTGCTCGCGCACACGTCGTTCCCGTCGGTCTTCGACTCCCGGATCACCGAGCGGGCGCTGGCCGGCTCCGGCATCAGCGTGCCGCCGCTGGAGACCTACGTCCGCGCGCTGTGGGGCTACTGGGAGGAGAACCTCGACGACGCCACCGGCCGCGACCCGAAGGCCGTCGCCGCGCTCAAGGACAAGTACGTCGTCATCACCGGCGCGTCCTCCGGCATCGGCCAGGTCGTGGCGCTCAAGGTCGCCCAGGCCGGCGGCATCCCCGTGCTGGTCGCCCGCGGCAAGGAGAAGCTCGAGGCCACCAAGGCGATCATCGAGCTGCGCGGCGGACGGGCCGAGGTGTTCCCCTGCGACCTGTCGGACCTCGAGGCGATCGATCGCCTCTGCGAGCAGCTCACCACCGACCTGCCGAGCGTCGACTACGTCATCAACAACGCCGGCCGTTCGATCCGCCGCTCGCTCAAGCTGTCCCAGGACCGGTTCCACGACTTCGAGCGCACCATGCAGCTCAACTACTTCGGCGCGATCCGGCTCGTGATGGGGCTGATGCCGCAGCTGCACGGCCAGCGCTCGGGCCACATCGTCAACATCTCCTCGATCGGGGTGCAGACCAACCCGCCGCGCTTCTCGGCGTACGTCGCCTCCAAGGCGGCCCTCGACGCGTGGAGCAACGTGGTGTCCTCGGAGGTCGTCGGGCACGGGATCACGTTCACCAACGTGCACATGCCCCTGGTGCGCACGCCGATGATCGCGCCGACCAAGATCTACGACAAGTTCCCCACGATCTCGCCGGCCCAGGCCGCCGACGTGGTGATCAGGGCGATGGTCGACAAGCCCCACGAGATCAACACCGCGCTCGGCACCGCCGGCGAGCTGGCGCACACGATCGCGCCGCGCACCGCGTTCCGGGTGCTCAACCTGGCCTACCAGGTGTTCCCCGACTCGGCGGCCGCCAAGGGCCAGAAGCCCGCGTCACAGGCGGCCGCCGCGGCCGAGGAGGCACCGGCGGCCAACCGCCGCGAGACCGAGCAGATGCTGATGGCCCAGCTGTTCAGGGGCGTGCACTGGTAGCCACCGGACGCGAGGGGTCGGCCACCCACTCGCTCCAGCTGCCCGGGTAGAGGGCGGCGGTGACCCCGGCCAGCTCCAGCGCGAGCACGTCGTGGGCCGCTGTCACCCCGGACCCGCAGTAGACGGCGACGTCGGCGCCGGGCACGGCGCCGACCTCGGCGTACGTCGTCGCCAGGCTCGCGCGGTCCCGGAACCGACCACTCGCGTCGAGGTTGCGACTGGTCGGCACGTTGACCGCGCCCGGCACGTGGCCGGCGACCGGATCGATCGGCTCCACCTCGCCGCGGTACCGCTCGGCCGCACGCGCGTCGACCAGCACGCCCACCTCCTGGACGCTCGTCACGCCGACGACCGGCAGGGCGCCCGGGACGGCGTCGAAGTCGCCTGCCTCGCTCGCCCGGCCCTCCCCGGTCTCGACCTCGCCGCCGGCCTCGAGCCAGGCGGTCCAGCCGCCGTCGAGCACCCGGACGTCGAGGTGGCCGTGGTATCGCAGCAGCCACCACGCTCGCGCCGCCGCGTGCCCGGACCAGTCGTCGTAGACCACGACCGGCCGGTCGGCGCGCACGCCGGCGCGGCGCATGGCCGCCTCGAAGACCGCCGGCTCCGGCAGGGGGTGGCGGCCGCGCTCCCCCGGCTCCGCGGCCAGGTCGCGGTCGAGGTCGACGTACGCTGCCCCGGGCACATGGCCCGCGGCGTACTCCTCCGGCCCGGCCGGCGCGCCCGTGCGGTAGCGCACGTCGAGCAGGGTCACCTCCCCCAGGCTGGCACGGAGCTCGTCGACGCTGATCAGGCCTGACCTCATGGGGCGAGCCTAGGAGGCGATCACGCACCCCCTGTGGAGGAGGCTCCCACCGCTCCCACCGATCGGGCAGGCTCGCCCGCATGATCCAGGACCCGGTCCCCACCCTGCTCGGGCGGGTGCTCCTGCGGGCGGTGCGCGACCACGCGGCCGCCGAGGGCCGCGGCCAGCTGCCGCCGACGCTGCACGTGGGCATCCCCGGTGCCGACGTCCGGGCCTTCGAGATCATGCCCGGCGAGCCGCTCGACCTCACGCTGCGCACCGAGGTCGTCGAGGCGATGTGCCGCGACCACCTGGCCCGCGACGTCGTCCCGCTCGTGTGGCTGACCCGCACCCCCGAGGGCCACGACGCCGAGGACCTCGCCTGGGCGGCTGCCGTCGGATGCGCCGGGTCGGAGCTCGGCGTCCGGCTCGAGCTGGTCGTCATCACCCGTCGGTCGTGGCGCGACCCACGCTCGGGTGTGGGCCGCCGGTGGACCCGCTTGCGACGTCCCCCGTCCTCGGACCCTCACACCCAGGGCGTGTCCTAGGCCCAGGTGTGCACCGGCTCGTTGTCGTGCATCCGCTGCCGGTACTCGGCGAGCACCGCCCGCAGCGCGTCGTACCGGTCGGCGTCGTCGCGCTCCTGGACCCGGCGGGTGAACCAGTCGGAGGCGTTGGTGCCCGCCAGGCAGCGCTGCTCGATGACGTCGAGGTAGCGGTGTGCCTCGGCGGACGGCACGCCCCAGGCCGCGAGTCCCTCGTGGGCCAGCGGCAGCAGCCGGCGCACCACCAGCTCGGTCGCCCGCACCCGACCCAGCTGCGGCCAGTACACCTCGGCGTCGATGCCGTGCCGTGCGGCGCTGTGGAAGTTCTCCTCGGCGGCGCTGAACGACATCTGCGACCACAGCGGCCGGTCGTTGTCGGCGAGGGCGCGGACCAGGCCGAAGTAGAACGCCGCGTTGGCGACCGTGTCGACCACCGTCGGGCCGGCCGCGAGGATCCGGTTCTCGACCCGCAGGTGCGGCAGGCCGCCGGTGATGTCGTAGACGGGGCGGTTCCAGCGGTAGATCGTCCCGTTGTGCAACCGCAGCTCGGACAGGTTCGGCGTCCCGCCCGCCTCCAGGACGGTCAGCGGGTCCTCCTCGTCGATCACGGGCAGCAGCGGGGGGAAGTAGCGGACGTTCTCCTCGAACAGGTCGAAGACCGAGGTGATCCAGCGCTCGCCGAACCACACCCGAGGCCGCACGCCCTGCGCCTTCAGCTCCTCGCCGCGGGTGTCGGTGGCCTGCTCGAACAACGGGATCCGGGTCTCGGACCACAGCTGCTTGCCCAGCAGGTACGGCGAGTTCGCCGCAACCGCGAGCTGGATGCCGGCGATCGCCTGCGACGCGTTCCAGTACGACGCGAACTGGTCGGGGCTCACCTGCACGTGGAACTGGGTGCTGGTGCAGGCCGCCTCCGGCATGATCGTGTCGACGGTGGCGTGCAGCCGCTCCACCCCGCGGATGTCGATGAGGATGTCCTCACCGCGCGCCCGCAGGATCTGCTCGCTGAGCAGGCGGTAGCGCGGGTTGGCGCTGATCACGTCGGCCTGCAGGTGCTCCGGCGCGAGCGTCGGGAGGATCCCGATCATCACCAGGTGGGCCCCGAGCGGCGCCGCCCGCTCCTCGGCATGGTTGAGACTGGCTCGCAGCTGCTTCTCGTAGCCCTCCAGCCCGCCGCCGGAGAGCGGCCCCGGCGCCAGGTTGAGCTCGATGTTGAACTGGCCGAGCTCGGTCTGGAAGTCGGGGTCCTCGATCGCCTCCAGCACCTCGGCGTTGCGCAGTGCCGGGTCCCCCGCGGCGTCGACCAGGTTGAGCTCCACCTCGACGCCGGTCCACGGATCGTCGGTGTCGAAGGCCGACTCGCGCAGCATCCGCTCGAACACGTCGAGGCAGCGCCGGACCTTCTCCCGGTAACGGGTGCGGTCGGCGGGGGTGAACTCCTGGGCCGCGACATCGTCTCCCATGCATCGACCTTAGAGAACTCACCCCACGTCCGGGAGCCCCCTGTCCCACGCGAACCCTCCTTCCCAGGTCTGCGGCGGCACGGCGCCCTGGAGGATCGTGGCCAGCTGCTCGGCCATCCGGTAGCCCGGCTCGGCGCGGGTGCACCGGTCCACGGCGACCCAGGCGAGGGCACCGTCACCGGCCTGCCAGGCCGCCCAGCCGAGGAGCGCGGCCGGCGCTGCGACCAGCGCCTCGGGGGCCCGGCGCACCACGTCCGCCCACAGCCGCACGTGGGCCTCGGCGGTGCGGTGGGTGATGAGGGACCAGGCCGCGTCGCGGACCCGGCCGGCCTGCATCACCCAGACCAGGCGGGCCAGGTCGGCCTCGTCCGGCAGCGTCGCGTCGGCGAGGAGGTCGTGGACGGCGTGGTGCACCCACTCGCCGGCGTCGCGGATCGCCCGCCCGCTCGTCGGCACGCCGGCGTCGGCGTAGCGGCCGGCGAGGAGCGCCGCGGTCACGGCGCCCACCGCCGCCGGATCGGCGTCGAGAGAGCTGGCGAGGTCGGCGCGCGAGCGGTGCGCCAGGCGCCCGGACAGCAGCGCCTCGAGCACGAACGGGTGGTCCCTGACGTCGTAGGGACATCGTCGGCGACGCCCGGCCGGGTCGTCGAGGTCGCGGTAGTGGGCCTGCTCGACGTGCAACGCCGCGATCACGACCAGGCCCGAGCGCCGGCAGGCTCGCCGCAGCGCCCGGTGCACCGGCTCGACCTCGGCCGGGTCGTCGGCGTAGAGGAGCAGCACCACGTGGCTGGCCCCGAGCCGCACGGCGGGCTCGAGCAGCACCGTGGCGAGCTCGCGCCGGCCCGACGGGGTCCGGGCGGCGGCCGGTGGCAGGTCGACGCGGGCATGGAAGGGGTGCTGGGCGCCGAACGTCATCAGCACGACGGACTGCTCGGGCCAGAAGCCGAGCAGGACCGGCGCGGCGGCGAGCAGGTCCGCGGGTCGACGGACGGTCAGGGCGGTCGTGGGGCGAGGGGTCGCGGTCATGACGTCGACGGTGGCCGGGAGGTCCGACGTGGCGGTGCAGCCGCGGGCGGCCCTGGGGACGACGCCCTGTGGACAACCCGCCTGGGGAGAGCCCAGGGCACGGATTGTCGTCCGTGAGCACTAACGTGACCTCAGTCATGCGCGCCCACGCCTCGATCCTCCACCTGGACCTCGACGCGTTCTTCGCGGCCGTGGAGCAGCGCGACAAGCCGTCCCTGCGCGGCAAGCCGGTGGTCGTCGGCGGGACCGGCGGACGCGGGGTGGTGTCGACGGCGTCCTACGAGGCCCGCCGGTACGGCGTCCGGTCGGCCATGTCCACCCGCGAGGCGCGCGCCCGGTGCCCGCACGCGGCGTACCTCTCCGGCCGGTTCGAGGCCTACCGCTCCACCAGCGCTGCGGTGATGGCGGTGCTGCGCGCCTGCTCGCCGCTGGTCGAGCCCCTGTCGCTCGACGAGGCCTTCGTCGACCTCGCGGAGGCCGGACTCCCCGACCTCGAGGTCCCGACGGTGACCGCCCTCGCCGAGGACCTGCGGTCACGGGTCCGCGAGGTGACCGGCGGCCTGACGGCCTCGGTCGGCATCGCGTCGTCGAAGTTCCTCGCCAAGATCGCCAGCGACCTGCGCAAGCCGGACGGCCTGGTGGTCATCGAGCCGGGCACCGAGCTCGAGCTGCTGCGCCCGCTCCACGTCTCGGTGATTCCGGGCGTGGGCCCCGCGACGGTCGAGCGGCTGCGCCGCGCCGGCGTGCACACCGTCGCCGAGCTGGAGCGGGTCGGCCAGGACGAGCTGGTCCGGCTGGTCGGCAAGGCCCAGGGCCAGGCCCTGTTCCACCTCGCGCGGGCCGAGGACGACCGGGCGGTCGTACCCGACCGCGAGACCAAGTCGGTCAGCGTCGAGGGCACCTACGAGACCGACCTCACCGACCGCCAGCAGATGAGCGCGATCGTCACCCGCCAGGCCGGCGAGGTCGCCAAGCGGCTCAAGAAGAGCGGCCTGTCGGGCCGCACGGTCACGATCAAGGTGCGGCTCTACGACTTCACCACGCTGAGCCGGTCCTCGACGCTCCCCGCCCCGACCGACGACCCCGCGACCGTCGCACGACTGGCCCGGACCCTGCTCGAGGACCTCGACACCTCCGGCGGCGTACGCCTGCTCGGGGTCGGGGTCTCCGGCCTCGCCGACTGGATCCAGGAGGACCTCTTCGCGGCGGCGAGCGACGAGGCGGGCGACGAGGCGGGCGACGGCGCACCCGACGGCGCACCCGACGAGACCCCGACCGAGCAGCCGGAGCCCGACCAGGCCGGCGCCCGCTGGCGCGACGCCGGCCCGCAGAGCTGGGCCCCGGGCATCGACGTGGTGCACGCCGAGCACGGGCGCGGCTGGGTCTGGGGCTCCGGGAAGGGGGTGGTGACGGTGCGCTTCGAGACCGCCGAGACGCCGCCCGGCCCTGTCCGCTCCTTCCGTGCCGACGACCCCGACCTGACCCGGTGGCGCCCGCCGGCGGACGCGCCGGAGGGGCAGCAACCGGCGGAGCAGTAGCGTTCCGGGCATGCCCGTCCCGCCGAGCGCACCGCGCCACCCGGTCACCACGACGAACCACGGCCACACCCGCACCGACGAGTACGAGTGGCTGCGCGACAAGGAGGACCCGGCGGTCATCGCGCACCTCGAGGCCGAGAACGCCTACACGCAGGAGCGCACCGCCCACCTCGCCGACCTGCGCGGCCGGATCTTCGACGAGATCAAGGCCCGCACCCTCGAGACCGACCTGTCCGTCCCGACCCGGGTGCGCGGGTTCTGGTACTACGGGCGCTCCTTCGAGGGCCGCCAGTACGGCGCCAGCTGCCGCGTCCCCGTGAGCGACCCGGACGACTGGACTCCCCCGCAGCCCGCCGCGGACGCCAGCCCCGACCAGCCGGCGCTGCCCGGCGAGGAGGTGCTGCTCGACCTCGACGCGCTCGCGGAGGGCCACGACTTCTTCAGCCTCGGCGGCTCCTCGGTCAGCCCCGACGACCGGCTCCTGGCGTACGCCGTCGACGTGGTCGGCGACGAGCGCTACACCGTCCGCGTCCTCGACCTGGCCACCCGCGAGCTGCACGACGACGTCCTCACCGACGTGCTCGGCGGGGTCACCTGGGGCGGCTCGGCGGACCACTTCTACTACACGACCGTCGACGAGGCCTGGCGACCGGACAAGGTCTGGCGGCACCGTCTCGGCACCGCCCAGGCCGACGACGAGCTGGTCTTCCACGAGCCGGACGGCCGCTACTTCGTCGGCGTCGGCCGCACCCGCAGCCGCCGCTACGTGATGATCGCGGCCAGCTCGAAGACGACCTCGGAGTTCCACGTCCTCGACGCGGCCGACCCGCAGGCGCGGCCGGTCCGCTTCGCCGAGCGCACCGACGGCGTGGAGTACTCCCTCGAGCACGCGGTCGTCGGCGGCCAGGACCGGTTCCTGGTGCTGCACAACGCGACCGGCCCCGAGTTCGAGCTGGGCCACGCGCCCGCCGTGCCGACGCCTCCGCAGGAGTGGCAGCCACTGCTCCGCCACGACCTCGCGGTCCGCCTCGAGGACGTCGACGCCTTCGAGGGCCACCTCGTGGTCCAGCAGCGCAGCGGCGGCAGCAGCCAGGTCCGCATCCTCGACCTCGGCGACGACCCCGAGCGCCCCGTCACCGGGGACCGCATCGTCGAGTTCCCCGGCGAGCTGGCCACCGTCGGCGCGGGCAGCAACCCCGCCTTCGAGCAGCCGACCATCCGTGTCGGGATGACCAGCCTGGCCCGCCCCTCGGCCGTCTACGACCACGACCTGCGCACCGGCGACCTGGTACTGCGCAAGCAGGCACCTGTCCTCGGCGGCTACGACCCCGACGACTACGAGGAGCACCGGCTGTGGGCGACCTCGGTCGACGGCGTGCAGGTGCCGGTCTCGCTGGTGGTCCGCAAGGGCGTGCGCGGCCCCGACGGCACCGACCGGGTCCCCGTCCACCTCTACGGGTACGGCGCCTACGAGGCCTCGATCGACCCGTACTTCGCGGTCAGCCGGCTCTCCCTGCTCGACCGGGGCGCGGCGTTCGCGATCGCCCACGTGCGCGGCGGCGGCGAGATGGGCCGGCACTGGTACGACGACGGCAAGCTCGAGCACAAGCAGCACACGTTCGACGACTTCATCGCGGTGGCCCGCCACCTCGTCGAAGCCGGCTGGACGACGGCGGACCGGATCGTCGCCGAGGGTGCCAGCGCCGGCGGCCTGCTCATCGGCGCGGTCGCCAACCAGGCGCCCGAGGCGTTCGGTGGGTTCGTGGCGGGCGTCCCCTTCGTGGACACGCTGACCACCATGCTCGACGCGACACTGCCGCTCACCGTCCCGGAGTACGACGAGTGGGGCAACCCGGGCGACGACCCGGTCGCCTACGAGCGGATCGCCGGCTACGCGCCGTACGAGAACGTCGCCGACCTGCCCTACCCGCCGATCCTGGCCGAGACCTCCCTCAACGACACCCGGGTGCTCTACGTCGAGCCGGCGAAGTGGGTGGCGCGGCTGCGTGAGCGGGCGCCGCACGCCGAGGTGCTGCTGCGCACCGAGATGGCTGCCGGGCACGGTGGGGTGTCGGGACGCTACCGCGCGTGGGAGGACCGGGCGTTCTCGCTCGCCTGGATCCTCGACCGCCTCGGCCTGGCCGACGCCGAGCCTCGTTCCTGAGCGCGTTCCGGGCGAAGTTGAGAACTCCCTGAGATTCGGCTCCGGGCGCAACTTCCGGGGATCGCCGAGCGTCAAAGCCGGTGAGAGCAACACCGAAGGTTCCGGGGAATCCCGGGTACCGCGCCGGTGTTGGGAACCACAGGTGCGGATGGGCTCCAGCCGCACGGGGCAAGGAGGGACGCCATGGCAGCGACGATGACGAGGACGCGCAACACCGGACGCGAGATCGAGGGACGCGACAGCGTCGGCCTGTACCTCGATGAGATCGCGCGCACCCCCCTGCTCGACGCGGCACGGGAGGTCGAGCTCGCCAAGGCGATCGAGGCTGGACTGTACGCCGAGCACCTCCTCGCCGAGGGCCGGATCGGCCGTCGCAAGGGCGGCGCCCCCAAGCAGGCCACCGAGGCGGAGCTGGAGTGGATCGCCGAGGAGGGCCGCAAGGCCGTCACGGAGTTCATCAACGCCAACCTGCGCCTCGTGGTGTCCATCGCCCGCAAGTACGGCCGGGCCCAGATGCCGATGCTCGACCTGATCCAGGAGGGCAACACCGGCCTGATCCGCGCGGTCGAGAAGTTCGACTACGCCAAGGGCTACAAGTTCTCCACCTACGCCACCTGGTGGGTCCGCCAGGCCATCACCCGCGGCATCGCGCAGCAGGCCCGCGTGGTCCGCCTGCCCGTCCACGTGGTCGAGGAGCTCAACCAGGTCGGCGGCGCACGCCGTACCCTCGAGCGCCAGCTGGGCCGCGACCCGGAGCCCGCCGAGATCGCCGCCGAGCTCGGCCTGGAGGTCGACCGGGTCCTCGACCTGATGGCGTGGGGTCGCGAGCACGTCAGCCTCGACACCCCCGTCGACGAGGACGGTGACACCTCGTTGGGTGACCTGATGGCCCAGGAGACCGCCCCCGGTCCCGACCTGACGGTGCTCGACGTCGAGGCCCGCGAGCGGCTCAACACCCTGGTCGACCAGCTCGACGCGCGGGCGGCCGACATCATCCGCGAGCGCTACGGCCTGGTCGACGGGCGCCAGCACAAGCTCGCCGACATCGGCGTCAAGCACGGCATCTCCGCCGAGCGGGTGCGCCAGCTCGAGCGCGAGGCGTTGCAGAAGCTGCGCCGCCTCGGCGACCCGGACATGGCCGCCTGACCTGGCTGACCCCGGCTGACCCCGGCTGGGATCAGGCGCGATCCCTCAGCTCCGCGAAGACCTCCGTCACCTTGCGACGGAGGTCTTCGTGCGTCCCGGTGTTCTCGATCAGGTACGTCGCCACCGCACGGCGCTGCTCGCGGGTCGCCTGGGCGGCGATCCGGGCGCGGCCGTCCTCCTCGGTCCAACCCCGGTCCCGCACCATCCGGTCGACCTGCACCTCCTCGGGCGCGTCGACGACGATCACGGCGTCGAACTCCGCCGCGCGCCCCGACTCGACCAGCAGCGGGATGTCGTGGACGACGATCGCGTCGGCGGGCGCAGCGGTCTCGAGCTCGGCGTAGCGCTCGAACACGAGCGGGTGCACGATGCCCTCGAGCCGGCGCCGCGCGGCCTCGTCGGCGAAGACCAGGGCGCCCATCCTCGGCCGGTCCAGGTCGCCCTCGGGGGTCAGCATCTCGGGCCCGAACGCCTCGACGACGGCCGCGAGCCCGGGGGTCCCCTGGGCGACGACCTCCCGCGCGATCTGGTCGGCGTCGATGACGACCGCCCCCAGCTCCCGAAGGATCGACGAGACAGTGCTCTTCCCCGAGGCGATCCCCCCGGTCAGTCCGACGCGCACACGCGGACCCTACTGTGACCCCGTGGAGAACGAACGGGTCGCCCTGCTCCTGCCCGGCTCCCACGCGTACGTCGACGCGGTGCTCCGCATGCTCACCGCCGGCATCTTCCCGATCCCACTCGACCCGCGTCTCACGCCCACCGAGCAGGACCGGATCCTGGCGGGCCTGGACCCGACAGCGGTCGTGCGGACCGAGGAGGAGCTGGCCGCCGTGGTGGCGTCACTGCCGCAGCCGGGCCTGCCGCTGGGCCGGCCGATGCACTGCACCAGCGGCACGACCGGCGTGCCGAAGGGCGTCTTCTCCGGCCTGCTCTCCCCCGACGACGCAGCGGCGCTGGTCGCCGAGGAGCGTGACCTGTGGGGCTTCGCCGCCGACGACGTGAACCTCGTCCTCAGCCCGCTCTACCACTCCGCGCCGCTGCGGTTCGCGATGGGCACGGTGCTCGCCGGCGGCCGGATCGTGATCCCCGGGCCGTTCGACCCGGCCGCGGTGAGCGCGGCGATCGAGGCCGAGCGGCCGACCACGATGTTCTGCGTGCCGACGCACCTGCAGCGGCTCTTCGCGCACTGGGACGAGCACGGGACGCCCGACCTGTCGTCGTTCCGGCTGGTCGCGCACGCCGGCGCGCCGTGCCCGACCGACCTCAAGCACCGGTTGATCGACGCCTTCCCGGCGGGCTCGACGTGGGAGTTCTACGGCTCGACGGAGGGCCAGTTCACGGCCTGCCGCAGCGAGGAGTGGCTCACGCGCCCCGGCACCGTGGGCCGCGCCCGGCCCGGCCGTGGGTTGCGGACCGACCCCGACGGGACGATCTGGTGCACCGTCCCGCCGTTCGCCCGGTTCACCTACTTCGGCGCGCCCGAGAAGACCGCCGCGGCCTGGCGTGAGACCCCCGACGGGCCCGCGTTCACCGTCGGCGACCTGGGCCGTCTCGACGCCGACGGCTACCTCTTCCTCGACGGCCGGCGCGAGGACCTGGTGATCAGCGGCGGCGTCAACGTCTACCCGACCGAGGTGGAGCAGGTCCTCGGCACGTGCCCGGGGGTGGCCGACGTCGCGGTGTACGGCGTCGACGACCCGCAGTGGGGACAGCGCGTGTGCGCCGCCGTGGTCGTCGCGCCGGACGGTCCCTCCGAGGACGCACTGCGCGCCTTCGCCCGCGAGCAGCTGGCACCCCCGAAGCGCCCCAAGGAGTACGTCTTCCTCGCCGAGCTTCCCCGCACCCTCACCGGCAAGGTGCGCCGCAACGAGCTGCGCGACCCCTAGGGCATGCCTCCCCGTCCCCGCCTGGTGCGCGCCGGCGCCGGCTCGGGAGACACGCCCGAGGAGTCCTCGGCGGCGAGCTCCAGGGCCAGCCACGCACCCACCCGCGCCGCCGGGTCGTCGAGGTCGAGCCCGGCGAGCCGCTCGATCTCGGTCAGGCGGTTGCGCACGGTGTTGCGGTGCACGCCGAGCTCGTCGGCGACCGCGCCGCGCGAGCCGTGGTGGCGCAGGAAGGCGGCCAGGGTCGTGCGGTGCTCGGCGTCGAGCGGCGCGAGGAAGGTCGCGGCGTACTCCTGACCGAGTCCCTCGGGCACCAGCGCCAGCGGCCCGGCGTCGGCGACCTCCTCCCAGCGCCGGTGCGGGCTGGCCGCGGTGGTGCGGTCGAGGGCGTGCCCGGCGGTCTCCGCGCCGCGGCGAGCCTCCGTCGCGGGAACCGCCCGACCCACGCCCGCCCGCACCCCGGCGGCCAGGGCGAGCACGGAGCCGGCCCTCGACGGGGCGACGACGGCGACCAGCTCGCCGTCGACGAGACCGGCCAACGCGCTGTCGTCGGCGTCCTCGAGCCGATCCAGCACGTCGCCGAGCGACTCCTCCGGCCCAGCCATGCGTACGACGCGCAGCCGCTCGGGCACCGACCGGTCGCCCTCGGCGGCGTCGAGGAGCACCTCGGCCGAGCGCAGGTCGCCGGCGCAGAGAAGCTCGAGAGCGCGCCCGCGCAGGCGGCGGTCGGCCGCACGGCGCTCGGCCCTCCGCTCGACGGCGAGGCTGAGCAGCACCGCGGCGGTGCTGACCGCCGAACGCTGCGGCTCGTCGAGCCCGCCGGGCAGGGACACCGCCAGGTAGAGGTCGGGGCGTCCGGCCAGGCCGATCGGCCGGACCACCGTCGTGTCGCGGTCCCGGGTCGTGGTCGACACGGCGCCCAGGCCCTGGCCCTTGATCCCGGCCACCTCGGCGCGGACCAGGTCGAGGTCGAGGGTCTCGGGGTGGGCGCCGAGTGGCCCCTCGGCCGGCTCGCCGTCGCGTTGGACCAACGCGACGCTGGCGTCCAGGAGCTGGGCGAGCCGCTCGACGAGCGGGCGCAGGTCGAGGCCGAGCGCGGCGCGGGTGAGCCGGCGCTGCAGGTCCAGGGCGAGCCGGGTGGTCGCCGCCTCCTGGTCCTGGAGCAGCTCGGCCGCGGCGCGCGAGACGGCCACGAAGGGCGTGGCCCGGGGCACCTCCAGCAGCACCAGCCCCCGCGCCGCGCAGGCGGTGACGAGCGCCGGCGGCAGCCGGTCGTGGGTGAGGCCGGTGCCGAGCCCGAGGGCCGCCGCACCCGCGTCGGCCAGCCGGTCGACGTACGCCGCCCACTCCTGGCTCCACCCGCGCGTGCCCAGGCCGGTGGTCAGCAGCAGCTCCCCGCCCTCGAGGTACGGCGTCGGGTCGGCCAGCTCGCTGGTCGCGACCCAGCGCAGCACCGGTCCGTCGAGGGCCGGCGCGCCCTCGGCCGGGCGCAGCCCGAGGCCGGGCATCGCCACCAGGTCGGCCACGGTCACCATGGTGCGATTCTTGCACAACACACTATTCAAGATTGTGCAGGTCGAGCATGGCCGCCGGCACCCCGCGGTCCTACCGTCGTACCCATGACCGACAACACCTCCGGGCACACCTCCGGCGGCCCTGGCATCACCCAGGAGCGACGCCTCGTCACCGCGATCCCCGGCCCCCGCTCGCAGGAGCTCGCGGCCCGCAAGGCGAAGGCGGTCGCCTCCGGCGTCGCCGTCGGCCTGCCCGTCCAGGTCGTCGCGGCCGGTGGCGGCATCCTCGTCGACGCCGATGGCAACCAGCTGATCGACCTCGGCTCCGGCATCGCCGTCACCACCGTGGGCAACAGTGCGCCGCGCGTGGTCGAGGCCGTGACCCGGCAGGTCGCCGAGTTCACCCACACCTGCTTCATGGTCACCCCCTACGAAGGCTACGTGGCCGTCGCCGAGAAGCTCAACGAGCTCACCCCCGGCACCCACGAGAAGCGCTCCGCGCTGTTCAACGCCGGCGCCGAGGCCGTCGAGAACGCCGTGAAGATCGCCCGCTCCGCCACTGGCAAGCAGGCCGTCGTCGTCTTCGACCACGCCTACCACGGCCGCACCAACCTCACGATGGCGATGACGGCGAAGAACATGCCGTACAAGAACGGCTTCGGCCCGTTCGCCTCCGAGGTCTACCGCGCCCCGCTGTCCTACCCCTTCCGCGACGGCGGCCTCGACGGGGCCGAGGCCGCCCGCAAGGCCATCGACGTCATCGAGAAGCAGGTCGGCGCCAACAACCTGGCCGCGATCGTGATCGAGCCCATCCAGGGCGAGGGCGGGTTCATCGTCCCGGCCGAGGGCTTCCTGCCGACCCTGGTGGCCTGGTGCCGCGAGAACGGCGTCGTCTTCGTCGCCGACGAGGTGCAGACCGGCTTCGCCCGCACCGGCGAGCTGTTCGCCTGCGACCACGAGGGCGTCGTACCCGACCTGATCGTGACCGCCAAGGGCATCGCCGGCGGCCTCCCGCTCGCCGCCGTCACCGGTCGCGCCGAGATCATGGACGCCGCGCACGCCGGCGGCCTCGGTGGCACCTACGGCGGCAACCCGCTCGCCTGCGCCGCCGCGCTCGCCGTGTTCGAGACGATCGAGGCCGAGGGCCTGGTCGACCGCGCGCGCACCATCGGCAAGACGATGACCGAGCGCCTCGCCGCGCTGCAGGACGACGACCCGCGCATCGGCGAGATCCGTGGTCGCGGCGCGATGATCGCCGTCGAGCTGGTCAAGCCCGGCACCACCGAGCCCGATGCCGACCTCACCAAGAAGGTCGCCGCGGCCGCCAACGCCAAGGGCCTGGTCGTGCTGACCTGCGGCACCTACGGCAACGTGCTGCGCTTCCTGCCGCCGCTGTCGATGCCCGACCACCTGCTCGACGAGGCGCTCGACCTCCTCGCGGAAGTCTTCCAGGAGAACTGATGACCGCGCTCCACGAGCCCGAGACCCTCGCCGGTACCGGGCCGCTGGCGGACGCCCGCACCCAGCTGCGGGAGGCCACCACGCTGCTCGGCTACGACGAGGGCCTGCACCAGATGCTCGCCACCCCGCGCCGTGAGGTGACCGTCAGCATCCCGCTGCGCCGCGACAACGGCACCACCGAGCTCTTCGTGGGCCACCGGGTCCAGCACAACTTCTCGCGCGGCCCGGCCAAGGGTGGCCTGCGGTACTCCCCCGACGTCGACCTCGACGAGGTCCGTGCGCTGGCGATGTGGATGACCTGGAAGTGCGCCCTGCTCGACGTGCCGTACGGCGGCGCGAAGGGCGGCGTGCGGATCGACCCGCGCAACTACTCGGCCGCCGAGCTGGAGCGCGTGACCCGCCGCTACACCAGCGAGATCAGCCCGCTGATCGGTCCCGAGCGCGACATCCCGGCACCCGACATCGGTACCGACGAGAAGACCATGGCCTGGCTGATGGACACCTACTCCGTCCAGCAGGGCCACACCGTCCTCGGCGTCACCACCGGCAAGCCGATCAGCCTCGGCGGCTCCCGTGGCCGCGCCACGGCCACCTCGCGCGGGGTCGTCCACGTCGCCCTGGCGGCGCTGCGCTCGCGCGGCATCGACCCGGACGGCGCGACGGCGTCGGTGCAGGGCTTCGGCAAGGTGGGCCGCTACGCCGCCCGGTTCCTCGCCGAGGCCGGCACCCGGGTGCTCGCCGTGTCCGACCAGTACGGCGCGGTGTTCGCGTCGAGCGGTCTCGACATCGTCGCCCTGGAGGCGCACGTCGACGCCACCGGCTCGGTCGTCGGCTTCGCCGGCGGCGAGGCCGTCCCTGCCGAGACCGTGCTCGAGGCCGAGGTCGACCTGCTCGTCCCCGCCGCCGTCGAGGGCGTGCTGCGAGCCGACAACGCCGGCCGGGTCAACGCCAAGGTCATCGTGGAGGGCGCCAACGGGCCGACCACGCCCGAGGCCGACCGGATCCTGCAGGCGGCCGACCGGCTCGTCGTACCGGACATCCTGGCCAACGCCGGCGGCGTGATCGTGTCCTACTTCGAGTGGGTGCAGGCCAACCAGGCCTACTGGTGGAGCGAGAACGAGGTCGAGGCCCGCCTCGCCGAGCGGATGCTCGACGCGTGGGAGTCGGTCACCGCCGCCGCTGCGCGGCTCGACGTACCCCTGCGCACCGCGGCGACCTGCCTCGCCGTCGAGCGCGTGGCCCAGGCGCACCAGCTGCGCGGCCTCTACCCGTGATCCCTGAGCTGACTGGAGAGCAACGATGAGTGACACCACCTTCGAGGTCCACGACCCCGCCACCGGCGCGGTCATCGACACCGTCGCCGACGGCACGGTCGCCGACGCGACCGCCGCGGTCGACGCGGCCGCCGCCGCGTTCCCGGGGTGGGCCGCGACGCCCGCCCGGGCCCGCGCGGAGATCCTGCGCCGCTGCTACGACCTGATGATCCGCGACGCGGACCTGCTGACCGGCCTGATCGCCTCGGAGAACGGCAAGTCCGTCGCCGACGCCCGGGCCGAGGTCAACTACGCCGCCGAGTTCTTCCGCTGGTTCAGCGAGGAGGCCGTCCGCGGCGAGGGCACCTACGGCGACGCGCCGGCCGGCAACGCCAAGACCCTGGTGACCTACGCCCCGGTGGGCGTGGCCGCGCTGATCACGCCGTGGAACTTCCCCGCCGCGATGGCGACCCGCAAGATCGCGCCGGCCCTGGCCGCCGGGTGCACCGTCGTCGTCAAGCCGGCCGCGGAGACCCCCCTGACCGCGCTCGCGGTGGCGAGGATCCTGCGCGAGGCCGGCGTGCCCGAGGGCGTGGTGAACGTGGTGCCCACCACCGACGCGGCCGCCGTCGTGACCGCCTGGCTCGAGGACGCCCGCGTCCGCAAGGTCAGCTTCACCGGCTCCACCGGGGTCGGCCGCACGCTGCTGCGCCAGGCCGCCGACCGGGTGCTCAACTCGAGCATGGAGCTGGGCGGCAACGCGCCGTTCGTCGTCACCGCCGACGCCGACATCGACGCGGCCGTCGCGGGCGCGATGATCGCGAAGTTCCGCGGCGGCGGTCAGGCCTGCACGGCCGCCAACCGGTTCTACGTGCACGCCGACGTGGCTGCCGAGTTCGTCGACAAGTTCTCGGCCGCGGTCGCGGCGCTCAAGGTCGGCCCGTCCGCCGACGAGACCAACCAGATCGGCCCGGTCATCAGCGAGAAGGCGCTCACCGGGATCACCAAGCTGGTCGACTCCGCGGTCGCCGACGGCGCGCGCGTGGCCGTGCAGGGCACCGTTCCCGAGACCGGCTGGTTCTTCCCGCCGACGATCCTGGTCGACGTACCCGTCGGCGCGCCGATCCTGTCGGAGGAGATCTTCGGCCCGGTCGCCCCGATCGTCACCTGGACCGACGAGGCCGAGCTGCTCGCGTCCGTCAACGACACCGAGTTCGGCCTGGCTGCCTACGTGTACGCCGGCCGGCTCCAGGACGCGCTGCGCCTCGGCGAGCGGATCGACGCCGGCATGGTCGGCATCAACCGCGGCATCGTCTCCGACCCCTCCGCGCCGTTCGGCGGGGTCAAGCAGAGCGGCATCGGCCGCGAGGGCGCCCACGAGGGCATCCGCGAGTACCAGGAGACGCGCTACTACAGCGTCGACTGGAGCTGAGCCGATCAGAGCTGGGTCAGTCACGAGGTTCAGCTCCGGACCGCCCCTCACCGTGCCGACGGTGAGGGGCGGTCCTGTCTGTGCGTCAGGCGGCGAGGTCGTCGCGCACGACGGCGCCCTGCGCCACCACGAGCTGGACCCGTTCGAGCGCCGCGAGGTCGTCGAGCGGACTACCGTCGACGACGACCACGTCGGCGAGGTGGCCGGGGACGAGCCGGCCGATCCGGTCCTCCCAGCCCAGCAGCCGGGCGGCGGTCGTGGTCGCACCGCGCAACGCGTCGAGGGCGGGCACGCCGGTCTCGCCGATCAGCCGGACCTCGCTGCCGACCGACCGGGTCGCGGTACCGAAGGTGTCGGTGCCGGCCACCACCGGCACGCCGAGCTCGTGGGCCCGCAGCACGGCCGCCTGCAGCACCGGGCCGTACTCGCGCCCGCGCTGGGCGAGGATCGGGTCCGGCGAGTCCGCGAGCCCGAGGACCGCCCCCATCGTCGGCGTGAAGAAGGTGCCGCGGCGCACCATCAGCTCGAGGGTCTCCTCGGTGACGAACACACCGTGCTCGAGGCTCTGGATGCCCGCCCGGACCGCGCCGTGGCAGCCGTCGGCACTGTACGCGTGGCACAGCACCCCGGCGCGCCCGCGCCGCGCGGTCTCGACGACGGCGCGCAGCTGGGTCTCGTCGTACACGAGCTCGAGCGGGTCCTGCTGCGGGATGCCGGCGCGCGGGTTGGCGCGGGTCTTCACCACGTCGACGTCGCGCGACAGGTTGACCCGCGTGACGTATGCCAGCGCCTCGGGCGAACGGACTCCGTCCGGCAGGCTGGCCAGCGGCGCCAGGTCGGGGTCGGCCAGCACCGTGTCGCCGAGGTCGGGCGTCACGAACACGCCGGCGGCCCGCATCCGCGGCACGGCACCGGGCTTCCACCTCGGGAGCGGGCGCATCGCGACGTCCTGGTAGAAGTTCGACGTACCGCTGCGGATCGACGTGGCACCGGCCATCAGGACCCCGACCGCGTCGGCGATCGCGTTGACGTGGACGTGCACGTCCACCAGGCCCGGCAGGATCCAGCCGCCGGCCGCGTCGATCGTGCGCGCCCGGCCGGACACCTCCTGCACGGCGGCCGCCGTGCGGGCGCGGCTCCCTGCCGCGAGCACCTTGCCGTCCGCGAGCACGACCACCGCGTCCTCGACCACGCGACCGGTCAACGGGTCGAGCAGTGGTCCGCCCTCCACGACGAGGGGTGGTGGGACCGGAGGGCGGCCCGGGAAGCGACGGTCCGGCGCCCGGCGTACGGCACCGGCCGCGTCGTCGGCGGCGGTGACCACGCTGCTCACGCCGGCGAGGGCGGCAGCCCCGGCCAGGACGCCTCGTCGGGTCACGACCGAGCGGATCGGACCGGGGACCTCGGCGCTCTCGTCACACATCGACACCACCTCCAGGGGCGCTCGTGCAGGTGGTACCTCACGCTAGACCTGTCCCCGGGAGTGCGCGACGCCCAATTCTGGGGGTTCCCGGGCCGCAGCGGCGGTGTCCACGCCTCAGGCCCGCTGCCGGCGGACCGGCCCCGGGGCCGTAGGGTTTCCTCGTGAAGGCTCTGCTGCTCGAGAACATCCACCCTGCCGCCGTCGAGACCCTGGAGGCCCGGGGCTACGAGGTGGAGCTGCGTGCGGGCTCCCTGTCCGAGGACGAGCTGATCGCCGCCCTTCCCGGCGTGCACCTGCTCGGCGTCCGGTCCAACACGAACGTGACGACGACGGTCCTCGAGTCCGCGACCGACCTCGTCGCCGTCGGCTGCTTCTGCATCGGCACCAACCAGGTCGACCTCAAGACCGCCGCCGCCAAGGGCATCGCCGTCTTCAACGCGCCGTACTCCAACACGCGCAGCGTCGTCGAGCTGGTCATCGCCGAGGTCATCTCGCTGGCCCGGCGCCTGCCCGAGAAGACCCAGCGGATGCACGAGGGCGTGTGGGACAAGTCGGCCAAGGGCAGCCACGAGGTCCGCGGCCGGACGATGGGCATCGTCGGCTACGGCAACATCGGCACCCAGCTCTCGACCGTGGCCGAGGCCCTCGGCTTCAACGTCGTCTTCTACGACACCGCCGACCGCCCCGCGCACGGCACCGCCCGCCGGGTCCGGTCGCTGCGCGAGCTGCTCGAGATCAGCGACGTCGTCAGCCTGCACGTCGACGGCCGGCCGGGCAACGCCGGCTTCTTCGGTGCCGCCGAGTTCGCCGCCATGAAGCCGCGCGCCCTGTTCATCAACGCCTCGCGCGGCATGGTCGTCGACTACGAGGCGCTGCGCGACCACCTCGTGTCCGGGCACATCGCCGGCGCCGCCGTCGACGTCTTCCCCGCCGAGCCCAAGGCGCAGGGCGACCCCTTCGACTCCGTGCTGCGCGGCCTCGACAACGTCATCCTGACGCCCCACATCGGCGGCTCCACCCAGGAGGCGCAGGAGGAGATCGGCTGGTTCGTCGCCGAGAAGCTCGCCCGGTTCGCGCTCGAGGGCAGCACCGCACTGTCGGTGAACCTGCCCGCCGTCCAGCCTCCCGAGCTGCCGGCCGGGCGCCGCCTGGGCCTGCTGCACCACAACGTGCCCGGCGTCCTCGCGGACCTGAACGCCACCTTCGCCGAGGCCGGCGACAACGTGGTCGACCAGCTGCTCTCCACCAAGGACGGCCTCGGCTACGTCGTCATCGACGCCGCCGAGCCGCTCTCCACCGCGGCCCTCGACCGGCTCCGTGCCGCCGAGTACGCCGTGTGGGCCCGCACCTGGTGAGCGACTGAGAACCACGAGGGGCTCCGCACACGTCCGTGCGGAGCCCCTCGTGGTTCGCTGGTTCAGCAGTGCTTGCCCACGTTGGCCTGGGCCGTCGCCAGCCAGCTCGACGCGCCGCCGAGCGCCGTCTTCGCCTTCTTGAGCTTCGCCTTGGCCTTCTTGACCTTCGCTGCCGAGCCGGACTTCTTCGCCTTCTTGAGCTTCGCCTTGGCCTTCTTGACCTTGGCCTGGGCGTCGGCGATCGCTGCCTGAGCCGTGGACAGTCCGGCCTGCGCGGCGGTGCAGCCCGCGCTCGGCCCCTGCGGACCCGTGGGGTTCGGCACCAGCTGCAGGTCGAGGTCGGTGACCGCGGTCGGCACGCCCACCACCGGGCTGGTGAGCGTCTGGTAGCCGGCCTTGCTCACGACGACGTACCAGCAGCCCTGCGCGACGTCCCAGCCGTAGTAGCCGACGGCGTTGGTCACGAAGGGGTTGACGTTCGGGCTGATCTCGGGGCTTGCCGCCTGGACGAGCACCCCGAGGTCCGTCGGAGCAGGCTGGCTCCACGGCGCTCCGCCCGCCTTCGACAGGTTGGTCTGGCAGGTGGAGGCCGGGTGCGGGCCGGTCGCCCCCTGCGGCTCCCAGCCGGGAACCTTGTACAGACGGACCTCAGCGCCGACGACCGGCTGGCCCGTGACCTTGTCGGTCACGATCCCGCTCGGGTCGTAGAGCACGATCTGACCGATCGGGACGACCAGCGTGGTCGCGTCCGGGCACATGACCTGGACGCTCAGGGAGCCGGACTCGATGCTCTCCTCCGGAATGGTCGCCGTGTAGGTGCCGTTCGCGTTCTTCGTGGCGTCGAAGACCTCTCCACCGAGGACCAGGCTCACGGACGTGGGCTCGACCTCCTCGTCCGCACAGGTGGCGGGAATGGTCAGGGTGAGGTCGGACGGTGATCCACTCGGCATGGCGACCGTGACCTGGCCGGTGACCGGGTCGGTCGTGACGCTGCCGGTGGCCGACTTCACGTCGGCCGTCGAGGTCTGGATCGTCGGCGGCAGTGTGTCCGCGGAGTCGACGTAGGCCCAGAACGCGTAGAGCGTGTCGCTGGTGCCGCCAGCACGGAAGGACAGCCGCACCGTGTCGCCGACGTGGCCGGTGAGGTCGAGCTTCACGCCGCGCCAGCCCGACGTCTTCAGCTCGGTGCCCTCGCCCCAGGCGCCCTGCTGGTAGGCGGCGAGTGTCTCCCCGGTGTCCGGGTCGGTCACGACGACGTCGAACATGAACTCGTCGAAGCCCGTGTAGTCATAGGTGAAGGCGTTGAAGGAGAAGGTCTCCTGCGCCTGGTCGACGACGAAGTCCTGGCACAGCACGTTCGGGCCCTCCGGCTGGTCCTCTCCGTTGCTCGGCTGGGAGTTGCCGATCCGGAGCATCTTGCTGCCCTCCCACGGCTGGGTGAAGTCGTCGGCCCCGACGACCGCGACACCTTCGGTCGTGTAGCCGACCGTCCACCCGGCGAGGTCCTCCTCGAAGCCGACGTTGGTGAGGCCCGTGCTCGCGCTGGTGGGCTCGCAGGACAGGTCGACGCTCACCGAGAGCTCCGCGTACTCGACGCCACCGCTGTAGGAGACGAAGGCCGGATCGCCGGCGACGTAACCGGTGGCCGGGACGACCGAGACCGTGTAGTCCCCGTTCGGGACACCGACGAAGACCGCCTCACCGTCGGCGTCGGTCACGACCGTGGTGGGCATCCCACCGCCGACGGGCGCCAGGTTGACCGACGCGTCGGCCACCGGACCACCGAAGGTGTCGTCGTGGACGCTGACGTAGATTCCCGGCGTGAGCGGCGTGAGCTCGATGGCCGGCATGGTGGTGCTCTCGGCCGTCACGACGAGCTCGACCGACGTCGACACGTACCCGTCCGCGCTGGCCGCGACGTCGTAGGTGCCCGGCGGGAGATCGAGGGCGAACGTGCCTCCGACGGCGGTGAAGTCGTCGTCGGAGCCCTGGTCCCCGCTCGCCTCCACGTAGGCGTCGACGATGCCTTCGTCGGTCGTCGCGTCGACGACCGATCCGCTCACAGAGACGGGCGGTGGAACGGGGTTCATCACGACCGAGGTCGCGCCACCTGCCTCCGCGGTGAGGGTGACGACCCCCGGATCCGAGAGGGAGACAGGATCGTCGACCGCTCCACCGGAGTACCCGGTCAGGTAGTTGCCGAAGTCGTCGTCGACCTGCACGTAGTAGGAGCCAGGAGCGAGCCCTGGGAACGAGGCGTTCGCCGTGGCGACGCCGGTGACAGGAAGCTCCGCCTCGTAGCCGAACTCCTCGAAGTCGGTGTCCCACCGATAGAGGTAGGCGGTGCCGTCGACCTCACCACCGTCCGACGTCGTGATCGCGACGTCGAGCTGTCCGGGTGGAACGGCGGCGTGGGCGACCGGGAGGGCCCAGCCCACCCAGACACAGGCAATGGTGACGACGAGGGCCAGGAGCTTGGCGAACAGCAGGCGCAGGTGCACGGACTTCCCCCAGGTGTCAGGTTCGATCCCGAGAGACGCACCGAACGTAGAGCCGCGAGCCGTCCGGCGTCCGTTGTTTGCGGACAATTGCGACGAATCCGCCGTACTGGTCTAGTCAGGTCGACCTGCAGAAGGCGGCGAACGGCGGCGCATGGTGTCACGAGGTGACACCACGCGCCGCCGTTCGGGGGCCGCGACCGTGCTCAGGCAGGCTTGCCCGGCAGCACCGACAGCAGCTCGTAGGCCACGTGTGCGGCGGCGATGCCGGTGATCTCGGCGTGGTCGTACGCCGGGGAGACCTCGACGATGTCGGCGCCGACCACGTTGAGACCCTCGAGCCCGCGCAGCACCTCGAGCAGCTGGGCGCTGGAGAGGCCGCCGGCCTCGGGGGTGCCGGTGCCGGGGGCGAAGG
This sequence comes from Pimelobacter simplex, assembly GCA_016803235.1. GTDB lineage: Bacteria > Actinomycetota > Actinomycetes > Propionibacteriales > Nocardioidaceae > Nocardioides > Nocardioides simplex_A. Next base: position 38,719 of record JADCLI010000035.1, read on the forward strand.
CGGGGTCGAGGACGTCGATGTCGAGCGAGACGTAGACCGGGCGGTCGCCGAGGCGGTCGCGCATCCGGTTGATGATGTCGTCGATGGGCGAGCGCACGAAGTCGCGGGCGTGCACGGCGGAGAAGCCGAGCGCCTCGGACTCGTCGAGGTCGAGCTTGCTGTAGAGCGGTCCGCGGATGCCCATGTGCATCGCGTGGGTGAAGTCGATCAGACCCTCCTCGGACGCGCGGCGGAACGGCGTGCCGTGGGTGTACGGCGCCCCGAAGTAGGTGTCCCAGGTGTCGAGGTGCGCGTCGAAGTGGAGGACGGCGATCGGCCCGTGCCGCTCGGCTTGGACCCGCAGCAGCGGCAGCGCGATGGTGTGGTCGCCGCCGATGGTGAGCAGGGTGCGCGAGGTGCCGGACAGCTCGCGGGCGCCGGCCTCGATCGAGGCGATCGCCTCGTCCAGCGAGAACGGGTTGGCGCCGAGGTCGCCGGCGTCGGCGACCTGCGCGCGGTTGAACGGCTCGGTGTCGTTGGCCGGGTTGTAGGGCCGCAGCAGCCGCGAGGACTGGCGGATGTGGTTCGGGCCGAAGCGCGCGCCCGGGCGGTAGGAGACCCCGCCGTCGAAGGGCACGCCCCACACGACGGTGTCGGCGTCGCCGACGTCGCTGAGCCGCGGCAGCCGGGCGAAGGTGGTGTCCCCCGCGTAGCGCGGGATCTGGGTCGCGTCGACGGGTCCGACGGTCATGCTGCGCCTCCCTGGCTGTTGGTGTTCGTCGCGTCCATGATCTCGCGGGCGCCCCGCTTCCCCGATTCGATGGCGCCGTCGATGAAGGCGCGCCAGCGGGTGGCGGTGTGGGAGCCCGTGAAGTGCACGCGGCCCTCGGGCCGGGCCAGCGCCTGCTCGTACTTCGCGAACTGGCCGGCGCGGAAGGTCGCCCAGGTGCCGTACGAGAACTCGTCGTGCACCCAGTCGTGGGCGGCGGCGTCGACGACGACGGCGTCGGGCGCGTACTCCCGTACGGCGCGCTGCACGTCGGCGAGGTCGCTCGCGTCGACGCGGTCGTGCTCGGGCGCGAAGCACACCAGCACGGTGCCCTGCGGCGACTCGTGCATGGCGCCGACGTAGTCGAATGCCGTGCCCCAGCCGTAGCCGCTGATGTCGTCCGGCACACCGGTCGCCAGCGCCCAGACCTTCTGGCCCTGGCCGGCGTGGTTCTCGTGGGAGGCGGCGAGCTTGTCGGCGGGCAGCGCAGGCTCCCACGTGATGTCCTTGAGCACGCCGATCGGCACCGTCACGAGGACCCGCCCGGCGGTCGCGGTACCGCCGTCGTAGGTCACGGTCACGCCTCCGGCGTCCTGCACGACGGAGCGCACGGGCGAGGAGAGCCGCAGCTCGCCGGCCAGGTCGGCGCGGATCGCGTCGGCCAGCGACTTGGTGCCGTCGGTGAAGGTGAAGCCCAGCACCGAGGCCTGGACCATGCCCCACAGCGAGTTGTCCATCGAGGCGCACCACCGGATGATGTCGAGCGCCGAGCCGATCGACTCGTGGGCGTTCGCACAGCCGCAGAACCACGAGATCAGCAGCTCACGGGCATTGCCCTTCATCCCGACGCTGTCGGCCCACTCCTCGATCGGCACGTCGAGGTCGGCGAGGTCCTGCTCGGACAGCGGCCGGGTGTAGTCGAGACGGTCGCCGGCGGCGAGCAGCTGGCGCACGGCGTGCTCGAGCTCGCCGTACTCCGCGGGCGTGCAGGGCAGCAGGGTGTCGAGCACCTTGCCGTGGTCCGACCAGGTCATCCGGTCCGGAAGCACCGAGTCCTGGATCGGTACGCCGTACCGCTCGACCTCGCCCCAGACGTGGGTCTGCTGCGGGACGATCCAGGTGCCGCCCATCTCGAGGCCGACTCCGCCGAACAGGTCGGTGCGGTACCAGGTGGATCCGCCGATCCGGTCGCGCGCCTCGAGGACGAGGACGTTCTGGCCGGCCTCCCCCAGCTCGCGGGCCGCGGTCAGGCCGGAGAATCCGGCGCCGATCACGATGACGTCGTAGTGCGGTTGGTTCATCAGGCGCTCCCGGTCGGAAAACTGAATACGCGTTCAGGATGAGCCATGCCGCGCGCGACGGGGAGGAGCGGATCCTCCAATCTCGACGAGGGTCGTTGGAGGATCATCCAAGGGCGCGCAGCGCGAGGAAGAGGTCGACCCGGTCGGCGGTCGACGCCAGGGAGCGCCCGGTCAGCTCCTCGACCCGCTTCATCCGGTGCCGCAGCGTGTTGATGTGCACGTGCAGCGCGTCGGCCGTCTCCTGCCAGCGGCCGCCGCCGTCGAGGAAGGCCCGCAGCGTGGCGACGAGCTCGGTCCCACGGTCGCGGTCGCTGTCGAGCACGCCGCCGAGCACGGTCCGCGCCAGCGCCTGCAGCACCGCCGGGTCCTGCGCCGCGAGCAGGACGGCGGGGCTGGCCAGCTGCTCGTGGGTCAGCCAGCCCTCCGCTCCCCGCGCGACCAGGGCGTCGGCGGCGTGTCGCGCCTGGAGCAGGCTGACCCGCAGCTCGCCGACCCCGGCGGCCTGGCCGACGCCGACGTAACCGGCGATCGGCACCCGGGTGACGTCCTCCCCCACGAGGCACACGACGTCGTCGGCCCGCTCCACGACGAGGTACGGCGCCAGCGCGGCCGCCACCACGTCCGGCGCCGCGCCGCGGACGACCAGGCACCGCAGCGTGCGGTCGAGCGGGACGCCGAGCGCGTCGAGCCGTGCGGTCACCGCGGGCGCGGTCACCCCGGTGGCGATCCACTCGACGACCTCCCAGGCGTAGCGCTGCTCGGTGGCGCGCACCGCGCGCTCCCGCTCCAGCTCGAGCGCCAGGAAGGGCATCGCGCTGGAGACGGCGGCCTGGACGTCGACGTCGAGCTCGGCGAGCGGTCGCGGCAGGACCAGCGACGCGTCGGCGAGACCTTCGCCGATCAGGGTGACCGGGCATCCGTTCTCGGGGACGGGACCGTGCGTCGTCGTACCGGCGACGACGGCGACCTCGAGGCCGAGCCGGCGCCGCAGCACCCGGAGCACCGAGTCGACGCCGCGCTCGGCGCGCAGCGCGGCGACGATGGCTCCGTGGTGCTCGAGCTGACGGCGCAGCGGCGCCTCCCACTCGATCCGCTTGGCGGCGACGAAGGCCTCGGCGAGCTGCACGAAGGGCACCGCGACAGGCACCACGAAGCAGGTCAGGCCACACGCATCGGCGGCGGTCACGAGCTCGGTGGGTGGCTCGTCGCCGACAACCAGCCGACCGAAGCCGATCGCGATCGCGCCGGCCGCGGCGACCTCGCCGACCCAGGCCGCGGGCGTCTGGCCGAGGCGCTGCCACGCGCCGGTGGTCAGCACGACCTCGCCGCCGCGGAGGAACTCCCCCGGGTCGGCGACCTCGATGCTGTGCACCCAGCGCACCGGACGGTCAGCAGGACCGCGGACCAGCACCTCGAGGCCGAGCGTGGCGTCGTCGAGCAGCTCGTGGAGCAGCACCTGTCCCCCGCTCAGCAGGCGAACTGCCGGCGGTAGCTCTGCGGGCTGACCCCCCGCACGCGCACGAAGTGGTGGCGCAGCGTCGCCGCGTTGCCGAACCCGACCTCGCCGGCGATCCACTCGACCGGCTGCTCGGTGCGCTCCAGGAGCTCCTCGGCGGCATGGACCCGCTGCCGGGTGACCCAATGGTGCGGCGTCGTGCCGGTCTCGTCGCGGAACCGCCGCGCGAAGGTGCGCGGCGACATCAGCGCGCGCTTGGCGAGGGCCTCGACCGAGTGGTCCTCGCCGAGGTTCTCCAGGATCCAGGTGAGCAGCGGGCGCAGGGTGTCGGCCTCGCAGTCGGGGACGGCGCGCGCGATGTACTGCGCCTGCCCCCCGTCGCGGTACGGCGGCACGACGGCCCGCCGCGCGACGATGTTGGCGATCGCGGCGCCGTACTCCTGGCGCCAGATGTGCAGCGCGGCGTCGAGGCCCGCGGCGCTGCCGGCACCGGTGACGACCTGGCCCGCGTCGACGTAGAGGACCTCGGGGATCACCTTGGCGAGCGGGTAGTCGCGCTGCAGCCGCTCGGTGTGCATCCAGTGCGTCGTGCACTCCCGGCCGTCGAGCAGGCCGGCCTGGCCGAGCACGAAGGAGCCGCTGCACACCGACATCAGCCGGGCACCGCGGTCGGCGGCGGCACGGATAGCGTCGACGACCGCGTCGGAGGCGATGCCCCCCTTGATCGCCGGGATCGCGACCAGGTCGGCGTCGGCGACCCGGTCGAGGCCGTGCGCGGCCTGCATCGTGAAGCCCATCGAGGTGCGCATCGGGCGGTCGTCCTCGGCACACACGGCGAAGTCGATCGCCGGCACTCCGTCGTCGGTGCGGTCGATCCCGAAGGCCTCGCAGAGGATCCCCAGCTCGAAGGGAGCGACGCCGTCGAAGGCGATCACGGCCACGTTGGTCAGCACCCGACCACTGTCGCAGCCGGTTGGCAGAAAATCAATGCAGAGCGGCTTTTCTGCCACTGGTGGCAGGATCGCGACAGGGGCAGGATTTCTGCCATGACTACCGCACTGATCCTCCTCCTGCTCCTCGCTGGCCTCGGTGCTCTCCTCACCTGGGCCCGCCGCGACGGCCTGGTCACCGAGCACGGCCCGGACGCCGACCGGACTGCGGCTCACCGCCCGCGCAGGCCCAGCCTCACCGAGCTCGACGTGGTCGCCGGCACCGCCGTCGCCCGGACCACCCGCACCTCGACCCGCCGCCGCGGCAGCGCGGCAGCGCTGCGCCGCTTGACGACCACCTCCAGCGACGCCGCCTCGCCGGGCGCCAGGACCGCCGTCCGCCAGGTCCCGGCCCGGACCTCGGCCGTGACGTCCCGCCCGGCGGCGAGGTAGCGGACCCGGTACCCGGCGCCGGCCTTCGTCGCCCCCACGGCGAGGGCCGAGGGCCGGACGCTGGTGTTCGTCACCCGGAGCACCGCCCGGCGCACCACGCCGCGCCGGGGCAGCCGCAGGGTCCGGGCCGGCGCCCATCCTGCCGCCGACCGTACGGCGATCACGGGCTCGGGCGAGATCACGTCGTACGCCCGGCTGACCACGGTCGCGTTGCCGGCACCGTCGACCGCCGTCACGGTGAACACCTGCGGTCCGACCGCACCGGTCGGGAGCGACGCGGCCCAGGTGCAGGACTGCAGCGACGACCCGCCCCGGTCGGTGCAGCGCACCTGGGGGACGACCTGGTCACCCCGGTCGTAGCGACCGGCTCCGGGCAGCGACACGGTCACGACCGGGTCGGTCCGGTCGGGGACCTCGGCCTTCTCGGCCCGGTAGCTCAGCGCCGTCGGCGCCTTCAGCTCCCACACGATCGTGCCGTCCGGGTCCACCTCGCTGACCAGCGCCTGCTTGTCCGCGGCCCAGTCGACCAGGGTGTTGCCGCCGGGCAGGCGTCGGGCGGAACCGGCGAAGTAGGCGAACCGGCTGCCGTGGGACCAGCTGCGCACCAGCGTCGCGGTCATCGCCGTCTCGTCCAGCGCGTACTCGGTCACCCGCGTGAGCGCCCGGTTCACCGTCGGGCCGAGCCGGTCGGCCGGGTCGACGCAGTACGACGGGTTGGCGCCGAGCACCGCCGATCCGTTGTCGAACACCAGCAGGTGGCCGTTCGGGAGCCGGTTCACGGTGTGCTGCGCACACGGACCGCCGTGCGGGTCGTCGACGAAGTCGAAGTCGTTGAGCCGCCCACCGAAGCGCCACACCACGTCGCCACGCTCGAAGCCGTCGTGGTCGGACCACGCGATCCGCAGCGCAGCACTGAGGTGCCGGAAGGACGCGAGGACGTCACCGTCGGGCAGCAGCTGGATCGCGTTGATGTGCGCCCAGTCGGCCGAGCCGCCCGCAGTGGTCTCGACCGCCGGATCGAGGTGGTCGCCGCTGTCCCAGGTGTGGACCACCGTGCCCGCGGGGTCGACCTCCTGGATCACCGCGTCGACCAGGCCGGTGCCGGCGTCGGGCTCGTAGGCCACGAACAACCGGCTGCCGTCGGGACGCAGGATGACGTCGTGGTTGTCGGTGTTGACCAGCCCGACGGTCCGCGAGGTGGCGACGTCGCGGAACTGCTCGTCGAGCTCGACCAGGTCCCAGTCGCTGACCGGACCGGGGCGCCGGACCATCACCGTGTAGTGCCCGTGGGGCGCCGGCTTGAGGTCGGCCACCGACGTACCGAAGTCACGCAGCTGCACCGGCACGCCGTTGCGGTCCAGGGCCACGGCGACCGTGCCGAGGGTCAGCAGCACGTTGCCCTCGGAGACGCCCGGCTCGTCGACGACCGTGGTGATCTCGGGGAAGGCTGCGGGCAGGTAGACCAGCGCGTAGGCGTGGTGGCCCGCCGCGTCGTCGACGATCACCGACACCTCGTCGCCCGCGACCAGCCCGGACACGTCGGTCGGCCCGGTGACCACCGACCCGTCCACCCGTACGACGCCCGCGGGGTCGCTCGTCGTCGCCGACACCGTCAGCCGCCCGCCCGTCGCGGCGGAGGTCGCGACGCCGTACCGGCTCACGTCGGGGTCGAAGACCGGGCGCAGCGCGACGCCGTCGCCGGTCACCGAGACCTCGACCGTCGGCGGCGGCTCCGCCGACGCGGCCGGGACGCCGAGGAGGGCCAGCAGCAGGGCGAGGAGCACGGCACAAGCACGCATGCACGTCATCATCGGCCGGGCGGTCGCGCCCCTGAGGGCCCCGCCGAAAAGCCCGAAGGCCCCGACCGTACGGTCGGGGCCTTCGTGGTTGGTGCTGGTGAAGCCTGGGCGATCAGTTGCCGCCGGTGAGCTTCTCGCGGAGCGCCTGCAGCGCCTCGTCGGACGCGAGCGAGCCGCCGCCGTTGGCGCCGTCCTCGGCCGGGGCGGAGGAGTACGAGCTGGACTCGCCCGCCTCGATCTCGGCCTGCTTGGCGTCGGCCTGCTGCTTGACGTGGGCCTCCCAGCGAGCGTGCGCCTTGGCGTACTGCTCCTCCCACTTCGCGCGCTGCTCGTCGAAGCCCTCGAGCCACTCGCCCGTCTCCGGGTCGAAGCCCTCGGGGTAGATGTAGTTGCCCTGGTCGTCGTACGTGGCCTCCATGCCGTACAGCGTCGGGTCGAACTCCTCGACGTCCGCCGCGGCAGCGGTCTCGTTGGCCTGCTTGAGCGAGAGGGAGATCCGGCGACGCTCGAGGTCGATGTCGATGATCTTGACCATGACGTCGTCGCCGACCTGGACGACCTGCTCCGGGATCTCGACGTGGCGCTCGGCCAGCTCGGAGATGTGGACCAGGCCCTCGATGCCCTCCTCGACCCGCACGAACGAGCCGAACGGGACCAGCTTGGTGACCTTGCCGGGCACGATCTGGCCGATCTGGTGGGTCCGGGCGAAGTGCTGCCACGGGTCCTCCTGGGTCGCCTTCAGCGACAGGGAGACACGCTCGCGGTCCATGTCGACGTCGAGGACCTCGACGGTGACCTCGTCGCCCACGGTGACGACCTCGGACGGGTGGTCGATGTGCTTCCAGGACAGCTCCGAGACGTGGACGAGACCGTCGACGCCGCCGAGGTCCACGAACGCACCGAAGTTGACGATCGAGGACACGACACCCTTGCGGATCTGGCCCTTCTGGAGCTGGGTGAGGAAGCCGTGGCGGACCTCGGACTGGGTCTGCTCGAGCCAGGCGCGGCGCGACAGGACCACGTTGTTGCGGTTCTTGTCGAGCTCGATGATCTTGGCCTCGAGCGTCTGGCCGACGTACGGCTGCAGGTCGCGGACCCGGCGCATCTCGACGAGCGAGGCGGGAAGGAAGCCGCGCAGGCCGATGTCGATGATGAGGCCGCCCTTGACGACCTCGATGACGGTGCCCTCGACGACGCCGTCGGCCTCCTTGATCTCCTCGATCGTGCCCCAGGCGCGCTCGTACTGGGCGCGCTTCTTGGACAGGATCAGGCGACCCTCCTTGTCCTCCTTCTGGAGGACGAGGGCCTCGACCTTGTCGCCCACCTGGACGACCTCGGACGGGTCGACGTCGTGCTTGATCGACAGCTCGCGCGAGGGGATGACGCCCTCGGTCTTGTAGCCGATGTCCAGCAGGACCTCGTCACGGTCCACCTTGACGATGGTGCCGTCGACGATGTCGCCGTCGTTGAAGTACTTGATGGTCTGGTCGATGGCGGCCAGGAAGTCCGCCTCCGAGCCGATGTCGTTGACCGCGACCTGGGGCGCGTTGTCGTCGTAGCTCGCAAGCGGGGTCGAGAGGGTGCTCGTCATGTAGGTGGTCAGTCCTTGAAGTGGGCAGATGTAGTCGGGATGATGCGTCGGTGAGTCCGCCGCCCGGAGGGCAGCCCAGAACACAGACGTTCCAGAGTACGCGCCGCCCGACGCGGGAGTCCAACCGGCGAGCACTATCCTCGCAGGGTGCAGGACGCAGCGGCATGGCCGCATCCCCCCGTGACCGCGCATCGGAGGTCTGCGGACGAGCAGGAGTCGCGGCGCGCGAACGGCGCCGACTGGGACAGGTACGCCGACGAGTACCAGGCCACCCACGGTGGCTTCCTCGGTGACATCGGCTTCGTCTGGGGCCCGGAGGGACTGACCGAGGAGGCCGCCGGGATCCTCGGTGACGTGCGCGACCGCGACGTCCTCGAGGTCGGCTCCGGCGCCGGCCAGTGCTCGCGCTGGGTGCGCAGCCGCGGCGGACGGGCGACCGGGCTCGACCTCTCCCACCGGCAGTTGCAGCACTCGCGGCGCATCGACGAGGCGACCGCGGTCGTCGTGCCCAGCGTGCTCGGCACCGCCACCGCTCTCCCCTTCGCCGACGCGAGCTTCGACGTCGTGTTCTCCTCGTTCGGGGCACTGCAGTTCGTGGCCGACATCGACCTCGCGGTCGCCGAGACGGCGCGCGTGCTGCGGCCGGGAGGCCGGTTCGCGTTCTCGATCACCCACCCCACCCGGTGGATGTTCCCCGACGACCCCGGGGAGGAGGGGCTCACCGCGACCCAGTCGTACTGGGACCGCACGCCCTACGTCGAGGTCGACGACGAGACCGGCGCGACGTCGTACGTCGAGCATCACCGCACGCTCGGCGACTGGGTCGCCCTGCTCGCGGGGGCGGGCTTCCGGCTGACCACGCTGCTCGAGCCGGAGTGGCCCGAGGGCCACGAGCGGCTCTGGGGCGGGTGGTCCGGGACCCGCGGCCGACTGACGCCGGGCACTGCGATCTTCGGCGCCGACCTGCTGGTCTAGTCAATCCGGGTCATGGCCGTCCGGGGCTTCCGTCCTCATTCCGGCCGGATCCGACCCCGGCCCCTCCCCGGGACCGTCCCTCTCGTCAATAGTGAGGCCTTCGGGAACCGTGCTGGAGGGAGCACCTCATGTTCGCATCACAGCAGCGGCGCAGGTCGAGGGTCCTGGCGCCACTCGGGACGGCGGTCGCCACGACGGCCGCCTTCGCCCTGACCGTCCCGCTGGCCTCGTCGGCGCACGCCGACCCGCTGCCGGCCGACTTCTCAGGGTCGGCGCACGCCGACCTGGTCGACCTCCCGGTCGACGTGCTCGATGCGTCGGCCGCGAGCGTCCCCGTGGGCCACGCGCGCACCACGGTCGACAGCGCGCTGGCGGCCGACAACGTCACAGCGGACTCCGCCAACGTGGACGTCGCCCTGGCCGGGATCCCGATCGACCTCGACAGCCTCGGCGTGACCGCGCCGCCGACCGACTCCGCGTCCGACACGCTGGTGCCCCTCGACCTCGCCGCCCTGGGCGACATCGACGCGATCGACCGCACCGTCGAGGCCAACTACGTCAGCGCGACGTCCTGCCCGCCGCTCGTCGGCACCGAACGCCTGCTCGGCCGGTCCACCAGCTCCGTCGCGTCCGTCGGCCTTCTCGACAACGTGGCGACGATCGGCGCGATCCAGGCGACCACGACCACCGCACTGGTGGACGCCGACGTCGACGGTCACTCCGACATGGTCTCCGAGACCAGCACGACGGTCGGCGACGTCCAGCTCCTCCCCGCCGTCGCCGGCGGCATCACCGTCCGGCTCTCCGACGCCGTCGTCACCCGGGCGACGTCGGACGGCACCACCGGCACGGCCGAGGTCGCCAGCTCCGGCGTCACGGCGCAGGTGCTCGTGGCCGGCCTCCCGGTCGCCACGGTCACCGTCGGCGCGGGCCAGGTCAACGTCCCGATCACCCTGGGCGTGGCAGTGGTCAACCTGAGCATCGGGCTGGCCAACTTCACCGACACCTCCTCGGGCGCCACGGGTGCCGGCACGCTGGACGCGGTGCTGCGCATCCAGCTGCAGGCCTCGCTGCTCGGCACCGAGCTCGCAGACCTCGACCTCGCGATCGGCGCCGGTTCGGTGACGGCGACGGCACCCGCGGGCGGCGTCGAGTGCGGCACCACGCCGGCCGACACGGCGATCACGGCGCCCGCCGACGGCTCGACCGTCGCCGACGCCACCCCAGCGATCACCGGCACCGCCGAGCCCGGCACGACGGTCAGCCTCGTCATCGACGGCGGCACCCCGATCACCGTCCCCGTCGACGGCAGCGGCAACTGGTCCCACACCCCCACCACCGACCTGACGGAGGGATCACACACCGTCACCGTCGACGGCAACGCCAACGGCACCGGTGTGGACGACACCACCACCTTCACCGTCGACACACCGGCGACCGACACGGACGGCGACGGCGTGCCGGACAGCCAGGAGGCCGCGGACGGGACGGACCCGGGCGACCCGGACACCGACGACGACGGGCTCAACGACGGCGCCGAGAAGTCGGCCGGGACCAACCCGACCAAGGCCGACACCGACGGCGACGGCCTCAAGGACGGGCGGGAGGTCTTCGGGCCGACCGGGTGCGTCAACGCCGCCGGCGTCGCGAGCGGCACGAACCCGCTGCGGCCCGACACCGACAGCGACGGGCTGACCGACGGCCAGGAGGTCAACGGGATGAACGTGGCGCAGAGGTACTGGACCGTCCGCGGCAAGCCGAGGAAGGCGAAGGCCAGGACCATCGGCCTGGTGCGGACCAACCCGTGCGTCCAGGACACCGACGGGGACCGGCTCACGGACCACCAGGAGGTCACGGGCGTCAAGGTCGGCCAGCGGATCGTCCGCTCGAAGGCGAACGGCGGGCCGTACAAGATCAAGGTCCGCCGGACCGACCCGACCCGAGCGGACACCGACAAGGACAGGCTGACCGACTACGAGGAGGTCACCGGCACCAGGAACAAGAGGTTCGAGAAGCGCAAGACCGACCCGACCCTCGCCGACACCGACTGGGGTGGCGGACGCGACGGCGCGGAGGTGCGGACGAAGAGCGATCCGAGCCGCCACGGCTGAGCGGGCCCACCCCCCTGGTGTCGTGTCAGGTTGAAGCGCTGACACGACACTAGGGTGGCTGCGTGGACGCGGAGGAGATCGCCAAGTCGGCCGAGCTCGAGCACCGACACTGGTGGTACGCAGCCCGCCGAGCCCTCGTGCGACGCACCGTCCGCGCGTGGCCGGCGGGCCGGGCCATCGACGTCGGCTGCGGCATGGGGGGCAACACCGCGGTGCTGCGCGAGCTCGGCTGGCAGGCGGTCGGCGTCGAGTACACCGACACCGGTTCCGACATCGCCGCTGCGCGGGGCATCCCGGTGGTCCAGGGCGACGGTCGGCACCTGCCCGTGGCCGACGCATCGGTCGACCTGGTGATGTCCACCGACGCCTGGGAGCACATCGACGACGACGTGGCCGTGGCGCGCGAGACCGCGCGTGTGCTGCGTCCGGGCGGCCGGGTGCTGGTGGCCGTCCCGGCCGGGATGGCGCTGTGGAGCGGGCACGACGTGGCGCTGGGCCACGTACGCCGCTACGAGCGGCAGCAGCTCGCCGACCTCGTCACCGGCGCCGGCCTGGTCATCGACGACCTGTGGTCGTGGAACGTCCTGCTGCGCCCGGTCGTCCGGGCACGTCGTCGCAACAAGCACACCGCCGAGAGCGAGATGGAGCACGTGCACCCCGTGCTCAACGCGGGCCTGCGTGCCGCCCTCGCCGTCGAGCGGGGGCTGCCCGTCAAGCGGCTGCCCGGCGTCAGCCTCGTGGTCCTCGCCCACAAGCCCTGAGGGCTCAGAAGCGGTAGATCCTCGGCTCCAGCAGGGCGCCGTCCCCGCGACGCAGCTCGGGCCGCACGATGTCGTCGAACGCGATGGGCGTGCGGCGACGCGGCTTGCGGAAGGTGAGCACGGACGTCAGAGCGCGCGCCACGACCGCCTCGCCACCACGCGTGTGGTGGGCCTCGGCGTTGATGGTGCGCTCGACGAACTCGGGGTCGTGGCTGCCGATCGTGCGCACCGGCTGGGTGCCGGTCCAGCGCAGGGCGATCACGTTGTGGTGGTGGCGGCTGTCGATCAGGCGCTTGACCGGCTCGGCCAGGTCGGAGCGCTGCAGGTAGGCGTCGATCTCCGGGTCGAAGGCCGGCGCCTGCTTGGCCTCCATGACCAGCGTCGGCGGCTCGGTCGACCGGTCGAGCCGGCACCACCACAGGTGGCTGGGGAAGTCGATGATCTTGGCGGCCGATGCCTCGGGCACCTCGATGTAGCCGGCCCGGGCGACCCGGGTCAGCTCGCCGACCACACCGACCGGGTCGGTGACGTGCTCCAGGACGTGGGAGCAGATGGCGTAGTCGAAGACGCCGTCGGCGAAGGGCATCGCGGCCGCGTCGGCGTCGAAGAGCGGCCGGTCGACGCGGGTGTGGCCGGTGCCCGAGCGCTGGCCGGCATACGCGTCGTCGGGATAGCGGTCGAGCAGGACGTCGGCGCGCCACGAGGGCTTGTCGCCGCTGCCCACGTCGAGCACGAGGCCGTCGTCGGGGATCGGCAACCCGATCCGGCTGTCGTAGAAGGCGCGCAGCCGGTCCTTGAGCTCCTGCATGGTTCCCCCAGCCTAGATGAGTCGTGACGAGACAACGGCCTCGAGCAGCTGCTCGAGGCCGTCGTCTCCCTCCTCGGAGAGGAGTCCTGGGATCAGGCGTCGACGAGCGCCTTCTCGTCGCGGCGCGCGGCCCGCGCCTGGCGGGCACCCTTGCCGAGGAACAGCCCGGTGCCGACCAGCGCCGCGCCGAGCAGCAGCAGGAGGCCGGGGAAGACCAGCTTCATGCCGCCGAGCAGGCTGGAGTTGCTCTTGGCGTCGCTGACCAGCTCGTCCACCTGGGCCTGGGTGTACTGCACCGTGCCGGTGAAGGCCGGGACGTTCACGCCGTCGTACTGCAGCTCCTGCGTGCGGTTCTCGACCCGGTTCACCGGGGAGCCGGTCTGGGGCTCGACCCAGAAGGTGCGGGTCATGCCGTAGACCATCTCGGCGTCGACGGACGCCTCGGTGGAGCCGAACACGGAGCCGGGGACCTCACGGGTCTCGACGACGGTCGGGTCGATGGTCTGCACGAACTTGTAGACGGTGAGCCCGTCGATCTTCTCCTCGCCCTCGAACTTCGCGTCGACGGCCTTGCCGACCGTGTCGTCCCAGAGCGGGTAGTCCTTCTTCTTGGTATCGAAGGGGAATTTGTAGATCTGGCCCTTGCGCACGGCCGGCTCGCGGTCACCCTCGGCGACCTCGGTCCACGAGTCGCAGGACGTGCAGTCCACGGCGGCACCGGACTTCGCGTCGAAGGGCGCCCGCTCGCGGGACTGCTGGAAGATGCTGCCATCGGCGCGCTTCACCGTGGTCGAGTTGACCCACACCACGACGCCGTCGGGCGCCTTGGCGCCGCTGTCGGCGATGGTGCGCGAGCTGATGTCGAGGTCGGTGGTCTCGGGCGCGAGCACCTCGGGGTCGGAGTTGAAGACCTCTGCCCCCGTCGCCTCGAGCTTGGTCACGCCCTCGTAGTCGGGCGGGACGGTGGCGAGCACCGGGTAGGCGTAGAAGCGGACCAGAGCGGCCGCCACGATCAGGAAGACACCGAGTCCGACGGACACGGCGGCGAGCTTGCTGCGCATGGGCGAGCCTCTCTCAGACGGCCACGCGAGCGTCGCGTGGGTGATGACGGTCGGGCGACGCGGCCGCGTGCCCGAGGAGCTGGATGGTGAGGTCGCGCGCCTGCAGGCGCATCTGCGACCAGTCGAACTTGCGGGCCCAGGCCAGGCACGCCTCGGCGCGCAGGTCCCGGGTCATGGGGTCGGCGGCGTCGACCAGGGCACCGGTCAGGGCGTCGGTCATCCGGGCGACGACGGTGGCGGGGTCCGCGCTGTCGGGAACCAGCCAGCCGCTCTCACCTGGCCGGATCGAGTCGCGCAGTCCGGGCACGTCCCGGGCCACCGTGGGTACGCCGTGGGCGGCCGCGTCGATCACGGCCTGGCCCCAGCCCTCGGCGTCGGAGGCGCACACGTGCACCGCCGCCCGTGCGAGCAGGGCGTCCTTGACCGCTGCCGGGACGAAGCCGTGGAAGACGACCTGGTCGACGAGGCCGAGCTCCGCGGCCCGGGCGACGAGCAGGTCGTGCTCGGGGCCGCGGCCGACGACGTCGACGCGGATCCGGCGCCCGGCGAGCTCGGGCCGGTCCTGCGCTCGGCGAACGGCCTCGAGCGCGAGGTCGACCCGCTTGTGGGTGACCAGCCGGCCGAGGACGACGACCCGGTCGGGGTCCTTCGTCGTGGCATCCACCGACGCGGCTGCCGGCAGGTCGGCGCCGTTCTCCAGGATCCGGATGTCGCCGGACCAGCCGAGCTGCTCGCGCATCTCGGCCACCGTCGACGCCGACACTGCCGCTGTCGCGTGGTGCCGGTAGACCCGCCGCATCGCGACCCGCTCCATCCAGCGGCCGAAGGCCGCGACCGGGGCTGGGAAGTGCACGGCGAACTGGGCCTGGTGCACGTGGTGGACGATGAGCAGCGCCGGCGTACCGCGCCGCAGGACCAGCGGCGAGAACGACGGCAGCCCGCAGGCCGGATCGATCACGGCATCGATGCGGCGCCGGTGCCGCAGCAGCCAGGCCAGTGCGAAGAGGTAGAAACCGAGCGCCCCACCGCCCCGGCGTACGTCGATCCCGTCGCGGACCTCGCGAGCGGCCTGGCCCTCGTCGCGCGCGGTGACGAAGTGCACCTGCGCGCCGGCCTCGTGCAGCGCCCGGGCGAACTGCCAGGCGTAGATCTCGGCTCCGCCGGCCAGTGAGTGGTCGAGGTCGCGCCAGTTGACGACGACGACGCGCTTGTCCGCGAGCTGGCTCATGCCTGGCTCCCTGCGAGCAGCACGGCAGGGGCCGGGGCGGGCGCCGGTCGGTCGAGCGCCCGGCAGCGCCAGGCGATCCGGGCCAGCTCGGCGAACGCAGCGCCGCCGTGCCGCGACGGCACGAAGGTCGACCCGGGCACGTCGGTCCAGGTCACCGGGATCTCGTGGACCTCGGCGCCGAGGCCGCGCAGGCGCACCAGGAGCTCGACGTCGAACGAGAACCCAGCGGTCTCCAGCCGGCGCGCGGCCGATCGGGCCAGGCTTCCGCGGAACACCTTGAACCCGCACTGGGTGTCGGCGATTCCGGGGACCAGCCGCCGGGCGAGGCGACGGTACGCGGCCGCGCCGAGCGATCGGGTGCGGCAGTGCCGCGCCTCGGTCTCGCTGCCGGCGAGCGCACGCGACCCGATGACGACGTCGGCGCCCATCAGCACCTCGCGCCAGGCCACCTCGATCGCGTCGAGGCCGGTGGCGCCGTCGGCGTCCATGAAGCACACCAGGTCGGCGTCGGTGGCGAGCAGCCCGGCACGGACCGCGGCGCCCTTGCCACGGCGGGCGCACCGGACCACCCGCACGGGCAGTGCGGCGGAGTCGGCCTCACGGGCGACCTCCGCGGTGCGGTCGGTGCTCGCGTTGTCGACGACGAGCACCTCCACCCGGCCGAGCACACCGCGGTGCGCCGTCACATGACGACGCAGCTCGCGCAGCGTGCGCGGCAGCCGGCGTTCCTCGTTGTACGCCGGAATGACGATCTGCAGCATCGGACCCTCCCAAGCCGTCTGCTCAGCCGTCCCCCTCCCCAGGGACGGTACGACGAACCGCTCCCCCAGCGACCGAGGTCACCGAGGGCGCGGCGAGGGCGCGCTACTTGCTGGCGTAGCTGTAGAGCTTCTCGTTGCTGACGGGCTTGTGCTCACCCTGTGCGGCGTTGACGCCGGAGACGAGGACGGCGGTCGAGGCGAGAGCCCCGATGGCAGCGGCGATGATCGTGTTCATGCGACGGTCCCCTCCCAAAGACCGGCGGCACAGAGCATCACTCCCCATGACTCTCATGACTGTGATGCCCGTTACTCCCAGACCGGAGTATCCATGCGGCACCGGCCAAAAGCAAAAGAAACGCGCAAGTGTGGCCGATCGACACCAGAACCTGACGCGAACGGTCGTTGCCGACCGCAACGCTCGACACCGGGCCGTCTACGACGAGATCGACGAGCAGCAGCCCGCCGGCGTCGTACGCGATCCGGCCGTCGGGGACCGCGGGCTCCCCCATCCCGCGCTCCAGCAGGACCCACCGCACGCCCTGCGCACGCAGCGCGCCGGCCGGCTCGGGATCGGCGAGCGCCTGGGCGATCGCGACGACCCGCGGGTCCTCGGCCGGGACGACCCGGTCGGCCAGCAGCACGCGGTCGTCGACCAGCACCGTGCCGGGCAGCAGGCGGGGTGCGGGGTCGAGGACCGCACGCCGGTGGTTCCAGGCGTAGCCGCGGTAGGAGCCCTCCCACGGCAGCACGACCGTGGTGTCGTCGGGGCCGACGAGATCGGCAACGTCCTCCCACGCCTGCGGGTACGACGAGCGCGGCAGGTCGCCCAGCGCACCCCACGCCAGGCTCGGCAGGAGCAGCAGCGGGGCGACCACCAGCAGCACGACCGCGCTCCACAACGCCCCCACCCCGGGCCGGATCCGGTCCCGAACAGCCCTCACGGCGTGGGCCGAGCCGACGGCCAGCACGAGGCCGAGCGGTGCCAGGAAGCGGTGCGAGTCGCGCAGCAGCGCCAGTCCGGGCACGCGCGCAGCCAGGTCCTCCAGCAGCCCGCTGCCGCCGGGCACGACCGGCAGCAGGGCCAGCACGACGGCCGCGGCGCCGAGGAGCAGCCAGCGGCGCCGCTCCGGTCCGCTGCGCACCAGGCCCGCGCAGGCAGCGACGCTCAGCAGGCACGAGAGGAGCACCAGCACCGCACTGGTGCGCTCCTCGGGCACGATCGACGTCTTCCAGATGCCGCCGAGCGAGAACACACTGGCCGCCGCGCCGGCGGCGGACTCGGCCCGGGCCGCGAAGCCCGCGAAGACGCCGTCGGTCGACACCCGCACGGTGGTGGCGGTGAGCGCCGGCACGGCCCAGGTGAGGTTGGCGCCGACGGCCAATGCGCCCACCCGCCACCAGGTACGACGGTCCCGGCCGAGCGTGAGCACCGCCAGGACCCCGACGGCCATGGCCCCGCTCGACGGGCTGCAGACCGCGGACAGCACCAGGACGACGGCCGCCGGACCCCAGTCCCGCGGATCTGCACGCAACCGGCGAGCGGCGAGCGCGACCCACGGCAGCAGCAGGTAGCCCAGCAGGATCGCCCACTGACCGATCAGCAGTCGCTCCAGGACCCACGGGTTCCAGCAGAACAGCGTGATCGCGGCGGCACGGGCGTACCAGCGCAGGTCCCCGACGAGGCGCCCCACACCGAGCCCGCCGGCGAGGAGTCCGCCGACGAGCAGGAGGCGCTGGACCACGCTCCCGGGGACGACGTGGGTGGCGAGCGAGACCAGCGCGTCCATCGGTACGGCGCGCGGCAGCGACCCGTCGAGGCCGAGCCACGCGCTCTTCCAGGGCTGGTGCGGCACGAAGACCATGTCGCCGACGAGCCAGTAGCCGCCACCGACGAGCAGTGGACCCAGGACCAGCACGGCGAGGGCGAGCGCCACCGCGAGGTCGGGACCGGGCCGGCGGACCCTCACCCGGGCGTCCTGCGTGTCAGCACGGCCGCGAGGCCGAGCGCCAGCGCGGCACCGGTGAGGAGGTCGACGGCCCGCGACGGCAGCACCGGTCCGTCCGCGAGCGCCACGGCGAGGGCGACGAGGCCGCCGACCAGGGCCGTGGCGACGAGGACCTGGACCAGTCGGGGCCATCGCGCCAGGAGCGCGCCGAGCACCCCGCCGACCGCCACCACGGGCCCGCCGACGACACCGGCGACGAGGCCGCCGACCACCGCCGCGAGCACCGTACGACGCCGTGAGGGCCCGGCGGGCTCGGCGGGGTCGGCCCGCGGCTGGTCGTCGTCCGCGACGGCCGGAGCGCGCCGGCGCCGTACCGCACCGGACACCAGGATCCCGACCGCGGCGAGCAGCACCGCACCGAGCACGCCCAGGCCGGCGACGAGAACGACCAGGTAGCCGCGCTGGGGCGCGTAGACGAGCTCGACCTCCCCCGAGGTCCCGGCCGGCAGCCGCCAACCCTGGGCCCAGCCGTCGACGGTGATCCGCTCCAGCTCGCGACCGTCGACGGTGGCCACCCAGCCGACGTTGACGTTGTGCGGCGAGGAGAGGATCGCGTCCTGCCCCGGGCCCACGTCGAGCCGCACGCGGGTGTCGGCGGACGAGACCAGCCGGACGGTGCGCGAGCGTGGGCGCACCCGCGCCGGCTCGGCACCGGAGCCGACGGCGTCGAGCGTCAGCCCCACCGGCTGGAACTGCCCGGTGGAGCGCAGCGCGACCCGGTGCTTCCCCGCCGTCAGGTACAGCGGACCGGACCTGTCGCACGGCTCGACCGCGAGCTGGCCGGCGGCGACGACGTCGCCGAGGAAGCCGTGGACGCGGGTGTTCACGACCCGGCCGTCGACGACCAGCTGCGGCCCGTACCCGCACACGGCGCCGGTCGGGCCACCCCCGTCCAGCGGCACGGCGGTGCGCACGCCGCCGAGCCGGAGCTCACCGATGCCCAACGGCGCGCCGCCGACCCGGTCGGCAGCGCGGCTGAAGGTGAGGGTCAGGGTGCGGGCACGCACCGGCTCGAAGGCGCCGAACCCGCGCAGGTCGACGTCGCGGACCACCTCGCCCTCGGCGGTCTGCGCGCGGATCACCGCGTGGTCGGGGAGGACGGCCACGCCCGCGGGTGGCGCGACACTGAGCCGCCGCAGCGTCCGTTCGCGGCCCAGGTCGACAGTGAGGACGGGGTCGGCGTCACGCGGGTCCGCGATCCACGAGGTGGCCGGGTCGCCGTCGTACGCCATCCGGGGGGACGCGGCCGGGTCGACCGAGAGCCAGGACGAGCCCGACATCGTCACGCCGGCCGCCGGCTGCAGCAGGGCTAGCGTGCCGGGCAGGCTGCGGGCGACGACGAGGCCGCGCACCGCGAACCTGCCGGCCTCGTCGAGGGTGAAGGTCCGGTCGATGCCGGTGGCCTCCTCCGAGGCGCGCGCCCGGTAGCGGTCGCAGTCGGACCCGAACACGGTGAGCACGCAGGCCCGGGCCTCGGGGGTGGCCGAGAAGACGAGATCGGGCGAGCCCTCCGCCGGCACCTCCGGCACGACGAGCGTGCGGCTCGGTTCGACGCCGGCGACGTCCAGCTCGGCGATGCCGACCGCGGCCTGCTTGCCGGTGCGGCCGAGCACCTCGACCCGGACCCGGTCGGCGCGCACGCCGAGGCGCACCGAGCCCTGGCCCGTGAACGGGTCGGAGCGCAGGATCCGGCTCTCGCCGCCCGCGGTGACCCGCCAGCGGGCCACGTGCTCGACGTCCTCGACCGTCGGCTGGCGCAGGGAGATCGTGCCGATCCGGCGCTCGCTGCCGAGGTCGACCTCGAGCCACTGGCCGGCGGCGTCGAGGTAGGGACTCGGCCGCCAGTAGGTCGACGGGTCGCCGTCGAGCGCGGACCACGGCGCGTTCTCGGGGTGCACGGGCCCCAGCGAGCTGGTCCAGGCCCGCGACGTGGAGGCGTCGACACCGGCGATGCCGTCGTACTCGGCGACGACCGGCCTCGCACCCGCGGCACCCGGGTAGTTCGGGACCACCCGGTCGCCGTGGAACGCGTCGGTCGGCGTCATGACGTTGCTCTCGGCGTCCTGGTTGCGGCCGAAGGCCCGCTCCCGCAGCCGGTAGCCGTCACCGACCACCTGGGCGCCCTGGGTCCAGCCCTCCTCCCCCTCGAGGACCATCGCCTGTGCCGGGCCGACCAGGCCCGAGCCGACCGCGGCGACGGCCGCCTCCACCGAGCCGGCGACGGTCACCGCGTCGTCGACGTCGCGCACGTCGTACCCACCGGTGCCGGTCTGGGCGCCGACCGCGGGCTCGACGTCGAACACCTCGATCGCCGGCCCGAACTCCAACTCGCCGAAGGTCGCGACCTGCCGCAACCCGGGCGAGCGGCCGAGGGCCACGCCGACCAGGCTGGCCGACGTCGCCTGGGCGACGTCGATGTCCAGGTCGTGCCGGACGAGCACGGTGTCGATCCCCAGTCGGTTGAGCAGGTGACGCAGGTACGGCGAGCCGGACCCCGTCTCGAGGTAGCCCTCCATCGCGGTGAAGAGCCGGATCGTGGCCGGCGGCGTCAGCGGCACCTGGGACCGGGTGATCCACGGGCTGCGCGCGACGGCCTCCATCGGCTCCTCCATGGTCCAGCCCCATTGCTGGATGCCGAACCCGGAGCCCGGGATCACCCAGGTGGCACCACCACTGCGGTCCGTGGCGCCGGACCGCTTCTCCAGGTAGGCCGCCGCCTGCGTCCAGTAGGACGGGATCTGCTTCCAGCCGGGCGTGCGGGTATCGGCGGCCAGGACCGGCTGGGCCAGGGCGACCAGGCCGCCGGCGAGGGCCACGGCGACGCCGCCGGCGATCCCCCGGCGCAGGCCGGTCCGCCAGCCTTGGCCGCGGGACCGGGCGCGGGAGCGTGCGACGAGGACCCGGGCGAGGTCGCCGACGAGCACGCCGAGCCCCAGGGCGATCGGCACCCGCAGCACCGGGTCGGCCTTGGGCACGTTGCGCAGCGGGGCGAGCGGCCCGTCGAGCAGGTCGCGCAGGGCCTGGCTGAACGGCCCGTCGAGGGTGCCGGTGTGGGCGATGACCTGGCAGGTGAGCCCGAACCCGGCGGCCAGCAGCAGCGGCGTGCGCCACGGACCGCGCATCCGCAGCAGGCCGACGAACCCGGCGGCGGCGACGACGCCGGACCCGAGGACCAGCCAGGGCTCGTAGGCCAGGTCGTAGCCGGCCGGCCACCAGCGATCACCGCCCACGGAGATGTAGCCCACCCAGTTGCTCGCGCCGCGCAGCACCGCGGAGAAGCCCGAGGTGGAGGTCGTGGTGCGGGCGTCCTCGACGAAGTCGAAGAACGGCGGGCTGTAGGCACCGAGCCGCAGCAGGGACAGGACCCACCAGGCGCTGACCGCGCCGACGAGCGCGAACCAGCCGGCACCGAAGCGCCAGCTCAACCGTCGCGTGAGCACGGCCCACCCGACGACCACGGCGAGCAGCGCAGCCGGAGCGGCGGTCGCCGTACCGTTGACGCCGCCGGAACAGGCGAACGCGGCGGCGGACAGGATCGCCGCGTCGCGCGGGCGGATCCGGCCCTGCACCGCCAGGACCACCGGCAGCAGCGCCCACGGCAGCACCGCCCCCGGCAGCACCTCCGCACTGCGGGTGCCGATCTCCGTGACGTGGCGCGGCGTCAGCCCGTAGGCCAGCCCGGCGAGGGCCGCGGCGCCCGGCGACGCGCCGAGGGCCAGTGCCAGGCGTCGTAGCCCTTCGCACGCGACGAGCAGCAGGAGGACGGACCAGGTCCGCTGCGCGACCCAGCCGGGCATGCCGGCCAGCTCGGTGAGCCAGAAGAAGGAGCCGTGGGGGAAGAGGTAGCCGTAGGCCTGGTTCTGCAGCTCGCCCAGCGAGACGTCGGGGTTCCACAGGTGGAAGGTGCCCGCGAGGTGCGGGCCCGGGACCTCGGTGAGCTCGAAGCGGGTGTCACTGGTCGCCTGACCCCACTTCTCGGTGAACACGAACAGCGCCAGGGCGGCGTACACGGTCCACAGCAGCACGCGAACGCGTCGCTCGTCCCGCATCGTCACCCCTCCCCGGGCGCCCACCCGCCCGTCGCGTGGCCGGGGTCACTGTATGCCGAGCAACCTCGGCTTCCCGGATCGGTCGGGGCACCCCCTAACCTGCTCTGGTGACGACGACCTCCTCCAACGCGGGCTCCCGCATCGCGCGGTTGCTGCGCAGCAGCGCGGGCATCGCGATCGCGATGGCCGTGATGAACGTCGGCACCTACGGCTTCCAGATCGTCTCGGCGCGCCTGCTCGGCCCGGGCCAGTACGGCGCCCTGGCGGGCGTGATGGCCTTGTTGCTGGTCCTCTCGGTGCTGCAGCTCGGCCTGCAGGCGACCTCGGCACGCCGCATCGCCGCGGATCCCGAGCACGTCGCGGCCGTCGAGGCGGCGGTGCTGCGCACCGGCTGGCGGCTGGCCCTCGTCCTCGGTGCCGCGACCGTGCTGGCCGCTCCGCTCGTGACGAAGCTGCTGCGCCTGGACGGCCTGCTGCCTGCCGTCCTGCTCGGCCTGGCCGTCGTCCCCGCCACCGTGATGGGCGCCCAGGCGGGCGTCCTGCAGGGCGAGCGCCGCTGGCTGCCGCTGAGCCTGGTCTACCTCGCCGCGGGTGTGCCTCGGGTCCTGCTCGGCATCGTGCTGCTCCTCGTGTGGCGCTCCGAGAGCAGCGCGATGCTCGCCATTCTCATCTCGGCGTGGGCCCCCGTCCTGGTCGGCGCCCGGGCTCTCGGCCGCCACCCGCGGCAGAAGACGAGCGTGACCGAGGGCGAGATCCGCCGTGACGTCCTGCGCGAGACCCTCGGCAGCTCCGTCGCCCTGCTCGCGTTCTTCGCGATGGCGAATCTCGACATCGTGGTCGCTCGCAGCATCCTCGACGAGCACGACGCCGGCCTCTACGCAGGCGGCCTGATCGTCACCAAGGCCGTCCTGTTCCTTCCCCAGTTCGCGGTGGTGGTCCTCTTCCCGTCGATGTCGACCCACGGCGAGAGCCGCGCCGCGGTGCTCAAGGGCCTGGGCTTCCTCGGCGCGCTCGGCGCGGCCGCCGTCGCGGCGACCTTCCTTCTGTCCGACCTCGCGCTCGTCTTCGTCGGCGGAGGCGAGTACGACGGCGTACGCGACCGGCTGTGGATGTTTGCGGCGCTCGGCGCGCTGCTCTCGCTCCTCCAGCTGCTGGTGTACGCCGGCCTGGCGGCCCGTGGCATCTGGACGAAGTACGTCGTCGGAATCGGCGGGCTGACGCTGGTCGGCCTCGGCGCCACCGCCTCCAGCGTCACCGGCCTGGCGATCACCGTCGGCTGCGTCGACCTGGTCGTGCTGTTGCTCCTCGTCGCCCTGCAGGTCGTCAGGTACCGCGCGAACGACACCCGCGGAACCGATTCCTGACGCGCTCCTGGTTCCCACCCCGCCATCGGGGTGGGAGCAGCCGTGGCTCTCCGTCGTTCGGTCAGCTGTCTCCGACGTCCTGACCGGGTGACAGCTGATAGGTCGTGAGCTGTAGCTGAGAGGACTCTGGTCGGGTCCGCTCACA
>JADCLI010000036.1 GCA_016803235.1 Pimelobacter simplex
CGTGAGGGCTCGGAGCTCCAGCACTGGTCAAAACGAGAAAGTCCGCAGGTCAGAGGCAGTTTTCTGTCTCAGCCCTGCGGACTTCTACCGGTGGAGGTGAGGGGACTCGAACCCCTGACCCCCTGCATGCCATGCAGGTGCGCTACCAGCTGCGCCACACCCCCGGGGTCATTGCTCCACCCGTGGGCGGGGCAACGACGGAAATACTAGCCACACCCTCCACGCAAGGTGAAATCGGGGGGCGGTTTCGCGGCTCGCTGCGCTCGCACCTCAACCAGCGAGGTTGTACGACGCCAGCGCCCACTGCCCCGTCGAGCGCTCCTCGAGCACCACCCGGGCGCAGTTGCGCAGGGCGCGCAGGTCGTGGGCGAGCTCGACCGGCCAGCCGAGGAAGCGGACCAGTCCGGAGCGGGTGGCGGCGCCGTGGGAGACCGCGACACCCGTCTCGCCGGGGGCGAGGGCGTCGGCGAGGTCGGAGACGGCGGCCGTGAAGCGGGCGGCGACCTCGTGGGTGGTCTCGGCGCCGGGGATGGCATCCCACTCGCCGCGCTGGAACCGCGCGAAGGCGGCGGGGTCCCGGGCGTCGAGCTCGGCGTGGGTGAGGCCCTGGTAGTCGCCGAGGCGGAACTCGCGCAGGCGCTCGTCGTACGTCGGCACCAGCCCGGCCTCCTTGGCGATCGTCTCGGCAGTCTGCCGGGCCCGGGCGAGGTCGCTGGACCAGACCTGGACCGGCTCGAGGGCGGCGATCAGCGGGGCGACGGTGCGCGCCTGCTCGATGCCGGTCGGGTCGAGCTCGACGTCGAGCTGGCCCTGGATCCGGCGGGCAGCGTTCCAGGCGGTCTGTCCGTGGCGGACCAGGACGAGGCGGCGGCCGCTCACGCCACCGGCCCGTGGACCTCGGCGGGGAGCTCGATGGTCGGGCAGTCGCGCCACAGACGCTCCAGGGCGTAGAACTCGCGCTCCTCGGAGTGCTGCACGTGGATCACGACGTCGCCGTAGTCGAGCAGCACCCAGCGCCCGTCGCGGTGGCCCTCGCGGCGGATCGGCTTGGCCTCGAGCTCGCGGAGCTTGTCCTCGATCTCGTCGACGATGGCACGCACCTGGCGGTCGTTGGCGCCGGTGGCGAGCAGGAAGGCGTCGGTGATGGCGAGCTGCTCGCTGACGTCGAAGGCGAGCTGGTCGGTCGCGAGCTTGTCGGCGGCGGCGAGGGCGGCGGCGTGGACGAGCCGGACGGCGTGGTCGGTGGCGGTCATGGGGTATCCGTTCCGGGTGCGGCCGGGTAGAGGCCGTGCTTGGTGATGTACTGGACGACGCCGTCGGGCACGAGGTACCAGACCGGCTGGCCGGCCCGCTGTCGCTCACGGCAGTCGGTGGACGAGATCGCCAGGGCGGGGATCTCGACCATGGTGACCCGGTCGTGCGGGATCCGGGCCAGGGTGGCCGGGTCCATCTCCGAGCCCGGCCGGGTGCAGCCGACGAAGTGCGCCAGCTCGAAGAGCTCGTCGGCGTCACGCCAGCTGAAGATGTCGGTGAGCGCGTCGGCGCCCGTGATGAAGTACAGCTCCGCGTCGGGGCGCTGCGCGCGCAGGTCGCGCAAGGTGTCGATGGTGTAGGTCGGCCCGTCCCGGTCGATGTCGACCCGGCTGACCTTGAACCGCGGGTTGGCCGCCGTGGCGACCACGGTCATCAGGTAGCGGTGCTCGGCGGGCGAGACCGCCCGGTCCGCCTTCTGCCACGGCTGCCCGGTGGGCACGAAGACGACCTCGTCGAGGTCGAACCAGCCCTGGACCTCCGAGGCGGCGACGAGGTGGCCGTGGTGGATGGGGTCGAAGGTGCCGCCCATCACGCCGATCCGGGTACGGCGCGGCGCGTCCGTCACCGGTCCACCACTGTCTGCCCCGCGCTCAGCTGTGCTCGCGGCCGCCGCCGAACCAGACGAGGCCGAGCAGCAGGAAGAGGAGGAAGGCCAGCACACCACCACCGATGAGCCACGGGTTCACGGCGGGCTCGCCGTGCTCCTCCGCGGCGCGGGCGACAAGGAGGGCGACCTGGCTGATCTGGCTGAGCATGGCCGCATCGTATCCAACGAGCGGCCGGATCCCCGCCTCGGCTCAGTGCACGGCGAAGTCGACGCCCAGGAAGAGCAGGGTGAAGCGCACCGTCCGCCCGAGGAAGACGGTGGGGACGAACACCCACATCGGCATCTTCAGGATGCCGCCGATGGCCGCCATCGCCAGCAGCGGCGGGATGCCGGCCGACGCGGCGAGGAACATGATCAGCGCGGCGTACCAGGGCCGGCCCTGCATGCGTCCCATCCACTTGTCGTAGGACGCCTTGATCTTGGGGCCGGACAGCTTCTTCTGGGCCCACTTGGACTCCGAGCCGCGGCGGGCGGCCTCGTAGACGATGACCTTGCCGATGGTGGCGCCGGCACCGGCGGCGATGCCGAGCGAGATGGCCGCCGCCGTACCGGCCTCGGCGGCACCGGCCCCGAGGATGTAGACCTCGATGGGCAGGAACGGGAGCAGGGCGGACGCGATGCTGAAGGCGAACGTCGTCAGCCACAGGATCATGCCGCCGGCGCCCCTTCGGCATGGCCGTTGCGGGCCGGCAGCGGCAGTCCGAGCTGGAGCAGCCAGCGCAGCGAGACGCACTTGAGCACGAGCAGCCCGATCGCGATGATCGTGCCGAGCCAGACCCAGCCGGTGGCCAGGAGGATGACGGCGAAGGCGCCGGAGTTGGCGGCCTTGCCGATGCGCGACCAGTTCCACAGGTAGATCCGGCGGTCGACGACGTGGAAGTAGTTGGGGCTGCGGATCGGCCAGGCGAGGAAGGCCAGCGACAGGTACATGTCGATGACCATGAACTCGAAGAGGTAGATCGCGATCGGGATCCCGATCCAGGTCATCGGCTCCTCGCTGATCCAGCCGCCGGGCTGAAGCCAGATCAGACCGACGTACAGCGCCCCGCAGCTGAGCCGGTCGCACATCATGTCGACGACCGCACCCATCCGGGTCTCGCAGTCGCGCCAGCGCGCCCACTCCCCGTCGATGCTGTCGCCGACCCAGTAGGTGACCAGGCCGACGACGATCAGGGTGAGGCTCTGGTCGTACGCCGCCCACACCGCGATCGCGAGCGTGATGACGGTGCGGATGAAGGTAATGACGGTCGCCCCGGTGAAGAGTCGCTCGACCGACGGGTCGGCGTAGATCCGGTCCGGGGAGCCTGCCATGCGGCGAAACCTACCCGGTCGCGGGAAGTGTCCGGACGCCAGACCCCCCGGAGTACCGGGGATTCACCGTCCGTCCACCTGCCGCTCCTAGCGTCGCCGCGTGATCTGGCTGGCCGTCGTGTTCGCGCTCGCGGGGGCCGCGACCACCGCGGTCTCGACCTCGGCCCAGCACCTCGCGGCGGCCCGGGCTCCCGTCGTCGCGCTGCTGCTGGCCGCCGTGCTCGGGCCGGTCGGGTTCGCCTTCCACGTCCTCGCGCTGGACCACGGCCCGATCGGGCTGGTCCAGCCGATCGGCGTGCTCGGCATCGTGCTCGCCGTGCCGCTGCGCGCCGCGCTGGCCCGGTCCCGGCCGGCCCGCGGCGAGGTGGTCGCGGTGGCCGTCACCGCGCTGGCGATCGCCGTGCTGCTGCTGGCGACCGACGCCCGGGAGGATGCTCCATCCCCCGACCGGACCGTGCTGGCCTCCTCGGTGGGCGCCTGCGCGATCGTCGCCGTGCTGCTGGTGGCGCTCGCCGCCGGGGTGCCCCGGCCGACCCGGCGCGCGTTCCTGCTCGGCGCGGCGGCCGGGATCCTCTTCGGCCTGATGTCGGTTCTCGTCGAAGCCCGTCAACTGTACGTCGCGCTGGCGGCCTGCGGCGTCGGCGGGGTCGTGGTCAACCAGCTGGCCTACCGCGCGGCGCGCCTGTCCGCGTCGATGCCGGTGCTCAACGTCGTGAACTGCCTGCTCACGCTGGGCTTCGCGCACCTGGTGCTCGGCGAGGTCGCGCACCACACCCTCGCGACGGCGCTCGCCTCGCTCCTCGCTCTCGCCGCGATGACCTGGGGACTGTGGCGACTGGGGTCAGCGGACGTGACCGTCGCCGATGACGACGTACTTGGTCGAGGTCATCTCCGGCAGGCCCATCGGGCCGCGGGCGTGCAGCTTCTGGGTGCTGATGCCGATCTCGGCGCCGAAGCCGAACTCTCCGCCGTCGGTGAACCGCGTCGAGGCGTTGACCAACACCGCGGCTGAGTCGACCTCGGCCACGAACCGCCGCGACGCGGCCAGGTCCTCGGTCACGATCGCGTCGGAGTGACCGCTCGACCAGGTGCGGATGTGCTCGAGCGCCCCGTCGAGGTCGGGTACGACGCGCGCGGCGATGTCGAGCGAGAGGTACTCGGTGGACCAGTCCTCGTCGGTGGCCGCGACGACGCCGTCGTACCCGGCGAAGGAGTCGTCGCCGTGGATCGTCACGTCGGCCTGCTGCAGCGCGGCGACCACCCGCGGCAGGAACTCCCCCGCGACGTCGGCGTGCACGAGCAGCGACTCGGCGGCGTTGCAGACGCTGGTGCGGTGGGTCTTGGCGTTGAGCACGATGGCGAGCGCCTTGTCGAGGTCGGCCGCCCGGTCGACGTACACGTGGCAGTTGCCGACACCGGTCTCGATCACGGGCACCGTGGACTCGTTGACGACCGACTGGATCAGGCCCGCTCCCCCACGCGGGATCAGCACGTCGACCTGACCGCGGGCCCGCATCAGCGCCTTGACGCTGTCGTGGGTATCGCCGGGGACGAGCTGGACGACGTCGGCCTCCAGGCCGGCCGCGGAGACGGCGTCGCGCAGCACCGCCACGATGGCGGCGTTGCTCGACCTGGCCGACGACGACCCTCGCAGCAGCACCGCGTTGCCGGACTTCAGGCAGATGCCCGCGGCGTCGGCCGTCACGTTGGGCCGGGCCTCGTAGATCATGCCGACGACGCCGAACGGGACCCGCACCTGGCGCAGCTCGAGGCCGTTGGCGAGAACGCTGCCGCGCACGACCTCGCCGACCGGGTCGGCGAGGCCGGCGACGTCGCGCAGGCCCTGGGCCATGCCCTCGAGCCGCTCGGTGGTCAGCCGGAGCCGGTCGATGATGTTGGGGGGCGTGCCGTCGGCCTCGGCACGGGCGACGTCCTCGGCGTTGCCGGCGAGGATCTCCTCGGCGCGCGTCAGCAGGGCATCGGCCATGGCGTGCAGGGTGGCGTCCTTCTGAGCACGCGTCGCCAGGGCCAGCGACCGGCTGGCGACCCGGGCGCGCTGGGCGACCTCGCGGACCTCGACCTCGGCAGTCATGGCACCAAGTCTAGAGAGACCTAGGCGCAGGGGCGCGAGGTCGGCCGGATGCCGGGCCGGTGGGTGATCCGGGTGCTGGTGAACATCCGGTGCCACTGGGCGTCGTACGCCGCCACGACCGCGGGGTCGCGCACTTCGAAGGTGACCTCGTCGCTGCTCAGCCCGGGCGGGGACCAGTTCTCCGAGCCGGTCCACACGACCCGGCCCGCGGCGCCGCGGAAGGTGCCGTCGACGGTGACGTACTTGAGGTGGGAGTAGCAGCGGGCACCGAAGACCATCTCGTCGCCGGCGGTCGAGAGCTTCTCGCCCCAGTCCCAGTCGGCGACCCGGACCGGGATGCCCGCCCGCTGCAGGATCCTCACGACCGGCCCGCTCACCACCGAGCCGACGACGGCGACGTCGCAGCCCTCGGCACGCATGGAGGCGAGCTCGCGGGCCAGCGCCTCGCCGCGGCGGGCGTACCAGGCGTACATGTTGACCCGGACCACGCTGTGCCCCTGCCCGTCGCCGAAGCCGGCCGGGGCGGCGCAGTCGACCCGGCGCAGCCGCTGGAGCTGCGGGTCGCCCGTCGCCCGTCGCTGCACCCGGACCCGCTGGAAGGCGGCGCCGAGGGTCTCGCTGCGGTACTCCAGGTGCCGCGGCTTCGCCGTCCGGTCGCGCTTGAGCTGCTCGAACACTTCGGTCCAGGCGGCGAAGAGCGCGTCGTCGCCGCTCACCGTGAGCGCGTCGTTCCACTGGCCCGCGGCGGCGCCGTACCCGAGGTTGCTGGAGCTGCTGATCACGACCGAGTGCGCGGCCCCCGTCTGGCTGAAGGAGTAGACCTTCAGGTGCAGGTTGCCGGTGCGCGATCCGTTGCGGCAGGCGCTCGTGCAGATGTGCAGGAAGCTCCCCGCCTTGCGGTTGCCGCCGAGCTGCGCCCGGAGCCCGCGGATCGTCCTGCCGACGATGTTGTCGTTGACGACGATCTGCACGTGCACGCCGCGCTCGTGTGCCTTGATCAGCAGCCGGGCGGTGTCGTTGCGGTCGATGTTGTAGGTCGCGATCCGGATCGTCGATCCCGGCGGCGCGTGCCGGATCGCGGCGTGCACCTGCCGGACCACCTTCGTGCGCGCCTTGAAGCCGCCCATCGGGTTGTTGAAGGTGGCTCCCGTCGTGGGCTGCCAGGTGTCCTCGGCGGTCGCGGCCGGCGTGGGGGCGACGAGGAGGACGGACAGCACCAGGAGCAGCGGGGCGACGATCTTCACGCGAAGAACACTAAGCCACTGGACTTAATGGACCAAAGTGCGAGGGAGAAAGGCAGCGCGGGACGCCGTACCGAGTACGACGTCCCGCGGCCGGGTGAGCGGTCGGCTCAGCCCTTGCGCTTCTCGATCTCCGCGGTCACGGCCGGGAGGACGCTGTGGAGGTCGCCCACGACGCCGAAGTCGACGAGCTCGAAGATCGGGGCCTCCTCGTCCTTGTTGACGGCCACGATGGTCTTCGAGGTCTGCATGCCGGCGCGGTGCTGGATCGCGCCGGAGATGCCGTTGGCGACGTAGAGCTGCGGCGAGACGACCTTGCCGGTCTGGCCGACCTGGAAGGTGTGCGGCTTCCAGCCGGAGTCGACGGCGGCACGCGAGGCGCCGACGGCGGCACCGAGCGCGTCGGCGAGGCCCTCGACCGCGGTGAAGTCACCGCCAGTGCCACGACCACCGGAGACGACGATCGCGGCCTCGGTGAGCTCGGGACGACCGGTGGCCTGGCGCGGCTGCGCGGCGACGATCTGGGCGGTCTTGGCGCCGTCGGAGATCGCGGCCGCGAACTGCTCGACGGCACCGGCGCCCGCACCCTCCTCGGGAGCGGCCGCGTTCGGCTTGACCGCGATGATCGGCGTGCCCTTGACGACCTTGGCGTCGACGGTGAAGTTGCCGGCGAAGACCGACTGGGTGGTGACGATCTCGCCACCGTCGACCTGGACGTCGACGGCGTCGGTGATCAGGCCCGAGGAGAGCTTGATCGCGAGGCGACCGGCGATCTCCTTGCCCTCGGCCGAGGCCGGGATCAGGATCGCGGCGGGCGAGGCCTTCTCGGCGAGCTGCTGGAGCACCTCGGCCTTGGGGGCCACGAGGTAGCCCTTGATCTCGGCGTCGTCGACGACGTAGACCTTGTCGGCGCCGTACGCCTTGACCGCGTCGGCGGCGGCAGCGGCCTTGTCGGCACCGCCGATGAAGACCGCCGAGGGGGAACCGATGCGCTTGGCGATCGCGAGCAGCTCGTAGGTGGGCTTGCGGACCGCGCCGTCGACGTGGTCGACCAGAACGAGAACTTCAGACATGGGTCAGGCTCCTCAGATGAACTTCTTCGACGCGAGGAAGTCGACCAGCGCCGTGGCGCCCGAGCCGTCCTCGTCCTTGACGATCTCGCCGGCGGTGCGCGGCGGGCGGGCCGTGGTGGCGTCGACCTTGGTCCAGGCGGCGTCGAGGCCGACCTCGGAGGCGTCCACGCCGATGTCGGCGAGAGCGAGCGTCTCCAGCGGCTTCTTCTTCGCGGCCATGATGCCCTTGAAGGACGGGTAGCGGGCCTCACCCGACTGGTCGGTGACCGACAGCACGAGCGGCAGGGTGCCGCCCACGACCTCGGTGGCGGTGTCGCCGTCACGCTTGATGCGGACCTGGTCGCCCTGGGTCTCCACGACGGCCGCGAGGGTGACCTGCGGCAGGCCGAGGCGCTCGGCGAGCATCGCCGGGACGACGCTCATGCCACCGTCGGTCGACGCGAGGCCACCGACGATGAGCTCAGGGACACCGATCTTCTCGATCGCCTTGGCGAGCACGAGCGAGGTCGCGACGGCGTCGGAGCCGGCGATCGCGTCGTCCTGCACGTGGACGGCCTTGTCGGCACCCATCTGCAGCGCCTTGCGCACGGCGGCCTCGGCCTCGGCCGGACCCACGGTCAGCGCGGTGACGGTGATCTCCTCGTCGGCGCGCTTCTCCTTGATCTGGAGGGCCTGCTCGACGGCGTACTCGTCGAGCTCGGAGAGGAGACCGTCGACGCCGACGCGGTCGACAGTGTTGTCCGCCTCGAACTTCCGGTCGCCCGTGGCGTCGGGGACGTACTTCACAAGGACGACAATGTTGGAGAGAGTCATGGTTGTGGCCGGACCGGCCCCTTCCTGTGCAACGTGAGCCCTGCCGCGTGGTCGGGCAGGGAACAGCTCTGGTCCGCTGAGGACAGCGTCTCGCAGGCTACCGCCCGGTCACCAACGACGGGAACCTCGTCCACGTGGCGTCCGCCACAGCGGACGTCGGCCGGTTCAGGGACGGATGACGCGCTCGAGCACCCGCCCGACCACGAGGTAGACGACCGAGGCGAGGCCGTAGTTGAACAGCGCGGTCTTGACCACGGCGTTCTTGCCCTCGAAGGCCTTCACCGGGTTGTCGAGGTCGAAGAAGCCCAGGTCGCAGGCGTCCGCCAGGTCGCGGGCCAGCTTGACCAGGTCGTTGTCCGCGTTGGCCTCGAGCGCGTACGTGAACGCCGCGACCGCCAGCACCAGGGCCAGGGCCATGCACACGATCCACACGACGCGGGCGATGTTGTCGCGCACCCGGGCGGCGGTCAGCGACCGGCTCGCCGCGGGCGTCGTACCGCCGCGCTGGTCGGTGGTCCTCCCGGCTGTCGTGTCCTTGTCGTCGCTGCTCACCCGTGTCACCGTCCTTCGAAGGTGGCCTTGCCCGGCCCGTTCTCGATGAAGGACTGCATGCCGGTGCGGCTGTCCTCGGTGGCGAAGATCGCCGCGAAGCTGTGACGCTCGACCTGCAGGCCGGTCTCGAGGTCGACCTCGAGACCGCGGTCGACGGTCTCCTTGATCGCCCGCAGCGCGTACGGCGCCGCGGTGGCGAACCTCGACGCCCAGGCCACCGCCTCGGCGTACACGTCGGCGGCAGGGACCACGCGGTCGACCAGGCCGATCGCGAGCGCCTCCTCGGCCTTCACGAAACGGCCGGTGTAGAGCAGGTCCTTGGCCTTGCTGGGCCCCACGAGACGCGGCAGCCGCTGGGTGCCGCCGGCGCCGGGGATGATGCCGAGGAGCACCTCGGGCTGGCCGAGGACGGCGTTGTCGGCGGCGAAGCGCACGTCGGCGGCGAGGGCGAGCTCGCAGCCACCGCCCAGGGCGTAGCCGTTGACGGCCGCCACGACGGGCTTGGGGATCCGTGCCACGGAGTTGACCGCGTCCTGCAGCTTCTGCACCCGGTCGACCATGTCCGGGTAGGACATGCCGGCCATCTCCTTGACGTCGTTCCCGGCGGCGAAGACCTTCTCGCCACCCCACACGACGACCGCGCGGACGTCGCTGCGGTCGGTCGCCTCGGCGGCCGCGAGCGTCAGCTCGTCCTGGACCTGGATGCTGATCGCGTTCATCGCCTTGGCCCGGTCGAGCCGGATCGTCCCGACCCCGTCGGCAACCTCCAGGCGCACGAACTCCGCAGTCATCTGCTCCCTCTCGTCACGACGTCGTGGGGCCCTCGTTCTGAGGTCGGGACCCCGTCCCCGTCCCGCATTCTGCCGCTTCCGGCCCGGGCGGTCACCAGAACCCACCACCTGGGCGTGCCGCCGGGCGCGTCGCGGGCCCTGTCGGGCCGTCGTGGTCGCGCGGGCACAATGGGCCGGTGACCCCCGGCCTCTGGCGCACCCTCGGAGAACAGGCCCCGGTGTGGCCCGGACGCAACTGGCCACTGGGGGCGACCTGGACCCCCGAGTCGACGAACTTCGCCGTCCACTCCCCCGCCGCCACCGCCGTGTGGCTGTGCCTGTACGACGACGAGGCGGGCGAGCGCCGGCTGCCGCTGACCGAGCAGTCGCTGGGCATCTGGCACGGCGCCGTCCCCGGCATCGCCCCGGGCACCCGCTACGGCCTGCGGGTCGAGGGACCGTGGAAGCCCGAGGAAGGGCTGCGCTTCGACCCGGAGACGCTGCTCCTCGACCCCTACGGCCGCGCCGTGGCCGGCACCGAGGGGGACGCGCAGAGCGTGGTCGTCGACCCGGCCTTCGACTGGTCCGGCGACACCCCGATGCGGCGACGCTGGCGCGACACGGTGATCTACGAGCTGCATGTCAAGGGGTTCACGAAGCTGCACGACCGGATCCCTCCCGAGCTGAGGGGCACGTACGCCGGGCTGGGGCACCCGGTCGTGACGCAGTACCTCAACGACCTCGGAGTAACCGCCGTCGAGCTGTTGCCGGTGCAGCAGTTCTTCTCCGAGCCCGCGCTGCTCGAGCGCGGGACGGTCAACTACTGGGGCTACAACCCGATCAGCTACTTCGCCCCGCACGCGTCGTACTCCTCCTCGGGCGACCGTGGCGGGCAGGTCACCGAGTTCAAGCAGATGGTGCGCGCGCTGCACGCCGCGGGCATCGAGGTGATCCTCGACGTCGTCTACAACCACACCGCGGAGGCGGGGGCCGACGGGC
The DNA here is from genome assembly GCA_016803235.1 of Pimelobacter simplex. Lineage (GTDB taxonomy): Bacteria > Actinomycetota > Actinomycetes > Propionibacteriales > Nocardioidaceae > Nocardioides > Nocardioides simplex_A. Next base: position 10,773 of record JADCLI010000036.1, read on the forward strand.
CGACGTACTCCTTCCGGGGCCTGGACGACCGCGGGTTCTACCGCCGGGTCCCCTCGCCCGACGGGTACGACGACGCGTACTGGGACGTGACCGGCTGCGGCAACACGGTCAACACCGAGGACCCGCTGGCGCTGCGGCTGATCCTCGACTCGCTGCGGTACTGGGTGACCGAGATGCACGTCGACGGCTTCCGCTTCGACCTGATGTCCGCGCTCACCCGCACCGCCGGGCCCGACGCGATCCCGGTCGACATGGCGTGCAAGCTGCTGATCGCGATCGGCCAGGACCCGGTGCTGCGCCACGTGAAGCTGATCGCCGAGCCGTGGGACACCTCGATGGACGGCTACCTCGTCGGGGGGATGCCGCCGCCGTGGGTGGAGTGGAACGACAAGTACCGCGACACGATCCGCGACTTCTGGCGGGGGCACTCCGACGGGCTGCACGCCGTCGCCACCCGGCTGGCCGGCTCCTCGGACCTGTACGCCGACGACGGCCGGTCGGCGTACAACTCGGTCAACTTCGTCACCGCGCACGACGGCTTCACGGTGCGCGACCTGGTGTCCTACGACGCGAAGCACAACGAGGACAACGGCGAGGACAACCGCGACGGCACCGACAACAACCGGTCGTGGAACCACGGGGTCGAGGGCGAGACCGCCGATCCTGACGTGCGGGCGCTGCGGCGGCGCCAGGCCGCGAACCTGATGGCCACGCTGTGCCTGTCCAACGGCGTCCCGATGCTGACCGCCGGCGACGAGCGCGGCCGCACCCAGCGCGGCAACAACAACGCCTACTGCCAGGACAACGAGATCTCCTGGCTCGACTGGCGCGCGGACGACGCGTGGCTCGACGTGTACGCCGTGACCCGGGCTGCCCTCCGGCTGCGTCGCGAGCACCCCGCACTGCGGCAGCGGCACTGGTTCGAGGGGCGGCCCGCGATCGTCGGCGGCCCGAAGGACCTCGCCTGGCTGCACCCGTCGGGACGCGAGATGACCGACGAGGACTGGCACGACTCCGCGCTGCACACGATCGGCATGTTCGTGTCCGGCCGGCCGCTGCGCGAGCCCGGCCCGCGCGGCGAGCAGCAGATCGACACCTCCTTCCTGATCTGGTTCCACGCCGGCCCCGAAGCCGTCGAGGTGCACCTGCCCGACAACGACTGGGTGCACGCCGGCTCGGTCGTGCTGTCCACCGACCCCGGCCTGCCGGAGGGCACCGAGGTCGCCGTCGGCGGGCTGGTGTCGATCGGTGCGCGCAGCGTGGTGGTCATGCAGGAGGCCGACGTCTGACGCCGACCCGTCAGCAACTGGCTCCGCATCCGCGCCGACCCGGCAGGAACTCAGGCCGGTTCGAGCCGGGTCACGCTCAGGCGAGCGCGACGACGCCGAGCTCGGCGGGAGCGACGAGCAGCGGGTTCGCGGGCAGCACCCGCACGGTGTAGCCGAACGGGCCGGAGCGGCCGAGGGCGACGTCGCCGTCGAAGCGGTGGCGGCCGCCGTCGTAGGACTCGACCAGCGTCAGCGGGACGACGGAGGCCGCGACGATGTCGTCCTCGGCGTCGACCCGGCCGTGGACCAGCTGCACCTCGACGTCGTGGGGGGCGAGCTCGCCGAGCGCGACGTACGAGCGGACGTGGAGGACGGCGCCGACCTCGGCGACGTCGCCGATGCCCTCGGCGTCCACGTGCTCGACCCGGACGCCGCCCCACGCGCCACGCACGTGCGCCTTCCACCGAGCCAGGTCGCGGGCGCCGTTCTCGACCGCCGCGAGCGAGCGGGCATTGCGGGCGGCGGGTGCGTAGAGCTGCTCGACGTAGTCGCGGACCATCCGGGTGGCGAGCACCTTGGGACCGAGGTTCGCCCAGGTGTGGCGCAGCATCTCGACCCAGCCGGCGGGCACGCCGTCGTGGTCGTGGTCGTAGAAGCGCGGCGCGACCTCGTTCTCGATCAGGTCGTAGAGGGCGGCGGCCTCGAGGTCGTCGCGCTGGTCGGAGTAGTCCTCGAGACCGTCGGCGGACGGGATCGGCCAGCCGAACTCCGGCTCGTACCATTCGTCCCACCACCCGTCGAGGATCGACAGGTTGAGCCCGCCGTTGAGCGCGGCCTTCATGCCCGACGTGCCGCAGGCCTCGTAAGGGCGCAGCGGGTTGTTGAGCCACACGTCGCAGCCCGGGTAGAGCGGCTGCGCGAGGGCGATGTCGTAGTTGGGCAGGAACACGATCCGGTGCCGCACGTCCTCGGCGTCGGCGAAGCGGACCAGCTCCTGGATCAGCCGCTTGCCGCCGTCGTCGGCGGGGTGGGCCTTGCCGGCGACGACCAGCTGGACCGGGCGCTCCGGGTGCAGCAGCAGCGCCTTGAGGCGCTCGGGGTCGCGCAGCATCAGCGTGAGCCGCTTGTACGACGGCACCCGGCGCGCGAAGCCGATGGTCAGCACGTCGGGGTCGAGGGCGTCGTCGATCCAGCCGAGCTCGGCGGGCGAGGCGCCGCGCTTCTCCCACGACTTGCGCAGCCGGCGGCGGGCGTCGTCGACGAGCCGCTCGCGCAGGGCCCGCTTGGTGCTCCAGACCTCGGTGCCGGGCACCTTGTCGAAGGTCGCCCAGAACGCGGCGGCGTCGTCGCCGTCGTAGTCGGCGCCCTGCGCCTCGGCGAGCGCGACGACCTCGGGCGCCACCCAGGTCGGCGCGTGCACGCCGTTGGTGATCGAGGTGATCGGCACCTCGGCCTCGTCGAAGGCGGGCCACAGGCCGTTGAACATGCCGCGGCTGACGTGGCCGTGCAGCTGCGAGACGCCGTTGGCGCGCTGCGCGAGCCGGAAGCCCATCACCGCCATGTTGAAGACGCCGGGGTCACCGCCCTCGTAGTCCTCGGCGCCGAGGGCGAGGACCTGGTCGACGGGTACGCCGGGCGTGGCGCCGTGCTCGCCGAGGTACTGCTCGACCAGGGTGCGCGGGAACCGGTCGATGCCCGCGGGCACCGGGGTGTGGGTGGTGAAGACGGTCGAGGCACGACCGGCCTCCAGCGCGGTCGCGAAGTCGAGGTCGCCGTCGGCGGTCAGCTCGCGGATCCGCTCGACGCCGAGGAAGCCGGCGTGGCCCTCGTTGGTGTGGAAGACCTCGGGTGCCGGGGCGCCGGTGATCCGCGAGTACGCGCGCAGGGCACGCACGCCGCCGACGCCGAGCAGCAGCTCCTGGCGCAGCCGGTGCTCGGTGTTGCCGCCGTACAGCCGGTCGGTGACGAGGCGGTAGGACTCGGGGTTCTCCTCGACATCGGTGTCGAGCAGCAGCAGCGGCACCCGGCCGACGCTGGCCACGAAGACCCGGGCCAGCAGGTCCGGTCCGTCGGGCATCCGGATCGCGATCGTCGTCCGGCTGCCGTCGGGCTCGTGGAGCAGCGACAGCGGCAGCTCGTCGGGGTCGAGGACCGGGTAGCTCTCCTGCTGCCAGCCGTCGCGCGAGAGCGCCTGCTTGAAGTACCCGTGGCCGTAGAGCAGCCCGACGCCGACGATCGGCACGCCGAGGTCGCTGGCGGCCTTGAGGTGGTCGCCCGCGAGGATGCCGAGGCCGCCGGAGTACTGCGGCAGCACAGCGGTGATGCCGTACTCCGGGGAGAAGTAGGCGATCGAGGTCGGCCAGGTCTGGTCAGGAGCGGCGGCGCGGGCGCGCTGGTACCAGCGGTCCTCGGAGAGGTACGCCGCCAGGTCGGCCCGCGCCTCGGCCACGCGGCGCACGTAGTCCTCGTCGGCCACCAGCTCGGCCCACCGCTCGGCGCTGACCTCGCCGAGCATCCGCAGCGGGTCGCGCCCGGCCTGCTGCCACTGGCCGGGATCGATCGCCTCGAACAACGCCTGGGTCGGCGGGTGCCACGACCAGCGCAGGTTGGCCGCGAGCTCGCCCAGCGAGGCGAGCGCGTCGGGCAGGACGGGGCGGACCGTGAACCTCCGGATCGCACGCATGGACCGACGGTAACGAATCGGACTTGAACGTTCCAATACACGTCCGCGGACCGGCCGTCAGACGTGACGCGGGGTAGCGCGTAACGCGGGCGTGCCCGGTGCCGTTGTGGTGGTACCGACGGGCGGGGTGGAGTCATGGGGGCTGCCTCGCCCGTCGTCATCGGCCCGTCGGCCGCGAGCTTTCTCGCGGCCGACGGCTCAGACGATGAGATCGAGTAGCGCCGCGACCGAGGCACGAGGTCGCGACGCGCGCACCGAGATCTACTGTGCGTCTCGATACGCCCTCGCCTAGCGGCTCGGGCTACTCGACGAACTCGGGCTCGGGCTACTCGACGAACTCGGGCTCGGGCTACTCGACGAACTCGGGCTCGGGCTACTCGACGAACTCGGGCTCGGGCTACTCGACGAACTCGGGCTCGGGCTACTCGACGACCTCAAGCCGCGCCCTAGGCTTGCGCCGATGACTACCGCACCCCTCCGCCCGGTCCCCGAGCACCAGCGCCACGTCGCCGCCCTCCTCGCCGCGGGCCACGGCCCGGACCGGCCGTGGCCGACCGAGACGGTCCCGCTGGACCGGGCTCGCGGGCGGGTCCTCGCAGCGTCGGTGGCGGCGCCGGAGCCGCTGCCGGCGTTCGACAACTCCGGCATGGACGGGTACGCCGTCCGCGCGGCCGACGTCGCCGGCGCCACCCCCGACAGCCCCACGCGCCTGACGGTCGGCGAGGACATCCCCGCCGGCGCGCCGGTGGGCGAGCTCGCGCCCGGAACGGCCCGGCGGATCATGACCGGGGCCGCGGTGCCCAGGGGCGCCGACGCGGTGGTCGAGGTCGAGGTGACCGACGGCGGCACCGAGACCGTCGAGATCCGGGAGGCCCGGGCCGAGGGCAGCTTCGTGCGCACCGCCGGCTCCGACGTGGCGCAGGGCCAGGAGGTCCTCGCGGCGGGGGTGACGCTCGGGCCGGCCCAGCTGGGCGTGCTGGCGGCGTTCGGGGTCCACGAGGTCGTCGTACGCCGCCGCCCGCGGGTGCTGGTCGTGTCGACGGGCAGCGAGCTCGCCGAGGACCCCGCCCCGGGCTCCGGGCAGATCCGCGACGCCAACGGCGCGCTGCTCGCGGCCGCGGTGCAGGAGGCCGGCGGGATCGCCGTGCGCAAGCTGTGGGTCGAGGACGACGTGGCGACCTTCCTCGCGCTCCTCGACGACGAGCTCGCCGCGGGCGACGTCGACCTGGTCGTCACCAGCGGCGGGGTCAGCGCGGGCGCGTACGAGGTGGTCAAGGACGGCCTGGGCCCGCGCGGCGTCGAGTTCGTGAAGGTCGCGATGCAGCCCGGGATGCCCCAGGGCTCCGGCCTCCTCAACGGCAGGACCCCCGTCGTCTGCCTGCCCGGCAACCCGGTCAGCGCGCTCACGTCGTGGGAGGTCTTCGTCCGCCCCGCGCTGCGTCTCGCGTACGGGCACCCGCGTCCGCGGCGCACGGTCGTGCGCGCCGCGCTCACCGAGCCGCTGCAGCCGCTCAGGGGCAAGCGCCAGCTGCGCCGCGCACGGCTCGACCGGACCACAGGGACGGTCGCCCCCTGGGGCCCGCCGGGCTCGGGCTTCCTCGGCTGGTTCGCCGGCGCCGACGCCCTGATCGACCTGCCCGCCGACGGCGATCCGCTCGCCGCCGGCGAGTCCGTGGAGGTGTGGGACCTGACGTCCGACTAGGGAGTCGATAGGTTCGAGTCATGGTCGGACGCATCCCCGTGATCGACGTCGAGCCGGTCCTCGAGGCCGGAACCAACAATCCCACCGAGAACGCACGCCTGCCGGTCAAGGCCAGCCTGGGCGAGCCCTTCCCGGTGAGGGCGACCGTGTTCCGCGAGGGACACGACCGCCTCGGGGCCGAGGTGGTCCTGGTCGGCCCGGACGGCGTACGACGACCACCGGTGCGGATGCAGCCGCTGCCGGCCCGCGACCGGTTCACCGTGGACCGGTACGAGGCGTGGGTCAGCGCCGACGCCGAGGGACCGTGGTCGTTCGAGATCCACTCCTGGTCGAGCCCGCTCGGGACCTGGTTCCACGACGCCGGCATCAAGATCCGCGCCGGCGTCGACGTCGAGCTGATGTTCACCGAGGGCCGGCTGCTGTTCGAGCGGGTGCTCGCGGCGGGTGGCCTCACGAAGGCCGAGCAGCAGACCGTGGAGGCCGCCGTCGCCGCGGCCCGGGACACCGCGCGGCCGGTCGAGGCCCGGCTCGCGCAGCTCGAGTCCCCCGAGGTCGTGACCACGCTCGAGGCCCACCCACTGCGCGACCTGCTCACGGTCGAGGGCCCGTTCCCGGTGTACGTCGACCGCTCCCGCGCGCTGTTCGGCAGCTGGTACGAGCTGTTCCCGCGCTCCGAGGGCGCGACCTACGACCCGGCGACGGGCGAGGTCACCAGTGGCACCTTCCGCACGGCAGCCGAGCGACTGCCCGCGGTCGCCGCGATGGGCTTCGACGTCGTCTACCTGCCGCCGATCCACCCGATCGGCGAGGTCAACCGCAAGGGCCCGAACAACACCGTCTTGCCCGACGGCGAGCCCACTCCCCCGGACTGGAAGGGCTCGCCGTGGGCGATCGGGAGCAAGGACGGCGGCCACGACGCCGTGCACCCCGACCTCGGCACGATCCGTGACTTCGACGCCTTCGTGGCCGCCGCGAAGGCGCTCGACCTCGAGGTCGCGCTGGACCTCGCCCTGCAGTGCGCCCCCGACCATCCGTGGGTCGCCGCACACCCGGAGTGGTTCACCACCCGTGCCGACGGCTCGATCGCGTACGCCGAGAACCCGCCGAAGAAGTACCAGGACATCTACCCGGTCAACTTCGACAACGACCCGGCCGGCATCGCCGCGGAGGTGCTGCGCGTCGTACGGCACTGGATGGACCACGGCGTGCGGATCTTCCGGGTCGACAACCCGCACACCAAGCCGGTCGCGTTCTGGCAGTGGCTGCTGGCCGAGGTGCGGCGTACCGACCCCGACGTGATCTTCCTCGCCGAGGCGTTCACGAAGCCGCCGATGCTGCAGACCCTCGGCGCCATCGGGTTCCACCAGTCCTACACCTACTTCACCTGGCGCACCGAGAAGGTCGACGTCGAGGACTACCTGCGCGAGGTGTCGCAGGAGTCGGCGCACCGGATCCGGCCGAACTTCTTCGTCAACACCCCCGACATCCTCCACGAGTTCCTCCAGTACGGCGGTCCGGCGGCCTTCCGGATCCGGGCGGTGCTCGCGGCGATGTCCTCGCCGTCCTGGGGCATGTACGCCGGGTACGAGCTCGGTGAGCACGTCGCGGTCCGGCCGGGCAGCGAGGAGTACCTCGACTCGGAGAAGTACCAGATCCGGGTCCGGGACTGGGCGGCCGCGACGAGCGCGATGAACGGCAACGGGCTGACGTCGTACATCACCCGGCTCAACGCGATCCGCCGGGCGCACCCGGCGCTGCAGCTGCTGCGGAACCTGCGGCTGCACCAGGCCGAGGACGACCACGTCGTGGCCTGGTCGAAGCGCAGTGGCTCCGACGCGGTGATCGTCGTCCTCAGCCTCGACCCGCACCAGGCGCGCGAGTCGATGGTCCACCTCGACCTGGCCGCCCTCGGCCTCGAGCCGGGGACCTCGTTCACGGTCCACGACGAGCTGAGCGGCAGCGAGTGGACCTGGGGCGAGCACAACTACGTCCGGCTCGACCCCGCGCAGCCCGCGCACATCCTGACCGTGAAGGAGCACCTGTGACCACCCCTGCGACCACCGTGCTGAACGACGAGCCGGAGTGGTTCCGGACCGCGGTCTTCTACGAGGTGCTGGTCCGCTCGTTCCGCGACTCCAACGCCGACGGCACCGGCGACTTCCAGGGGCTGACCGAGAAGCTCGACTACCTGCAGTGGCTGGGCGTCGACTGCCTGTGGGTGCCGCCGTTCTTCACCTCGCCGCTGCGCGACGGCGGGTACGACGTCGCCGACTACACCGGGATCCTCCCCGAGATCGGCACCGTCGACGACTTCCACGCCTTCCTCGACGCCGCCCACGAGCGCGGCATCCGCGTGATCATCGACTTCGTCATGAACCACACGAGTGACGCACACCCGTGGTTCCAGGCCTCGCGCACCGACCCCGACGGGCCGTACGGCGACTTCTACGTCTGGTCCGACACCGACGAGCTCTACCAGGACGCGCGGATCATCTTCGTCGACACCGAGCCGTCGAACTGGACCTGGGACCAGACCCGCGGCCAGTACTACTGGCACCGCTTCTTCCACCACCAGCCCGACCTCAACTTCGACAACCCGAGGGTGCAGGACGCGATGCTGGAGGCGATGGCCTTCTGGCTCGACATGGGCCTCGACGGCTTCCGGCTCGACGCCGTGCCCTACCTCTACGAGCGTCCCGGCACCAATGGGGAGAACCTCCCCGAGACGCACGAGATGCTCAAGCGGGTGCGCCGGTTCGTCGACGAGAACTACCCCGGCCGGGTGCTGCTCTGCGAGGCGAACCAGTGGCCGACCGACGTCGTGGAGTACTTCGGCGATCCCAAGGTGGGCGGCGACGAGTGCCACATGGCCTTCCACTTCCCGGTGATGCCGCGCATCTTCATGGCGGTGCGCCGCGAGTCGCGCTTCCCGATCTCGGAGATCATGGAGCAGACGCCGGAGATCCCGACCGGCTGCCAGTGGGGCATCTTCCTGCGCAACCACGACGAGCTGACCCTCGAGATGGTCACCGACGAGGACCGCGACTACATGTGGGGCGAGTACGCCAAGGACCCCCGCATGAAGGCCAACATCGGCATCCGCCGCCGGCTCGCGCCGCTGCTCGACAACGACACCAACCAGATCGAGCTGTTCACCGCGCTGCTGCTGTCGCTGCCCGGCTCCCCCGTCCTCTACTACGGCGACGAGATCGGGATGGGCGACAACATCTGGCTCGGTGACCGCGACGGCGTCCGCACCCCGATGCAGTGGACCCCCGACCGCAACGCGGGCTTCTCCTCGGCCACCCCCGGCAAGCTGCACCTGCCGACGATCCAGGACCCGGTCTACGGCTACCAGAGCGTCAACGTCGAGGCGCAGCTGGAGAACCCGTCCTCGTTGCTGCACTGGACCCGCCGGATGATCCACATCCGGCGCCAGCACGACGCGTTCGGTCTCGGCACGTTCAGCGACCTCGGCGGCTCCAACCCGACCGTCCTGTCGTACGTCCGCGAGCACAGCACGGACGGCAAGGACGACGTGATCCTCTGCGTCAACAACCTCTCCCGCTTCCCACAACCGGTCGAGCTGGACCTGCGGCGGTTCGAGGGACGGGTCCCGGTCGAGCTGCTGGGCGGCGTGCCGTTCCCCAAGATCGGCGAGCTCCCGTATCTCCTGACGCTGAGCGGGCACGGCTTCTACTGGTTCCGGTTGACGGATCCGGAGACGACCGGAAGGCCGGTGCTGTGACTGCTTCGCTCCTCGCCCCGTTCCTCGAGCGCAGCCGGTGGTTCGGCGGCAAGGGACGTGGCTTCACCGTCACGGGCACCCGCGAGCTGCTGCGCCTCGGGTCGGCACCCGAGGTGGTACTGCTGCTCGCCGAGGTGACCTACGACGACGGCGACCACGAGCTCTACCAGGTTCCCCTCGCGCTGTACGACGAGCCGCAGGACCGCCTCGAGCACGCCCTGGTCGGGCGCTGGCCGGCCGACGACCCGGCCGGCCGGCCGGCGTACGAAGCCCCGAGCGACCGCCGGGCGACCGCCCACCTGCTGCGGGCGTTCGGCGAGCGGCCGGGCTTCGTGCGCCTGCCCGGGCACGACCTCGACCTCGACGCGCCCGGGACCCTGTTCAGTGGCGAGCAGTCGAACTCGTCGGTGCTGTTCGGTGAGGACTCGGTGCTCAAGCTGTTCCGCAAGGTGACGCCGGGCGAGAACCCCGACATCACCACCCACCGGGTGCTGACGGAGGCCGGGTCGCCGCACGTCGCCCAGCTCTACGGCTGGATCGAGGTCGAGGACCTGCAGCTCGGGATGCTCCAGCAGTTCCTGCGCACCGCCAGCGACGGCTGGGACCTGGCCCTGGCCAGCGTCCGCGACCTGTTCGCCGAGGCCGACCTGCACGCCGAGGAGGTCGGCGGCGACTTCGCCAGCGAGGCCGCCCGGCTCGGCACCGCGCTCGCCGAGGTGCACGCGCAGCTGGCCACCTCCTTCCCGACGTCGTCGGTGGCCGGCTCCGACCTGGCCACCGCGATGACGAACCGGCTGGTCGCCTCGATCGAAGTGGTCCCCGGGCTCGCGGAGCACGCCGACGCGGCCCGGGGCGTCTTCGCCGCGGTGGCCGACCTGGACAACGTGCCCGTCCAGCGGATCCACGGGGACCTGCACCTAGGCCAGACCCTGCGCACCGTGCTCGGCTGGAAGCTGGTCGACTTCGAGGGCGAGCCCGCCAAGCCGCTGGCCGAGCGGGTGCTCCCGGACTCGCCCTGGCGCGACGTCGCCGGGATGCTGCGCTCCTTCGACTACGCGCCGCACGCCGTCGCCGAGTCGATGCCCGAGGAGGACCCGGACGTGCTGCACCAGCGTGCCGTCCGCGCCGACGAGTGGGCGCGCCGCAACCGCAAGGCGTTCCTCGCCGCCTACCTCGGTGGGCAGCCGCTGTGGCCGGCCGCGCGGGCCCTGCTGACGGCGTACGTCGTCGACAAGGCGGTCTACGAGTGTCTCTACGAAGCGCGGAACCGGCCCACCTGGCTGCCGATCCCGTTGGCGGGGGTGGCACGGCTGACCCGCGGCTGAGCCAGCCGCCGGGCCGCTCGAGCGATCTGCACGAGATCTCCACGATTCCCGACCACCTCCTGCCCCGCCGAGGCCCTAGCGTGCGGGGCATGAGGACTTCGAGGACCTGGTACGCCGCCGGCGCGGTCGTCGCGCTCGGCACCACGCTCGTCATCGCCTTCGGCATCGCCGCCCTCGGCATCGTGGGCGACGGGGGTCCGCCGGACCTGCTCTACGTCGGTGCCCTGCTGGTCGGTTGTGCCGGCGCCGCGTTGGCGCGGCTGCGCGCGCGGGGCATGGCGGTGGCGCTGGGCGCCACGGCCGCCGCGGTGCTGCTCGCGGGCGCGGTCGCCGTGGCCTCCGGGCTCGCCGAGGACGCCCAGACGCTCGACGTGCTCTGGCTCAGCGCCGGCTTCGCGGGGATGTTCGGGCTGTCGGCGTGGGCGTTCGAGCGCTCGGACGCGGCCCGCGAGCCTCAGCCGAGGTAGCGCCGCACCGCGGTGGCCAACGCGGCGGCGTACCGCTGCTGGCCCCTGGTCGAGGTCATCACCCGGGCGTCCGCGACGCTGCGCATGTTGCCGAGCTCGACCATCGCGGTCGGGACCTCGGAGAGGTTGAGCGTGGCGAGGTCGGAGCGGTGGGTGAGGCCGCGGCCGCCGGCGGTGTAGGTCGCGCTGCGGAAGCCGCGGTCGTGGAGCGCACCGCGGACCGCGCGGGCGAAGGCGGTCGACGCGGCGTGGCCGTCGGGCTTGGCGGCCACGATCACGTGGAACCCGCGGCCGCCGCTCAGCGATCCGTCCCCGTGCACGCTCACCTTGAGGTCGGCGGGGCGCTCCCAGCCGCGGTAGCCCGCGTTCCCCAGCCGGCCGCGGACGTCGACGCACGGCCCCCAGTCGTCGCGGCTGTTCGTGGTGCGGGTGAGCACCACCTCGGCGCCGAGCGCGCGCAGCCGGGCGGCGAGCCGGCGGGCCACGCGCCAGGTGAACGTCGCCTCGGGGAAGCCGCCGTTGGTCGCCGTACCCGTGGTGTTGCAGGGTTTGGTCTCGCCGTTGCCGGCGTCGACGAGCTGGCCGATCTCGACACGGTGGCGGGCGTTGCCGAGCTGGTGGCCGGGGTCGACGACGACCAGCCTGCCCGCGAGCGGCAGGTCCGCGCGGGGCGACGCCGGCGACGTTGCGGCCGGGGCGGCTGGCGAGAGCAGGGCGGCGAGGACGGCGAGCACCACGAGACGGGCCATGTCCCGCATCATCACACCCGCCGGGACAACCGATCGCCGCCCCGCCGGCATCTGGAGGACATGGAGATCCTCGGGAGCGCCCCACCTCCGGCATCCTTCGTGCAGGAGGTGCTGGTGGACGACGAGCAGGAGTACGCCGACCTGTACGCCGCGCAGTGGCCGCGGCTGTACCGGATGGCGCGGGCCGTCGCCGGCGACGCGGCCACGGCCGAGGACGCCGTGCAGGCCGCCTTCGCGCGGGCCTACGCCTCGTGGGGCCGGGTCCGCGCAGCCGACCACCCGGAGGCCTACCTGCGCCGGATGGTGCTCAACGAGCTGCTCGGCCTGCGACGCAGGGCGTGGTCGCGCCGCGAGCGACCGCAGGAGTCGATCGAGAGCGGCCTGGTCACCGAGGCGCCTGACGGCGCCGTCGCCGAGCGGGACCGGATGTGGTCCGCCGTGCGAGCGCTGCCGCCGCGTCAGCGCGCCGTCGTGGTGCTGCGCTACTACGAGGACCTCAGCGAGGAGCAGATCGCCACGGCCCTCGGCTGCTCGCGCGGGACCGTCAAGTCCCAGGCCGCGGCCGCCCTCGCCAACCTGCGCCGCAGCGGCGCCCTCACGACAGGAGACGACGCATGACCCTCGAGCTGAGCGACCTCCTCGCCGAGCGGATCGATGAGTTCCCCGTGCCGCCGGCCGACCTCGACGCGGCCCGCGCGACCGGGCGCCGGATCCGTCGCCGACGTCGGACGACGGCCGCCGCGGGCGGGGCCGCGGTGGCCCTGGCGGCCGCCGGCCTGGTCCTCACCGGTACCGGGGGCGACGGCGGGACGGTGCGCGACCCGTCGTACGCCTCCGTCGGGCCGCTGGACCTCAGCAAGGGCGCCCGGGCGTACGCCGACCCCGGCGTCACCCTCCACCTGGGCGGTCGCGCGTTCCCCTACGGCGAGATGACCTGGCTCGACACCGATGCGACCGCGACCCAGGAGGGCATCGTCTTCTTCGACGCCGGGCGTCCGATGCTGCTCGACGCGAAGGGCGAGGTGTCCCGCCTCGTCGACGGACCGCTCGACGCCCCCGACGGCTTCCACCCGACCGCCAAGGTCGACAGCGCCGGCCGGCTGGTGGCGTGGGCGACGCTGCGGGACGGGACCGCGACGATCTCCGTGCGCGACCTCGGCACCGGCGACGACCTGGGGTCGACGACCGTCGACTGCGGCGCCTGCGGCGACCTGGTGATCGACGGGATCGACCAGGGGGCGGTGTTCGTCCGCGACGGCGCCGGCACCCGGACCTGGACCTGGGGGGACGACCGGTGGCGCGACTTCGCCGGCCCGAAGACCCGGGTCGCCGACGCCCGCGGCGGTGTGGTCCTCTACCAGGGTCCGCCGCCCACCGAGCCGGGCGAGTGGCGCATCGTCGCCGGTGCGATCGACGCCCAGCTGACCCTCGACGGCCGCTACGTCCTGTACTGGAGCAGCACCTTGCAGCCCACCATCCCCGGGGACGCCCCGGTCGTGCTGCCGGTCGGCCCGCCCGCGATGGGCGACTCCTTCGGCTGGTACGCCGTCGACACCGACGGCTCGATCCTGGTCGCCACGGGGACCGACTACCCGGACTTCACGGTCTACGACTGCGAGGTCGGGGCTCCGCAGTGCGACGAGGTCGGCCGGCTCGAGCCGACCGGCGGCGACCCGCAGTTCATCGGCAGCGACATGTGAGGCGGCCCGCCCTCGCGGTCAGTCCTCGCGGCTCGACCCCGCCTCCCAGTGCAGGTAGCCCACGGCCAGCCCGGCCAGCACGAACGGCCACACCACGGCCGGCAGCTCACGCACCAGCGGCAGCCGCGGCACGAGCAGGAGCACCAGCAGCAGGGCACCCACCCCGACGGCGGCGGACCTCGCGCCGGCCCGACGCAACGAGCCCCAGACCAGCACGAGCGCGACCGGGACGCCGACGTACGTCAGCAGCAGGGCCTCCACGAAGCCGTCCCAACCGTGACCGGACCGGGCCTCGACGAGGACCTGCCACAGGGCGAGGTGGCCGCCGGTGACGAGGAGGACGAGGCCGCCGCCCAGCAGCGGACGGCGCGGGCGGGGACGACGGGAGCTGGTTCGCGACTCGGGCACGCACCGATCGTGGCCGCCGGAGGTCTCGGCCGGATGAGCGCTGGTACTCATCGCGCGTGGTCCCTGCGCGGCGGCCTGAGAGGATCGGGCATGCCCGTCACCAACCCGTGGCTCGCCGGCCCGGCCCCGGACGCCGTCCTCCCCCGCGACCAGCTCGAGGAGCGGATCCTCAACCTGCTCTCGAGCCACAACACCGCGGTGATCGCCACCGTCAGCGCCGACGGCTCCCCCGCTGCCACCCCCGTGCGGTACTTCAGCCTCGGCCTCGAGATCCTCTACACCAGCTGGAACGCCTCACCGAAGTCGCGGAACCTGGCCCGCGATCCCCGGGTCTCGGCGGGAATCGTGGCGCCGCTGGTCGGCCAGGCGAGCAGCCGCGGCGCCCAGCTCTTCGGCACCGCCCGCACCCTCGAGCGCGACCACCCCGACGCCGACGCGTACTGGGAGGCGGTGCGCTGGCAGTCCGACCACGTCGAGCGCGGCCGCTCGCTCGCCGAGCCGCCCGCTGATCCGCTGACCGTGATCACGCCGGAACGGATCGTCTACACCGAGCACTGGCTGCGGCGCGGCGGGTTCGCGCCGCGGCAGACCTGGCGGCGGGAGCCCTGACGACGTCGCACCTGACGAATGGGCTGCCGAACAGCCGGTTTCGCAACCCATTCGTCAGGTGCGACGTCGCTACAGCAGCTCGACGGGCTCCCGTTCGCCGACATCGCCCGAGACCGCGCAGTCCCGGTCCTCGACGGCGCAGTGCCAGGTCCAGCACAGCTGGCCCGCGCCGACGCCGACGAGGGCTGCGACCGCGAAGCCGAGGGCCGACCCACCGATGACGGGTACGACGGCCACGGCCGTGATCGCGTTGAGGACGAGGGCCAGGAAGGTGGCCAGCGAGACCACGGCGCCGCGGCGGGCCGGGAACCGGTCAAGAAGCATGAGCTGCAGGGTCGGGTAGGTGATCCCGTTGCCGAGGGCGATGAGCGAGACGCCCACGACCGCCCAGGGCAGCTCGTCACCGGCACCGACGCCCGCGACCAGCACTCCGGTCACGCCGCCGACGAAGGACGTCGTGCATCCCCAGGAGACGAGGCGGCGCGCAGAGATCCGGCCGGCGGCGCGGCCGCACAGCCAGGAGCCCAGCATCATCGAGCCGATCATCGGGACGAAGAGCTTCCAGAAGTCGAGCTCGCCCTGGCCGAGCACGTCGACGACGAAGATCGCCGCCCCACCGATGTAGAGGAACTGGGCGCCGAAGACCAGGGCGGTGGCCCAGCCGAGGCGGTGGAAGGCGCCGACCCGGCCGACCTCGACCAGGCCGCCCAGGACGGCGCCGACCCGCAGCGGGACACGGCGCTCACGGGGGTGCGTCTCGGGCAGCAGGAAGAGCACGGACAGGATCAGCGCCACGCCCATCGCGGCCTGGAAGCCGAAGATCAGCTGCCACGGACCGAGCTGCAGCAGGACACCACCGAGCAGCGGCCCGACCGCGGGAGCGAGGCCGAAGATGATGGCGACCCGGCTCATCAGCCGCTGGGCCTGCGGTCCGTCGAAGAGGTCGCGGATCACGGTCCGGCTGACGATGGTGGCGCCGCCCGCGCTGAGGCCCTGCAGGGCGCGGCACACGAGCAGCAGCGGCAGGCTCCCGGCGACCACGCAGCCCAGGGAGGCGAGCACGTAGACCACGATCCCGCCGACCATCACCGGACGCCGGCCGACGGCGTCGGACAGCGGACCGTGGAACACGCTCATCACGGCGAACGAGGCGAGGTAGACGGTGACGATCAGCTGCAGCGCACCGGTGTCGACGTCGAGGTCGCGGCCCATCTCCGGGAACGCCGGGAAGGGCGTGTCGATGCTGAACGGCCCGATCATCGACAGGGCAGCCAGGACCGCGGGAACGAGGACGGTGTACCTCCAGCCGGTGCGTTCGCTCACCCCGGCATCATTCCCCACCCGCTAGACTCAACGAGATGCCGCCCGTTGAGCGCAGCACCTCCGGATCCACCCTCGGCGAGATCGACCTCCACCTCGTCGGTGAAGGTCGACACGAGCTCCTGTGGCACGTCCTCGGAGCCCACGTCCACGAGGAGCCCGAGCCAGGCACCAGCTTCGTGGTCTGGGCGCCCAACGCCCGCAACGTCAGCGTCGTCGGCGACTTCAACGGCTGGGACGGCAACGCCCACCGGCTGAGCCCGATCGGCTCGGGGCTGTGGGAGGCCTTCGTCCCCGGCGTCGGCTCCGGCGCGTCGTACAAGTACGTCGTCGAGGGCGCCGACGGGCTGTGGCGGCACAAGGCCGACCCGATGGCCTTCCACGCGGAGGCGCCACCCGCGACCGCCTCGCGCGTCTTCGCCAGCACCCACACCTGGCAGGACGACGCCTGGCTGGCCGCCCGCGCCGGCCGCCAACCGGTGCAGGAGCCGATGGCGACCTACGAGCTGCACCTCGGCTCCTGGAAGCGCCACCCGGACGGCTCCTTCTGGTCCTACGACGAGCTCGCCGCCGACCTCCCCGGCTACCTCGCCGACCTCGGGTTCACCCACGTCGAGCTGATGCCGGTCATGCAGCACCCGTTCGGCGGCTCGTGGGGCTACCACGTCACCGGGTACTTCGCCCCGGACGCGCGCTTCGGCGACCCCGACGGCTTCCGGCGCCTCGTCGACGCCCTGCACCAGGCGGGCATCGCGGTGATCCTCGACTGGGTGCCCGGGCACTTCGCCACCGACGACTGGGCGCTGGTCCGCTTCGACGGGACCCCGCTCTACGAGCACCCCGACCCGCAGCGCGGCTGGCACCCCGAGTGGGGCTCGTACATCTTCGACTTCGGCCGCCCCGAGGTCCGCAACTTCCTCGTCGCCAACGCGCTGTACTGGCTCGAGGAGTTCCACGTCGACGGCCTGCGCGTCGACGGCGTCGCGTCGATGCTCTACCTCGACTACGGCCGCAAGGACGGCGAGTGGCGGCCCAACCGGCACGGCGGGCACGAGCACCTCGAGGCGGTCCAGTTCCTGCAGGAGCTGAACGCGACGGCGTACAAGCGCGTGCCCGGCATCGTCACCATCGCCGAGGAGTCCACCGCGTGGCCGGGCGTCACCGGGGCGACGTCGGGCGGCGGGCTCGGCTTCGGGTTCAAGTGGAACATGGGCTGGATGCACGACAGCCTGCGCTATCTCGCGCACGACCCGGTGCACCGCTCCTACCACCACGGCGAGATGGCGTTCTCGCTCGTCTACGCCTTCTCCGAGAACTACGTGCTCCCGCTGAGCCACGACGAGGTGGTCCACGGCAAGGGCTCGCTGGTGCGCAAGATGCCCGGCGATCGCTGGCAGCAGCTCGCGACGCTGCGCGCCTACCTCGCCTACATGTGGGCGCACCCCGGCAAGCAGCTGGTGATGATGGGCACCGAGCTCGCCCAGGAGACCGAGTGGGCCGAGGCGCGCGAGCTCGACTGGTGGCTGCTGGCCAAGCCCGACCACGCCGGCGTCCGCGACTTCGTGCGCGACCTCAACGCCCGCTACCGCGAGGAGCCCGCGCTGTGGCGCCTCGACAACGACCCGGCCGGATTCGCCTGGATCGACGCCCAGGACGCCGGGCACAACGTCTTCTCGTTCGTGCGCCGCGCCGGTGATGCCGGGGCCCCGGACCTGGTGTGCGTCACCAACTTCGCCGCGGTGCCCCACGACTACCGCCTCGGGCTGCCGGTCGCCGGCGAGTGGGTCGAGCTGCTCAACACCGACGCGACGGCGTACGGCGGCAGCGGGGTCGGCAATCTCGGCGTGGTCCACGCGCGGGCGGCCGGGCCGCTCGAGTCGGGCGCGCCCGGTGGCAGCCCGGCGTACGCCGACCTGGTCGTGCCCCCTCTCGCCACGGTCTGGTTGCGAGCACCCGTAGGGTGACCCCGTGCCCGAGCCCGAGATCAGCCACTGGACGGTCGACGACGGCATCGCCCGGCTGACCTGGACCTCGGACCTGACCGAGCGCGGCTGGCAGGCCGCCGTGGACGTCGTACGACGCCAGCTGGCCGCCGCCCTCACCGACCACGAGCGGGTCGAGGTGAAGGTCGCCGTGGACGACGCCGAGGCGCAGCGGATCGCCACCTGGTCGGGGATGCGGCGCGAGGGCGTGCAGCGTGGCCGGGCGGGCGACGTGGTGGTCTACGCGCGCCTGGTCGACGACATCCCGGTGCACGAGCCGGGCGGGTTCCGGGCGCTGCTCAACTCGTTCCTGCCGCGCAAGCGCGGGATCGGTCAGATGCTGGTGCGCGACTCCGACGGGTCCGACGGCGCCGAGCCGCGGGTGCTCATGTGCAACCTGACCTACAAGGCCGACTGGGACCTGCCCGGCGGGGTGGTCGAGGTCGGCGAGTCCCCACGGGACGCGGTCGGCCGCGAGGTCCAGGAGGAGCTCGAGCTCACCATCGAGGCCGGCCGGCTGCTGCTCACCGACTGGCTGCCGCCGTGGGGCGGCTGGGACGACGCCCTGTGCCTGGTCTTCGACGGCGGCGTGCACCCGGCCTCGATCGTGCAGCAGGTCGTGCCCCAGCCCCGCGAGATCAAGACCGCGGACTTCCTCACCCTCGCCGAGGTCGACGAGCGGGCGGCCGACTTCACCGCCCGGCGGGTGCGCGCTGCCCTGGCGAGCCTGGCCGGGACGGGTCCGGCGTACACCGAGTCGGGTCGCTGACGCGCCCCCGGGCGCGGCCCTGCGCGACGAGCACACCGAGCACGAGCACCGCTCCCCCGACGAGCTCACCGCTCGACGGTGCCTCGTCGAGCAGCACCCACGCCGAGCCGATCGCGACGGGCGGGACGAGCAGGATCCACGGCACGACCGCGGCCGAGGGGTTGCGCGAGAGCAGGGTGTTGAAGATCCCGTAGCCGACCAGCGAGGCGAGGCCGGCGGTGTAGAGCGTGGAGACCGTGGCCCGCCATCCGAAGGCACCGATGCCGTCCGCGACCGCCGCCGGGCCGTCGACGACGAGCGAGAGCAGCACCAGCGGGACGGGGACGACGAGCGCCGACCACACGGTCAGCGACAGCCCGCCGGTGGCGCCCGAGGCGCGGGAGACGACGTTGCCGATCGCCCACATCAAGGCGGCCGTCAGGCACAGCAGCAGGGCCGCTGCCGGGACGTGGCCGCCTCGGCCGAGGCCGACCACGACCAGCCCGAGCGCACCGAGCACGACGCCGGCCACCTGAGGGCGGGTGGGCCGCTCACGCAGCACGCCGGCGGCCAGCACGATGGTCAGCACGACCTGCGCCTGGAGCACCAGCCCGGCCAGCCCGGGGGGCATCCCGGCGTCCATGGCGACGTACAGGAACGCGAACTGACCCAGCGACATGAACGTCCCGACGGCGACGACGGTGCGCCACGGGACCGGCGGCGGGTCGAGCAGGAAGACCGCCGGGACGACCACGGCGAGGAAGCGAGCCGCGAGGAACAGCAGCGGCGGCACGTCGCCCATCCCCCAGTCGATGACGACGAAGTTGAAGCCCCAGATCGCGGCCACGAGGGCGGCGAGGGACTGGTCACGGCGGCTCACGACGTCCATCGTCGCGGCCTCGACGTTGAAGCACCAGCAAACAGATCTGCCGCGAACGATGTAGCGTTGCTGCATGATCGATCTGGACGCCCTCGCCGGGCTCCGCGCGGTCGCCACCCACGGGTCGGTGGTCGGGGCGGCCGCGGCGACCGGGTACACCCCCAGCGCCATCTCCCAGCAGGTCAAGCGCCTGGAGAGGCAGACCGGTGTCCCGCTGCTCGAGCGGGTCGGACGCGGCGTGATGCTGACCAGCCACGGCCAGCACCTCGTCGACGCCGGCGAGCAGGTCCTCGCCGACCTCGAGCAGCTCGAGGCCACCTTGCAACAGCGCGCGGGCGTGGTCGCCGGCCGGATCCGGCTCGCCGCCTTCTCCACCGCGATGCGCGGCCTGGTCGCGCCGATCGCCCGTAGCCTGCGCGACGCCCACCCCGGGCTGACCCTCACCCTGCGCGAGGCCGAGCCGTGGGACGTCGTCGAGCTGGTCGCCAGCGGCCAGGTCGAGCTCGGCATCGTGCACCGGTGGGGCGGGGTCCCGCTCGCCGTCCCCGACCACGTCGCGACCACTCCCCTGCACGGCGACGTCGCCGACCTGGTCGTGCACCGCGACGACCCGCTCGCCGCGCGGCGCCGCGTGACGCCCCACGACCTGCTCGACGTCGGCTGGATCGCCACGCCCGAGGGCACGATCTGCCGCCAATGGCTCTCCCGGATGTACGACGGCACCGGCCGTCCCCCGCGCATCGCCCACGTCTCCGCGGAGTTCGAGTCCCACCTGGCCCTGGTCCGGGCCGGGCTCGGCGTCGCGCTGGTCCCCCGCATGGGACGCGCGGCGCTGGGCGACGAGCTGGTGGCCGTACCGGTGACCGATCCGGAGCCGGTCCGGCTCGTCGACGCGCTGCACCGGCGGACCATGGCCGACTCGCCCGCGGTCCGCGCCGTGCTGGAGGCGTTCGACGGCGCGCGGACGGCCGACCTCCCTGCGTGACGTCATTCGTTCCGTGGGCGATCGCCCACGGAACGAATGACGTCAGGTCAGTCGGCGCCGCGCAGCACCGCGAAGTCGCCCAGCCCGATCCGGATCTCGAAGCTGCGGCGGGCGAGCAGCCAGGTGGCGCCGTCGCGGACCCAACGGTCGTCGTACTCGCCCATGCACTCGTAGAAGGAGCCCACCATCGGACCGGCGCCGACGTGGTGGACCCGCGCGTAGGTGCGGGTCCGCGCCCGGTCGCCGTCGACCTCCACGCGGTGGTTGCCGAGCAGGTGCTGGGTCGCTCCGACGCCGTCGAGGTGGGCCCGCATCTGCGCCACGATGGCCTCCGGTCCACCGTCCCTGCCGTAGCCGTGGGCGTCGAGGGTGAACGCAGCGGCGATGGTCTCCCAGTCGCGTCCGTCGATGGCGGCGGCGATCTCGGCGAGGCGCTCGATCAGGGCTGCGCGGTCGTCCATGGTGGTCTCCTCTCGGTGAGAACGACGGTGTCCCGGACGTCGAGGACGTCCGGGACACCGTACGGATCAAGCGGGGTCAGGCATGACCACGGGGGACTCGGCTCACTTGCTGAGCCACGCGTCGTCGAAGAGGACGGCGGTCTGCGTCGTGGGCAGGATGCCGTGGACGTCGTCGTTCCAGGCCTCCATGAAGCCGCCGAAGCCGACGTTCACGTAGACGGCGTCCTTCTGCCACAGCTCCTCGATCGCGGTCATCGTCTCCATGCCGTCCTCCGGACCGTCCGCGGCCCGGAGCTCGGCGAGCAGGTCGTCCATCTCCGGGCTGGCGTAGCGGCCCGGGTTGGCCCCCGACTTGCTGTTCATCGCGGTGTCGAGCGCGGCGTACGGGTCCGAGTCGGGGATGGAGTTCGAGGCGCGGGCGATGTCGAAGGTGCCGTCGACGTAGACCTTCTTGACGACGTCGGCCACTGAGGTCACCAGGTCCAGCTGGACGTCGAAGCCGACGGCGTCGAGCATCGCCTTGATCGCCACGGCGCCGGCCTTGGAGACGGCGTCACCGAGCCCGACATAGGTCACCTTGCCGTCGAAGCCGTCGGCCTTCGCCTCCTCGACCAGCTTCTTCGCGGCCGCCGGGTCGGTCCGGACCGGCTCCACGTCGGTCTTCCAGATCGAGGTCTGGCTCATCAGGCCCCGGTCGGCCAGGTCGTCGGCGCCGGTGGTGCGCTTGAGGAAGGTCGTGGCGTCGAAGGCGAGCTGGATCGCCTGGCGCACCCGCGCGTCGGCGGTGGCCGTGCCCTCGCGGTGGTTGAGGTTGAGGGTCGGCGCGCCGCTGACGGCGCTCATGTTGCCCGCGACGCCGTCGTTGACGAGCTTGTTGATCAGCTTGTCCTGGCCGATGTAGATGACGTCGACCTCGTCGGCCTCGAGCGACTCGACCTTGGCGTCGTCGGCACCGAGCAGGACGAACTCGATCCTGTCGAGGTGCGGGCGCCCGTCGAAGTAGTCGTCGTTGGCCTTGACGACGGTCTTCTCGCCCGGCGCCTGGGTCTCCAGCACGAAGGGCCCCGCGCCGATCGGCTTGAAGGCGGCCGGGTCGGCGTACGCCGCGGGCGCCAGGATCAGGCCCGGACCGGCGGCGAGCAGGCTCGGGAACCGGGCCCACGGCGCGGTGAAGGTGAAGGTGACCGTCGACGGGTCGGTCGCGACCATCGACTTCAGGTTCCCGCCGAGGACCTGGCCGTGCAGGCCGCGGTTGGTGATGAACCGGTTGATGCTGGCCACGACGGCGTCGGCGTCGAGCGGCGTGCCGTCGGTGAACGTCACCCCGTCGCGCAGCTTCAGCGTCCAGGTCGTGTCGTCGTCGGTCTCGAGCGACTCGGCCAGCTGCGGCTCGTAGCCCCGGGTGTCCGGGTCGTAGCGCATCAGGGTGTCGTAGATCGACGCCATCACGTTGAGGCCGGTCGAACCGGTCGGGTAGGTCTTGGTCGGGTCGAGGACGACGGCCTCGGAGTACTCCGCGACCCGCAACGTGCCACCGTCGACCGGCTCGCCCGGGTCCTTCTCCTTGTTGATCAGGCCGTCACGGTAGATGTCCTGGACCGCCAGCTTGCGCTTGGTGTCCTTCTCCCCACCCTCGTCGCTGGCGGCACAGGCGGTGGCGGCGAGCGCGGTGGCGCACAGGGCAGCGGCCAGCCGCGTGCTCACCGAAAGGCGTGTCTTCACTGTTCACTCCAGTTGGGTCTCGTGCATCGAACAGGCGGCGCCTGCAGGCCCCCGGGCGGCCTGTGCGTGGCGTCACACTAGGAAGGCGTCCTCCTCGCGCGACGTGCCGATTCCCACTCAGCGGGCAGGCAGCAACGCCTGTCGTCCCTGCGCGACGAACTCCTCCTCGATCGCGTCACGGGCGGCGTCGTCGAGGGGCCGGAACTCGGCGGTACGGCCGACCCGCACCCACACGGGATCGGTGGTGTTCCAGGCCGCACGGCGCAGCGGTGCCTTGTCGATCTTGCCGCTCCCGGTCAGTGGCATCCGCTCGACCACCCGGACGTACGTCGGCCACCACTTGGCGCCGAAGTCCGGCTGGGCGGCGAGGTGCTCGCCGAACGCGACGGGGTCGAAGTCGGCACCGGGCTCGACGTCGACGGCGACCATCACGTTGTCGCCCGTGCGCGGGTCGGGCACGGCGAACACCGGCGCGGCCGCGACCCACGGGAGCCGCTGGACGACGCGCTCGACGGGCGCGGCGGAGAAGTTCTCGCTGTCGACGCGCAGCCAGTCCGAGGAGCGGCCGGCGAAGTAGAAGAAGCCGGCCTCGTCGCGGTAGGCGAGGTCGCCGGACCAGAAGTCGTCGCCGCGCACCCGGTCGGCCATGGCACCCGGGTTCTTGTAGTAGCCCTCGAAGGCACCGGCCATGCCGACCGCGACCATCTGCCCGACCGCGGCACCGTCGACCAGCCGGCCCTGCGCGTCGAACCGGGCGCGGGGGCACTCCTCCCCCGTCGACTCGTCGAGGACGCGGACGTCGACCTCGCCCGCGGGCAGGCCGAGCGAGCCGACCGGGGTGTCGGGGGTGCGGTTGATCCGGAAGACGCCCTCGCTGAGGCCGTATCCCTCCATCACCTCGCACCCGAACCGCTCGGTGAACCGGGCGACGTCGGCCTCGGAGGCCTCGGTGCCGAACGCCAGCTCGAGGGTGCTGGTCCGGTCGCGCGGGTCCTCCGGGCGGGTGAGCACGTAGGACAGCGCCCGGCCGACGTAGTTGACGTAGGTGGCGCCGTGCCGGTGGATGTCGTCGGCGAACGCGCTCGCCGAGAACTTGCGGGTCATCGTCACCGTGGCGCCGGTCGCCATCGCGGGCGCGAGGTTCATCATCACGGCGTTGCCGTGGAACAGCGGCATGCACAGGTAGGTGACCGAGTCGCGGCGCATCCGGACCCGGCCGACGATCGCCTGCGTGAGCCGGCCGAGCCGGCCCTGGCCGACCACGACCGCCTTCGGGGCACCCGTGGAGCCGGAGCTGAACAGCAGCATCGCGAGGCGGTCCGGCCCGGGGAGCGACGCGGTGTCGGGCACCAGGGTGTCGCGGTACGGCGCCAGCCACTCGTCGTACGCGACGTCGTCGACGTCGAGCACCCGCACGTCGCCGACCTCGGCGACGAGGTGTCGCAGCCTGCCCTCGGTGACCACCAGGTCGACGTCGGCATGCCGGGCGTCCTGGGCGATCTCGGGGCCGCTGCGGCTGGCGTTGAGGCCGACCACGACGGCGTCGGCGAGCGAGGCCGCGGCGATCCAGAAGACGTAGTCGGGCACGTTCTCGAGCAGCACCCCGACGTGGACCTGCCGTCCCTCGGGAGCGGGTACGGCGGCCCGGAGCGCCGCGGCCCGCACGGCTCCCTCGCGGACCACCTCGTCCCAGGTCCACTGCCGTTCCTCGAACACCAGGCCCACCTTGCCGTCACCGGCCCGGCTCGCCACGATCTGCGCGAAGGTCTCCATCACACTCTCTCCTCGGCCGACGATCGGGTCGGCGTCTCGATTGTCTCGGGTCTCTCGGGCGTCCCAGGGCTCCCGGGCCTCTCGGGGGCCGCCCGCCGGGTCCGGCCGAGCGCCAGGCAGGCGACGGCGGCGAGCAGCGACAGGGCCGCTCCCGTCAGGCCTCCGGCGACGAAGCCGGACTCGCTCGTCTGTCGGCCGCTCCCGGCGGACACGGCCAGCACCGCCAGCGCCAGCGCGCTGCCGGTGGACATGCCGAGGAAGCGCAAGACCAGGTTGAAGCTCAGGGCGCTCCCGGTCTCCGCCGGCGGTACGAAGCGCACCATCAGCCACGGCATCGAGTTGAAGGTCATCCCGCTGCCGAAGCCGCCGATCACGACGGCGAGGGTCACCTTCCACAACGCGTCGTGGCCCAGCGCGAGCGAGAGGTTGGCGGCGGCGAACAGTAGGCAGCCGCAGGCCAGCAGCAGGTCGGGCGCCACGGATCGCCCCAGCCACAGGGCGATCCGCGAGCCCACCACGCTGGTGACGGCGTACGGCGTCAGCATCAGGCCGGCCACGGCGACGGACCTGCCGAGCCCGTAGCCGTGCTCCTCGGTGGTCTGCACCAGGATCATGGACAGCGACAGCAGGACGAACATGCCGAGGGCGGCCAACAGGCCGCACACGTTGGCGACCAGCACGCCGGGGCGGACCGCGACCCGCAGGTCGACCAGCGGTCGCTCGACATGGAGCAGCCACCAGCCGCAGGCGGCGTACGCCAGCAGGCCGCATACCAGCAAGCCGACGGTCCACGGCGAGGTCGGGCCCCAGGCCTGCGCCTGGGTCACCGCGAACAGCACCGCAGCGGTGGCGACGCTGAGCAGCACGGCGCCCCACCAGTCGACGCCGCGGGGGGCCTCCTCGTCGCTGTCCGGTACGACGAGCAGCGCCACCACGAGCGCGGCGGCGGACAGCGCGCAGGCCCAGCCGAACGCCCCCTTGGTGCCGGCGAGGCTCGCGACCAGCGCGGTCACGGGGAACCCGAGCCCGGCGGCGGTGACGTTGGCGACCGAGATCGCCGCCACCGCGCCGCGGACCTTCTCCGCGGGCAGCTCGCTGCGTGCGATGGAGAAGGCCAGCGGCACGATCGCGAACGCGAGGCCCTGCAGGATCCGGCCGGCCAGCAGCGGCCAGAAGCCGAGCGGCAGGGCGCCGAGCGCGGTGCCGACCACGACGAGCACCAGGCAGCCGACCAGCGCCGGTCGCCGGCGGCGTCCGGCGCCGAGCCGCCCGACGACCGGGCAGACCACGGCAGCGGTCACCAGCGTGGCCGTGATCGCCCACTGAGCGGTCACCAGCGACACCCGCTCGGTCCGGGCGATGCCGGTGACGAGCGGGGTGCCGAGGCTGCCGACCACGCCGGTGACCGTGGTGACGAGCAGGATGCCCGGGAGCACCCAGCGGCTCTCCCGGGCAGCCGTGCCAGCAGTCATCCGGATCAGTCGACCCAGGCGTCGTCGAGCATGATGATCGAGTTCGCGCCGCCGGTGATGCCGTGCACGTCCTTGTTCCACACGCTCAGCTCCGAGTACGGGCCGAAGGTGACGAACGGGACGTCCTCGTTGACCTGCTCCTGGATCGCGGAGACGGCGGCCAGCTGGTCGTCGCGGGTCGTCGCCGCCTGGAAGGCGGCGATGTGCTCGTCCATGGCCGGGCTGGTGTACATGCCGTAGGTCTGGGTGCCCGTGGTGCTCATCAGCGCGAACATCCGCGCGTACGGATCGGCCTCGACGAAGTTGACGCTCCAGCCGGCGAGGTCGTAGTCACGCTCGACCGCGATCCGGGTGATCTGCTCGGAGATGGTGCGCGCCGGCTTCGGGTCGAGGGTCATCCCGACCGCCTCGAGCGACGCCTTGACCGCCTGGGTGGCGGCCCGCGATGCCGGGTCGGTGCCGTCGACGTAGGTGATGACGCCGTCCCAGCCGTCCGCCTTGGCCTCCTCGACGAGCTTGGTCGCCTCCTCGCGGTCGGGTGCGAGGCCGGCGACGTCGGTGTGCCACACGGAGTAGTCGGGGAACAGGTCGGAGGAGGCGATGCCCGCCCCGCCGAACATCCGCTCCCGCATCAGCTCGGGGTCGATGGCCAGGGCGATCGCCTTGCGGACCCGCGGGTCGTGACCGGCGGCGCCCTCCGCGGCATTGATGATGGCGACGTTGCTGGCGGCGCGCATGTTGACGTAGGCCGGCAGCTCCAGGTCTAGCACCTCGTCGACGAGGTCGGGGTCACGGACCAGGGCGGCGTCCACGTCCCCACCCACGAGCGAGTCCAGGCTGGTGCGCTGGTCGCCGAGGAAGGCCATCCGCACGCTGTCGAGGTGCGGGGCGCCGTCCCAGTAGTCGGCACGTGCCTCGAGGTCGATCGACTCGCCCGGCTTCCAGGCGCCGAGCGTGAACGGGCCGGCTCCCACGGGCGTGAACCTCCCGTCGGCCCCCACCGACGACTTCGCGACGACCATTCCCGGGCCCGTGCTGAGGATGCCCGGGAACAGCGGCCACGGCCGCGCCAGGTCGTAGGTCACGGTCAGCGCGTCGGTCGCGGTCGTCGAGGTGACGTTGGCGTTCCACAGCGCGGTCTCGGGCGCCTTCGCCGCGGCGTACCGCTGCTGGCTCCAGACCACCGCCTCGGCGTCGAGCGGCGTCCCGTCGGAGAAGGTGACGTCCTCACGCAGCGTGAGGGTCCAGCTCGTGAAGTCGCTGTTCGGCTCGATCGACTCGGCCAGCCGGGGCACGAACTCCTGCTTCTCCGGGTCGAAGGTCGTCAACGTGTCGAAGATGTTGGCCATCTCGTTGCCGCCCGTCGTCGCCGCCGCGATCGTCACGGTCGGGTCGAGCGACGCCGGCTCGGTGTAGGCGCCGTAGGTCAGCGTGCCGCCGGCGGAGGGCTCACCGCTGTCGTCGACGTTGCGGAAGCCCTCGGCGAGCGCCTTGCCCTGCCCGCGTGGCTCCTTCTTCTCCTCGGACGCGCAGCCGCTGAGCAGCAGCGACGCGGCGACCACGGCTGCGGCGGTACGACGCAGTCCCGGGACGTGGATGGACATGGCGATCTCCTTCTGTTGGGGGTGATTGAGACCAGGTCAGGCCAGACGGACGTCGCGGCGGTTCACCTTGCCGGTCGCGTTGCGGGGCAGCTCCTCGAGCGTGATCTGCCAGCGGGTGGGCACCTTGTAGCGCGCGAGACCCGCCTCGGTGTGGGCACACAGCTCCTCCTGCGAGACCTGCGCGCCGGGGTGCAGGACCACGACGGCGGCCACCCCCTGGCCGTAGTCGGGGTCGGGCACCCCCATCACGATGCACTCGCGCACCGCCGGGTGCGCGACGATCCGGTCCTCCACCTCGGCCGGATAGATGTTCTCTCCCCCGCGCAGGATGAGGTCGGAGCGCCGGCTGGCGATGTGCAGCTGGCCGTCGGCGAGGTGCCCCAGGTCGCCCGTGCGGAACCACCCGTGGGGGGCGGTGGCGGCTGCCGTCGCCTCGGGGTTGTCCCAGTAGCCGAGCATCAGCTGGGCGCCTCGCAGGTGGATCTCCCCCTCCACGCCGTCGGGCACGGGACGGCCCGCGGTGTCACGGACCTCGACCTGCACGGTCGGCACCGGACGCCCGACCGTCGACGGGTCGGCGGCGAGCTCGGCGGCCAGGGCGAGGGTGGCCGCCGTGCTCGACTCGGTGAGGCCGTACGTCGTGCCGAGGGACCGGCCGGCAGCGGGCAGCGCCTGCCGCAGCGCCTCCTTGAGCTCGGGCGAGGAGGGGGCACTGCCGACCGAGATGCTGCGCAGCGACGAGAGGTCGAAGTCGGCGAGTCGGTCGCCGAGCTCGACGATCCGGCTGAGCATGGTCGGCATCGCGCCCCAGTTGGTGACCCGCTCGGACTCGATCAGCCGCAGCACCTGCTCGATGTCGAACTTCCCCAGGTGCAGCACGGCGGTGTCTCCGACCACCAGTCGGACGACCGCGAGGTTGTGCAGCGCGGCGATGTGGAACAGCGGCGTGACCAGCAGGAACCGGCGGTCGACCTGCGGGATGCCCATCTCGGCGGCGATCGCGTCGTTGAGCAGGTGGAACCACACGGCCGCGATGACGTTGCGGTGCGAGTGGGTCGCACCCTTGGCGCGGCCGGTGGTGCCGCTGGTGAACAGGATGACGGCCGGATCGTCCTCGGCGACCTCACCGTCCGGCTCCGGCAGGTCGATCCCCCGGTGCTCGGCGGCGATCCGCGGCAGGTCGTCCTCGACGGTGAGCACCGCGACGCCCAGCCCGTCGGCCATCCGGGCGCGAGGTGCGTCGGCGATGAGCACCTTCGGAGCGGTCAGCTCGATGCCGTGGGCCAGCTCGGGGCGTGCCCACATCGAGTTCATGCCGACGGCGACGGCGCCGATCGAGACCGCGGCCCAGAAGCCGACGATCCACTCGGGGCAGTTGGCCGCGCACAGCGCGACCCGGTCGCCCTTGCCGACGCCGTGCTCGGTGCGCAGCACGTGCGCCAGGGCGGCGACCTCGTCGTGGTGCTGGGCGAAGCTGATCCGGCGCTCGCGGGTCACCAGGTACTCCGCGTCCCCGAAGGCCACGGACGCCTCGAGCAGCTCGCGCAGCGAGTGCTGTCGGTGGGCGTAGACCTCGAGGTCCTCACCGCGCACGTCCTCGACCCGGATCTCGTACGGCGCACCGGGCGCGGTCAGTCGCGCGACGGCCTCCTCACGCGTGGTCATCGTCTGCCTCTCCTCGTTCGCTACTGGGCTCACCGGACCGTCAGCTGCCCGCCGTCGACGTTCCACGCCTGCCCGGTCACCCAGGCGGCCTGGTCGCTGGCGAGGAACACCGCGGCAGCGGCGACCTCGGCCGGCTCCCCGCTCCTGCCGAGCGGCAGGTTGGCCCGGACGTACGCCTGCCACGACTCGGGATCCCGGTCGTCGATCCGCCCGGTCTCGGTCACGCCGGGGCACAGCGCGTTGACGCGGATGCCGTGGGTGCCGAGCTCCTTGGCGGCCGACGACGTCAGCGACTGCACGCCCGCCTTGGACGCCGAGTAGGCGCCGGTGCGGGCACCGCTGAGCTTCCCGCCTATCGACGAGATGTTGATGATGCTGCCGCCGGCGCCCTGCGCGACCAGCTGCCGCCCGAACACCTGGGTCATCAGGAAGGTGCCGCGCAGGTTGACCCCGATCACCCGGTCGAAGGCCTCGACGGACAGCTCGGTCAGCGGGACCCGGTCCTCGCCGCGCGACGCGGCGGCGTTGTTGACCACGACGTCCACGCGACCGAGCTCGGCGAGGACGACGTCCAGCAGCCGGCGTACGTCGCCGGGGTCGGTGACGTCGCACACGACCGGGAGCGCGCGACGCCCGAGCACACGCACCTCCTCCGCCACGGAGTCGATGTCGCGCCAGCCGGCGGCGACCTCGTCGGCCGGCCGGTCCTCGGGACGCCGCCCGGTGCCGGTGACGACGACGTCGCAGCCGGCCCGCGCGAGCTCCACGGCCAGCGACCGGCCGATGGAGCGCATCCGCCCGGCGCCGGTGACGACGGCGACCTTGCCGGCCAGGCCGGTCAGCTCGTAGCCCATGAGATCTCCTGCAGCTCGATGAACAGGCCGCGGGCCTCGACCGTCCGAGCCCCGTCGACCTCGACCCACGCCTCGGCACTGGTCTTGCGGCCGCTGGTCGAGACGATCCGGGCGCCCAGCTCGAGCGGTACGTCGAGCGGGGTGCGCGCGTGGTAGCGCAGGTCGAGGGTGCCCGTGACCGAGCGGCGCCCGGTGGCCTGGACCAGGGTGCCGAGCATGCAGTCCATCAGGTGCGCGAGGTAGCCGCCGTGCACCGACTCCGGCGGCCCCTCGTAGAGGGCGTTCGGCACGGTGGTGGCGTACGCCGCGTCGCCGTCGAAGCGGATGGCGAGCGGCAGCGCCTGCGGGTTGAACCGGAACACCGGCCAGGCCACCTCCGGACCGACCTCGCGGGCCCGGCCGGGCGCGTCGAAGGGGGCACGCAGCGCCCGGGGACGGGTACGCCGTCCCAGCGTCGCGGTCAGCTCGTCCATCCGGGCGCGGGCGGTGCGCAGCTCGTGGGCCTCGACGTGCGTGGTCGCCGCGGCCAGCATCAGCCGGCGGGTGGCGGCCGCCAGCTCGGCGACCTCCTCGGCGACCTCCTCGGTGACCTTCTCCACCAGCACGTCAGACCCGCTCGATGATCGCGCCGGTGACCTGGGCGCCGCCGGCGCAGATGGCGACCATCGCGAGCTGCTGGTCGCGACGCTCGAGCTCGTCGAGGACGGAGGCGATGAGCCGCACGCCGGTCGAGCCGACCGGGTGGCCGAGCGCGATCGCGCCGCCGTTGACGTTGAGCCGGTCCTCGTCGACCCCGTGGACCCGAGCGAAGGACAGCGGCACCGAGGCGAAGGCCTCGTTGACCTCGACGAGGTCGATGTCACCGATCGTCATGCCGGTGCGCTCGAGCAGTCGCTCCCCCGCCCGGACCGGTCCGTCGAGGAGGTACCGCGGCTCGGCGCCGAGCAGGGTCTGGGCGACGATCCGTCCGCGCGGGCGCAGCCCCTCGGCGCGGGCCCGCTCCTCCGACATCAGCATCGCGGCGGTCGCGCCGTCGGAGATCTGCGAGGCGGTGCCGGCGGTGTGCAGGCCGCCCTCGCGGATCGTCCTGAGTCCGGCGAGCGCCTCCATGCTGGTGTCCCGCAGGCCCTCGTCGCGCGCCACGACGGTGCCGTCCGGCAGCTTCACCTCGATCACCTGGCGGTCGAACCGGCCGGCGTCCCACGCCGCCCGGGCCCGCTGCTGGGAGCGCAGGCCGAAGGCGTCGAGGTCGGCGCGGGTCAGGCCACGGCGTTCGGCGATCCGGTCGGCAGCCTCGTACTGCGCCGGCAGGTCGACGGTCCAGTCGTCGGGCCGCGGGCGGCCGACCGTGCCGTCGCCGAGGTTCGCGAGCAGGGGCACCCGGGACATGGCCTCGACCCCGCAGGCGATGCCGGCGTCGACGTACCCGGCGGCGATCTGGGCGGCGACGAGGTGGACGGCCTGCTGGGCCGAGCCGCACTGGGCGTCGAGCGTGGTCGAGCCGATCTCCTCGGGGAGGCCGGCGTGCAGCCACGCGAAGCGCACGACGTTGCCGGACTGCTCGCCCGCCTGGGTGACGCAGCCGCCGACGACCTCGCCGATGGTGGCGGGGTCGACGCCGGTGCGCTTGAGGATCCCGCGCTGGGCACGGCCGAGGAGGTCGACGGCGTGCAGGCCGGACAGCGCGCCGCCGCGCCGACCGTACGGAGTGCGGATCGCGTCGACGATGACGGGCTGGGGCATGGTTCTTCTCCTCCTCAGGCAGGGGCGCCGATGCGCGGGGCGGTGGGGAGCACGTCGCCGAGCTCGGCGGCGATCGCGTCGCCGCTGCCGAGCGAGAAGGCGATCTGGCGGCCCCACAGGAAGTAGCGGTGGATCGGGTAGTCGATGTCGGCGCCGATGCCGCCGTGCAGGTGCTGCCCGGCGAGGACGACGCGCAGGCCGCCGACCGAGGCCCACCACTTCGCGACCAGGCTGGCCGACTCGGCCGCCTCCTCGCCGCCGTGCTCGGGGTGGTCGAGCAGCCACGCCGCCTTGAGCGTGGTCAGCCGGATCGCCTCGGTGTCGAGGTAGGCGTCGGTCGCGCGGACGGCGACCGCCTGGTTGGTCGAAAGCGGCCGGCCGAACTGCACCCGCTCGGAGGTGTAGGCGGCGGTGATCCGCAGGTCCTCCTCGCAGACGCCGAGCGCGATCGCGCCGAGCGCGATCCGCAGCCGGCGCCGGGTCCAGGCGACGACGGTCGCACCGTCGGCGGGGAGCAGGTCGTCCTCGGTGAGGACGACGTCCTCGAGGGCGACCGCGCCCGCGCTCTCGTTGCTGGTCGCCGCGACCGGGACCACGGTGACCCCGGCCCGGTCGACAGGCACGACCGCGACGCGGAGCGTGCCGTCCTCCACGGCCACGGGTACGACGAGCGCCGCCGCCACGGGCGCCGCCGGCACCTGCGGCAGCTCGCCGCTCACCCGCAGCCCACCGTCCACCTGCAGTCCGGTCAGCCGGGCGACCTGGCCGGGAGCGGCGTCGAACGCGCCGGTCACGATCTCCGTTCCCTCCACGATCGGGCCGAGCCACCGCTCGACCTGCGCGGCCGAGCCGAACTCCGCGAGCGGCAGGGCGGCTCCGGCGACGACCGACCACAGCGGCACGGGTGCGACGTGGCGGCCCTGCTGCTCGAGCACGGCGACCAGGCCGCCCATGCCGAGGCCGGCACCGCCCTTGTCCTCGGGGACGGCGATGCCGATCAGGCCCGAGGAGGCGAGGGTCTCCCACAGCTTCGCGTCGAAGCCGCCGTGGTTGCGCTCGACGTCGACGACGCGCTCCACCTGGGCGAGGTCGCCCACGATCCGCGCGGCGAGGTCGCGGACCTCCGCGTGGTCCTCGGTGAGGTCGAAGTCCATCTCAGTTCCCGTCCTTCTTCTCGCTCTGGTTGTCCTTGCGGCGGGCGCCGAGCGTCATGCCGAGCGTCTTGGCCGCGACGATCTCGCGCATCACCTCGTTGGTGCCGCCGCCGAAGGTGTTGTTCTGGGCGCGCCGGCCGAGCGACTCGACCCGGCCCTGGATCGCGGCCCCCGCGGAGCCCGGGCGGAGCAAGCCCGCAGCGCCGAGCACCTGCTGGAGCCGCCCGTAGGCGGTCACGACGGCCTCGGTGCCGAAGATCTTGGCCGCGGCGGAGTCGCCGCCGCCGAGGGTGTTGGCGGCGACGTCGGAGACCAGGCGCAGGTTCATCAGGTCGGCCGCGCTGAGCAGGGCGTAGGTCTCGGCGAGGGCACTGCGGACCCACGGGACGTCGTACAGGGTCCCGGCGCCGATCTTCTCGGCCTGCGCCCAGGCGAGCACCTCGTCGTACATCTGGTTGGCGATGCCGCCGCGGGCGGCCAGGGCGACCCGCTCGTGGTTGAGCTGGCTGGTCATCAGCCTCCAGCCCTGGTTGAGCTCGCCCACGACGTTGCTGAGCGGGACGCGGACGTCCTCGTAGTAGGTGGCCGAGGTGCTGATCCCGCCGACGGTGTGGATCTCGGTGACCGAGAAGCCCGGGCTGCTGGTGGGGACGAGCACCACGGAGATGCCCTGGTGGCGGGGCGCGTCGGGGTCGGTGCGGACCGCGAGCCAGACCCAGTCGGCGAAGACGCCGGCGCTGGTGAAGATCTTGTTGCCGTTGATGACCAGCTCGTCGCCGTCGATCCGGGCCCGGGTCTGCAGGCTGGCGAGGTCGGTGCCGGCGCCCGGCTCGGTGTAGCCGATCGCGAACATCAGCTCGCCGAGCAGGATCTTCGGGAGGAAGAAGTCCTTCTGCTCCTTGCTGCCGTGCTTCATCAGCGTCGGCGCGACGGTGTTGAGGGTGACCAGCGACAGCGGGGCGCCGGCGCGCAGGGCCTCGTCGTAGAAGA
Organism: Pimelobacter simplex; assembly: GCA_016803235.1. Taxonomy (GTDB): domain Bacteria; phylum Actinomycetota; class Actinomycetes; order Propionibacteriales; family Nocardioidaceae; genus Nocardioides; species Nocardioides simplex_A. The sequence goes on from JADCLI010000036.1 coordinate 44,785, forward strand.
CGTAGAGCGCCTCGGGGTCCTCGCCGCGGCCGCCGTACTCCTCGGGGAAGCCGAGCCCGAGCCAGCCGTCCTTCCCCATCTGGCGCAGGACGCGGTCGAAGACGGGTCCACCCTCGGTCTGCTCGGCCAGTGCGGCGCGGTCCTCGTCGCTGATGGTCGCGGAAAAGTAGGCGCGCAGCTCGGCGCGCAGTGCCAAGGAGTCGTCGGAGAGCTCTGGGTACATGGTGGTTCCTCGTGGGTGGGGTGGTCAGCGCGGGAGCCGGAGCACCCGGCGCGCGATCACGTTGAGCTGGATCTCGATGGTTCCGCCGCCGACGAGCACGGCGGGCAGGCCGAGGTGGTCGATGACGGGATCGGTGGTGTGCTTGCCGGTCGGGGGTACGGCGACCAGCGCGTCCCGGCCGAGGACGCGGAGCAGGTCGCGGGAGTTGTCACGCTGCGCGATCGCGTTGCAGACCTTCTGCACGCTGATCTCGGCGCCCAGCTCCAGGCCGTCGATGCGGGCCAGGACGGACCGCAGGTTGAGCGCCGAGAGCGCCATCTCACGGCCGACGCAGCGGCCGAGGACCTCGACGACGGCGTCGCGGCGTGCCTCGTGGGCGCCGGACGCGAGCACCGCGCGGACCAGGTCGCTGGAGCCGTGGCTGAGTCGGGCGCCCATGCTGAGTCGTTCGTTGGCGAGCGTGGTGACGGCGAGCCGCCAGCCGGCGCCGGGCTCGGCGACCAGGCACTCGTCGGGCACGAAGACGTCGTCGAGGAAGACCTCGTTGAACTCCGAGAGCCCGGTCGCCTGGCGCAACGGCCGGACGTCGACGCCCTCGCTGCGCATGTCGACGAGGAAGTAGGAGATGCCTGCGTGCTTGGGCGCCTCGGGGTCGGTGCGGGCCAGGCACACGCCCCAGTCGGCCTCGGCGGCCATCGAGTTCCACACCTTCTGGCCGCTGAGGACCCAGCCGCCCTCGACCTTGCGGGCGCGGGTGGACAGTCCGGCGAGGTCGGAGCCGGCGCCGGGCTCGGAGAAGAGCTGGCACCAGAAGACCTCGCCACGCAGGGTCGGGTCGACGAACCGCTGCTGCTGGGCGCGGGTGCCGTGCAGCAGCAGCGTGGGCAGCACCCATTCGCCGATCACGGTCGAGGGCTGCGCGAGCGCGCGTCGGGCGAACTCCTGGGCGATGACGGCCTGCTCCTCCGGGCCGGCCGCACGTCCCCAGGGCTCGGGATAGTGCGGTGCGACGAGGCGGGCGTCGGCGAGGTGCTCCTGGCGGCGGCCGCCGCGCGAGGGCGCCCACCCGGAGGCGGGCACGCCGTCCTCGGGGAGCGCGAGTGCGGCATCGAGGACCGTCGCCAGCTCGGCGCGCAGCTCGGGCAGGGCGTCGTCGCCGACGAAGCCGAAGTCCCGCTCGGCGTCGAGGGCGGCTGCGCCGAGGCGGGCGGCCCAGGTCGTCTCCTCGCCGAAGGCGGCCGACAGGCTGATCGCGCGGCGCCAGTAGAGGTGGGCGTCGTGCTCCCAGGTGAAGCCGATGCCGCCGAAGAGCAGGACGCCCTCGGCCGCCACGTCGACCGCCGCGGGCAGGGCGGTCAGGCCGACCTGGGCGGTGGCGAGGCGCTGCTGGGCAGGGCTGTCGCCGCCGGCGCGGGCCGCGTCCCACGCGACCGCGCCGATGGTCTCGGCCTTCACCAGGAGCAGGGCGGTCTTGTGCTGCACCGCCTGGAAGCTGCCGACGGGGACGCCGAACTGCTCCCGGGTGGAGACGTGCGCGACGACCGCGTCGACGAACCAGCGCGCGACGCCCGCGGCGTCCGCGGCCAGCAGGGCGGCCGCCACCAGCTCGACCTGCTCGGTGGCGGGCGCGGGCAGCACGCCGGTCGCGCTCACCGCGTGGCCGTCGAGGGCGAGCCGACCGACCGCACGGGAGAGGTCGGTGGCCGGCTCGCCGACGACCTCCCCGGCGGCGGGCGTCACGACACACCACACCGGCGCGCCCGCGGTCGTGGTCGCGCGGACCACGACCAGCTCGGCACCGGGCAGGCCCAGGACGGGCCGGGTCTCGCCGTGGAGCAGCCAGCCGCCGTCGTACGGCGTCGCGGTGATGCCGTCGCCGTCGGACAGGGCGCCGGTGGCGCCCTCGGCGAAGCGCTCCAGCAGGGTGCCGCGGACCGGGCTCGCCGGGGCGGTCGCGACGACCGCGCTGGCGAGGACCGTGCTCAGGAAGGGACCCGGGTGCAGGGCCCGCCCGAGCTGCTCGGTGACGACGGCGAGCTCCGTCAGCCCGGCGCCGGCGCCGCCGTCCTCCTCGGGGAGGTGGATCGCGTGCAGGCCCTGCTGGACGAGGGCGTCCCAGGCCTCGGGCCGCTTGCCGGCGGCGAGGTCCTCGAGCTGGGCGCGGGTCGCCTCGATCGGGGCCGCGCGCCGGGCCCAGGCGGCGACGGAGTCGGCCAGGTCGCGGTGGTCGTCGGTGAGGGCGATGGCCATGTCAGAGCCGTTCGATCAGGAGGCAGGTGGTGGCGGCCGAGGCACAGATCGCGACCATCGCGACCTGGCCGTCGCGGCGCTCGAGCTCGGCGAGGGCGGTCGCGATCAGCCGGATGCCGGTGGCGCCCGCAGGGTGGCCGAGGGCGATGGCGCCGCCGTTGGGGTTGAGCCGGTCCTCGTCGACGCCATGGACCTGCGCGAAGGACATCGGCACCGACGCGAAGGCCTCGTTGACCTCGAACACGTCGACGTCGCCGACGCTCATGCCCGCGCGGGCGAGCACCTTGGTGGCGGCGTCGACCGGGGCGTCGAGCAGGTACTCCAGGTCGCCGCCCATCACGCACTGGTTGAGCAGGCGTGCCCTCGCCTTCAGGCCCAGCTCCGCGGCCCTCGTCTGCGACATGAGCAGTGCCGCGCTGGCGCCGTCGGAGACCTGCGAGGACGAGCCGGCCGTGTGCAGGCCGCCGTCCTTGACCGGCTTCAACCGGGCCAGGCCCTCCAGCGAGGACTCGCGCAGGCCCTGGTCGCGGGTGACGCCGGCGACCGGGATGACCTGGTCGTCGAAGACGCCGGCGTCCCACGCGGCCGCGGCGCGCTGCTGGGAGCGCAGGCCGAAGGCGTCGAGGTCCTCGCGCGTCAGCCCGCGCCGTACGGCGATCCGGTCGGCCGCCGTGTACTGGTCGGGGCTGTCCACCGACCAGCTCTCGGGGCGGGGCGTCCCGAGCCCGGTGCCGACCTTGTAGGTCAGCGGGACCCGCGACATCAGCTCGACCCCGCAGGCCATGCCGACCTCGAGCGAGCCGATCGCGATCTGGCCGGCGACCAGGCTGACCGCCTGGGCGGCGGTGCCGCACTGGGCGTCGATGGTCGTCGTACCGGTCGCGGTGGGCAGCCCGGCGTGCACCCACGACGTGCGGATGATGTTGCCGAACTGCTCGCCGATCGGCGTGACGCAGCCGCCGATCGCCTGCTCCACCAGCGCCGGGTCGATACCGGTGCGGTCGAGGACGCCGCGCTGGGCGTGGCCGAGCAGCTCCGCGGCGTGCACGCCGGACAGCCAGCCGTCGCGCTTGCCGAACGGCGTGCGCGCGGCGTCGACGATGACGGGGGTCATGCCGGTGCTCCTTCGAGGGGGTGGACGGTGAGGCCCCAGTCACGGATCAGGTCGAGGCTCACGGTGGTCCGGCCGGTCACGTCGGCCGGGCAGTCGCACAGCGCGAGCACCGCCTCGGCCATCTCCGCCAGCGACTCGACCTGGTCGGGCCGGATCGTGTCGCCGACGAGCAGCGACGCACCCTCGCTGAGGACGGCGGCCCGCGGCTGGACGGTGTTGACGCGGACGCCGGTGCCGACGAGCTCGGCACCGAGGCCGTTGGTGATCCGGTTGAGCGCGGCCTTCGAGGCGGCGTACACCGCGAGGTCCGCCCCGGGCTCGACGAGCTCGAACGGCGGGCCGTCGAAGTGACGGGCCGAGGCGCTGGAGAGGTTGACGATCCAGCCCTCCCCCGCGGCCCGCATGCCCGGGAGGACGGCCTGGACCAGGTCGAGCGGCGCGTGCACGTTGACCTCGAAGGTCAGCCGGCGACGGTGCAGCGGGAAGTCCGCCAGCGGCTGGTAGATCGCCGCGGCAGCGTTGTTGACCAGGATGTCGACGCTGCCGCCGAGCAGCTCCTCGGCGGCGGGCACGATCCTGGCCCTGCTGCCCTCGTCGGCCAGGTCGGCGACACAGGACGCCACCCGGGTGCCGTACGACGCCAGCCGCGCCGCCGTCTCGGCGAGACTGCCGTCGAGGCGGCTGCCGCCGGGCTCGGCGGTGCGGGCGACGAGGACGACGTCGGCGCCCTCGGCGGCCAGCCGCTCGGCGACGCCGGCGCCGATGCCGCGGCTGGCACCGGTCACCAGGGCCCTGCGGCCCGCGAACCGCTTGGTCATCGGTCTGCCGCGAGGACGAGCGCGGAGTGCGGGACCGGCGAGCCGCCGGTGACGAGCACGTTGTCGATCGTCTTGGTGGGCTGGTTCACCGAGGTGCCGCGGACCAGGCGCACACCCTCGGCGATGCCGTTGACGCCGTGGATGTAGCCCTCGCCGAGCTGCCCGCCGTTGGTGTTGACCGGCAGCCGACCGTCGACCTCGAGGTTGCCGTCGGCGATGAAGTGTCGGGCCTCGCCCCGACCGCAGAACCCGTACTCCTCGAGCTGCAGCAGCACCATCGGCGTGAAGGCGTCGTAGAGGATCGCGGCGTCGATGTCGTCGGGGCCGATCCCGGCCTGGCGCCACAGCTGCTGCGCGACGAGCTCGACCTCGGGCATCGCGTCGATGTCGTCGCGGTAGTAGCTGCTCATCGAGATCTGCTGCGGGCCGACGCCCTGGGCGGCCCCGGTGATCACGGCCGGCGGGTGCGGCAGGTCGCGCGCACGCTCGGTGCTGACGATGACCAGGGCCTGGCCGCCGTCGCTCTCCTGGCAGCAGTCGAGCAGACGCAGCGGGTCGGCGATCATCCGCGAGGCCTGGTGCTCCTCGATCGTGATCGGGCGCTCGAAGAACCAGGCCTTCGGGTTGGTGGCCGCGTGCTTGCGCGAGAGCACCGAGACCTGGCCGAAGTCGGCGCTCGTGGCGCCGTACTTCTCCATGTAGAGCCGCGCCAGGAAGGCCTCCTGCTGGGCCGGCGTGAGCAGGCCGTAGGGGTTGATCCAGTTGCGGTACTCCTGGTCGGTGTTCTGGTTGTAGGCGAACGGCGGCGGGCCCTGGCCGAAGCGGTGCCCGGAGCGCTCGTTGAACGCGCGGTAGACCACGACGACGTCGGCGACACCGGAGGTCACCGCGAGCGCGGCCTGCTGCACCGGGGCGCAGGCACCGCCGCCGCCGTGCGGGATCCGGCTGAAGAAGGTGAGCTCCGGGATGCCGAGCGCGCGAGCGACCGCGATCTCCGGGTTGGTCTCCATCGTGAACAGCGCGAAGCCGTCGACCTCCTCGACGCCGATCCGGGCGTCGTCGAGGGCGGCGAGCACGGCCTCGCAGGCCAGCTGCCACTCGCTGCGCCCGGAGTTCTTGGAGAACTCGGTCGCGCCGATGCCGGCGATGGCCGCGCCTCCGGAGAAGGGGCTGGTCACTGGATGCCTCCGACGTTCTGGGGGTTCGGGACGGGCTGGTCGAGGGTGACGGTGGCGGTGACGTGCGCGCCGCGGGCGTTGTGGCCGGCGACCTTCAGCGTCACGGCGGCGTCGGTGACCTCGGCGACCGAGCCGGAGAAGGTCATCGTGTCGCCGGGGAAGTTCGGTACGCCGAGGCGCAGCGCCACCTTGCGGATCCGGGTCGCCGGGCCGAACAGGTCGGTCACGTAGCGGTCGAGGAAGCCGTTGGTGGAGTTGATCGACATGAAGATGTCGGGGGTCCCGCGGTCGTTGGCCTTGCCGGGGTCGTGGTGCACGTCCTCGAAGTCCTGGCTGGCGATCGCGGTCGCCACGATCGTGGTGCGGTCCAGCGGCAGCGCCAGCTCGGGCAGTGCCTGACCGACCACGAGGCCGGCGGTGAGCGCGCTCATCGGGAACCGCCCCTCGTGCCAGCCGTGGTGCCCGCGGGACGCAGCTGCGGCAGCACCTCGCCGTGGGCGTGCTCGGCGAAGCCCACCTCCAGCTCGAGGCCGCGACGCAGGTCGGCGTGGTCGACTCCGCTGATGTCGGCAACCAGCCGGGTGCCCTCCTCGAGGTCGACCAGGCCGACGGCCAGCGGGTAGGTGAACGCGGGGTCCTGCGGGTGGTGGACCACCGTCCAGCTGTGCAGCGTGCAGCGCCCGCTGGCAGTGACCGTGTCCCACTCGAAGGAGCGGCACGACGGGCAGGCGGGGCCGGGCGGGTGCCGCAGCGCCTTGCAGTCGGTGCAGCGCTGGATCTCCAGCCTGCCCTCGCGGGCGGCGGTGAAGAAGAACTCGTTGTCCTGGGTGACGGTCAGGCCGGGGACGGCGGTCCGCCGCTCCTGCGGTGCGTCGGTCATGCCGCGGGCTCCTTGGTGGTGGGGTCGAAGCGGAGGATCACGAACTTCTCGTCGACGAGGAGCTGGTCGGCCTGGTCGACGTACCGCTTGCGCAGGGTGATGAAGCAGCCGTTGCCGAGGCCGGTCCGCTTGATCGGCGAGATGTCCTCGATCGTGAAGTGACAGGTGACCCGGGTGCCGGGGGTCAGCTCGCGGACGTACTCCTGCTCCTGCGCCGTCGCGACCACGGAGGTGAAGCCGTGCTCGTCGAGCAGCGCCAGCAGCCGGGAGTAGGCGTGGTCCTCCTGGACCCCGTCGGCCCGCAGCGCCTGGACCTGGCGCCAGCGGCGGTAGCCCTGCATCACCCAGGTGGTGACCATCGCCGGCGGGCAGATGACGTCGGCACGACCGGTCGCGCGCGCGGCCTCCACGTCGACGTACACGGGGTTGAGGTCGTCGTGCGCCTCGACCCAGTTGCGGATCATCGCCTCGTTGACGGCGTACCGCGCCACGCGGGGCGGCTCGGCCACCTCGCCGACGAACTCCCCGAACCGGGCCTCGAGCTCCTCCATCGACCTTCCTCTGCGAGTTCGGCGCTACTTGAGCAAGCGCTTGGTTATAGACCGTGGGAGTGATCCCTCGTGCTGGCCACGATGTCCGCCCCGGGCGGTGCCGCGCGAGCCGTACTCCCGCTGAGCGGGCACGGATCCCCCACGTCCGCGTCGGACGGAAACAATCCGGGACGAACCACAGGAGGAGCGACATGCGCACGGTCACCGGACGGCGTACCGAGATCATGGAGGTCGCGGCGGCGCTGTTCGCCGAGCGCGGCATCGGCGCGACCACGGTCCGCGAGATCGGCGAGTCCGCAGGCGTCCTGTCCGGCAGCCTGTACCACCACTTCTCGTCGAAGGACGAGATCGTGCGCGAGGTGCTCGCGGACTTCATGGACCAGGTCGAGCGGGCCTTCTCCGCCGTCACGGCGTCCTCGACCTCGCCCGAGCAGACCGTGCGCGGCCTGGTCCGCGCCACCCTGGACTGCATCGACAGCCACCCGCACGCGACCCGCATCTACCAGCGCGACCGTGCCTACCTTCGCCAGCACGGGCTGCTCGACGCGATCGACGGCAAGTCGCGCGCGGTACGCCGGCACTGGCGGGCCGCGATCGACGCCGGGCTCGCCTCCGGGGACTTTCGTGCCGACGTACCGGGGGACGTGTTCTACCGCTCGCTGCGCGACACCCTGTGGGGCACCATGCACTGGCCGAACCGGGCGTCGTGGTCGACGGAGGAGTTCGCCGACCTGATGGCGTCGATGTTCCTGGGCGGGTTCCGGGCCGCCTCCTAGACCAGCCCGAACATCACCCGCGGCGAGACCGGCACTCCCCCACCCGGCTCGGCGATGCCGTACTCGGCCGCCAGCTCGGCGGTGACGACGACCGTCCCCGTCCGCTCGCGCACGGCCGGGTCCGCGGCCAGTGCGGCGAGCACGCGGCCCTGCAGCTCGGGCGTCTCCGCGTCGGAGACGGCGACCCCGGCGATCGACTCCAACCCGCTGGCGAGCAGCTGCTCGGTCCGGACCAGCCCGGGCCACAGCGACAGCACGGTGACGCCGGCGGGGCCCAGCTCCAGCGCCATGTCCTGGGTCATCTTGTCGAGGCCGGCCTTGGCGACGCCGTACAGCGTGGAGTGGAGGTACGCGCGGGCGCCGACCGAGGAGACGTTGACGACCAGCCCGCTGCCCTGGGCGAGGAGGACCGGCGCGGCGGCGTGGGTCGCGACGAAGTGGGCGCGCAGTCCGAGCCCGACCAGGTCGTCCCAGTCCGAGAGCGGGCGCTCCCAGAACCGTTCGGGGCGCGCATGGTTCATCCGCGGCCCGGCCCAGACGTTGTTGACCAGCAGGTCCAGGCGGCCGTGCTCCTCCGCGACGCCGCGGACCAGTGCCGCGACCTCGGCGTCGTCCTCGTGCCGGCACGTGCGGGCGCTGCCGCGTCCGCCGGCGGCGTCGATGCGCGCCACCGTCGCGGCCAGCCGGTCCTGGTCGCGGCCGGAGACGACGACGGTCCAGCCGGACTCGGCGAGGCCGACCACGATGCCCTGGCCGACGCCCTTGCTGCCGCCGGTGACGAGGGCGACCCGCTCGGCGCTCACAGCAGCGACCCGCTCACCGTGAAGCCCTCGGCCAGCGGCTGCTCGAGCGTCCACAGGGTGGTGACGGCGGAGCGGGCGATGCGCCACTCCCCGTCCTCGAGGGCGTACCCGTCGTCGTACTCGATGGCACTGACCCGCTCGACCCCGGCGACCAGGTCCACCTGGCGGAAGCGCAGCGTCCAGCGCCCCGTCGCCTCGGTCGCGCTGAGGACGTCGATGTCGGCGTGCAGGGCGTGGTGCATGTCGAGGACGGCGTACCTGCCCCCGACCTTGCGCAGCGCGATGCCCTCGAAGACACCGACCAGCGCGTCGGCGCCCTCGAACCGGCCGATCCGCTCGCCGTAGTCGAGCACCGCACCGTCGGCGACGAAGGCGGCACGGAACCCGGCCGGGTCCTTGGCGTCGCAGGCGCGCAGGTAGCGGTGCTTGAGGGCCTTGATCGCGGCGACGGCCTCGAGCCGGGCGATGCGGTCAGCGAGGGGTTCCGGGGCATCCATGCCCGCACTCTGGCGGAGACCCGGCCGCCGTGGGAAGCAGCCTCCTGCTGGCCGGGAGCGACACAGTCGCCGGGGCAGGCGTCGGCAGTAGCATCCCGGCGTGAGCAACGAGGTCCTCATCGCCGTCGAAGAGCTCCTCCCCGGGATCGCCGAGCGGGCGCGGGCCACCGAGGACGCACGCCGGGTCCCCGACGAGACGATGGCCGAGCTGGTCGGGGCGGGCGTGTTCCGGATGCTCCAGCCCAGCCGGTACGGCGGCCGCGAGGGCGACCCGCTGGAGTTCTACGAGGTCGTCCGGGCGGTCGCGGGTGCCTGCGGCTCGACCGGCTGGGTCGCCGGCGTCGTCGGCTGCCACCCGTGGCAGGTCGCGCAGTACCCGGACGCGGCCCAGCAGGAGGTGTGGGGCACCGACCCCGACACGCTGGTCGCGTCGTCGTACGCTCCCGTCGGGACGATCACCCGGGTCAAGGGCGGGTTCCGGTTGAGCGGGCGGTGGAGCTTCTCGTCGGGCTGCGACCACGCGGCGTGGGCGACCCTCGGCGGCCTGCTCGTCGATGCCGAGGGCCGGCCGCAGGACTTCATGACGATGCTGCTGCCGCGCGCCGACTACACGATCGTCGACGTGTGGGACGCGATGGGCCTGCGCGGGTCGGGCAGCAACGACATCGTCGTGGACGACACCTTCGTCCCCGACCACCGGGCGCTGCGCAACTACGAGCAGCACCAGCTGCAGGCGCCGGGCCGCAAGGTCAACACCGGCCCGCTCTACGCGATGCCGTTCGGCACCGTCTTCCCGATGGCGATCACGGCGCCGGTGATCGGGATCGTCGCCGGCGCCCACGAGCGCTACCTGTCCGCGATGCGCGACCGGGTGCGGCTCAGCCTCGGCGGCGGCCGGTTCGCCGAGGACCCGCACGCCCACGTCACGGTCGCCCGCGCCGCCTCGGAGATCGACGCCGCGATCCTGCAGACCGAGCGCAGCGTCCGCGACGTGTACGCGTGCGCCGTCCGGGGCGAGGAGATCCCGATGGACTGGCGGTTCCGGGCGCGCCGCGACCAGGTCAGCGCCACCGAGCGGGCGCTCGCCGCGGTCGACGCGCTCTTCAGGACGGCCGGCGGTTCCTCGCTGCGCCGGGGCAACCCGATCGAGCGCGCCTGGCGCGACGCCCACGCCGGCGGCGTCCACGTCGCGAACGACGTGGAGCGCGCGCTGACGATGTACGGGCGCCACGCCTTCGGGCTCGACGTGGAGGACACGCTCGTGTGACGTTCGCGGCTACTCGACGTGCTCGGCGCGCAGCGAGGTACGGGGCGTCGGGAACGTGCCGGACCACCTTGGCGCCGTCGTCGTGACGGCGCCGGTCCGGCTCCCGGTCAGCGGAAGGTCGCCAGCCGGTGGGCGACGACCCGGGTCGCCCGCACCACCAGCGGAGCCAGCTTCTCGACGTCGATCGGCGCCGCGCCGACGAGCGAGATCCCGCCGCAGGGGCCGTCGGGGCCGATGATCGGCGCCGCGACGCAGCCGAGGCGCAGGTGGTTGCGCCCCCGGTCCAGCACGACGCCCGCGCGAGCCCGGACGCGCACGAGCTCGCGGTGCAGCGCGACCAGGTCGATCCGCGGGCGGTCGGGAGTGGGCGCCGGCTGCAGGGCGACGAGCGCGTCGACGTCCTCGGGCGGCAGGAACGCCAGCTGCGCCTTGCCGACCAGGGCCCGCGCCGCCGGGAGCCGTACGCCGACCCGGGTCGGGACGCGGGCGGCAAGGGCCCCGCCGACCTTGTCCAGGATCCGCACGTCGGCGCCCTCGAGCACCCCGAGGTGCACCACCAGCCCGGTCTCCAGGTGCAGGCCGCGCAGGGTCTCGGAGGCCGCGGCCCGCAGGTCCATCTCCGGGGCGTCGCCGCCCCCGAGGCCCAGCGCCCTGCTCCCGAGCGCGTAGCCGGCCGACGTGTGCCGCACCCAGTCGAGTGCGATCAGCTGGTTGAGGATGCGGTGCGCGGTCGACCGCGGCAGCCCGGTCGCGTCCTGGATGTCCTCCAGCGAGAGCCGCGCGGACGGTCCGCCGAAGGAGACCATGATCGTGGTCATCCGCTCGACCATCGACAGCGGGCGCTCCTCGGCCCGCTCCTGGTCGGCCCTCTCGAGGACTCCGCCCGACGCGCTCATCGCCACCTCCTGCTCGAGTTCGGCACTTTAGCAAGCACTTGCTTGGTTAAAGAAGGGCTTTGCGCGAACGGTCCGGTCGACCTTTCCGGTGTGCGGGAGCGGGCCGCGCCCGGACCGGCCGACCGGGGGCAGGCTGCGCGCGTGCACACCTCGCGAACCGCCACCTACGAGCACCTGCTGGCCCCCGGGAAGATCGGCCCGATGCGCCTCGCCAACCGGGTCGTCATGCCCGCGATGGACATGAACCTGTGCCACGACGGCGTCATCGACGACGGCGACATCACCCACTACGCGACCCGCGCGGCCGGCGGGACCGGGCTGATCATCACCTCGGCCGCCGCCGTGGCCTACCCCGTCGGCGCGACCAGCCGCAAGGAGCCCGGCCTCTCCGACGACCGGTTCATCCCCGGACTCACCGCCCTCGCCGACGCCGTCCACGCCGCCGGCGCAAAGCTCTGCGTCCAGGCCACGCACCACGGCAGGATCGCCAAGGTCGACACCGCCGATGAGCGCCCCCTCCTCGTACCCTCCCTGCCCACCGGCGACCGGGACATGTCCGCGCTGCGCGACAACACCCCGACCGAGCTCGGCGCGATGGCCACCGCGGTGTCCGAGGGCAAGACCCCGACCTTCCGCGAGGCGACCGAGGGGGACATCGCCTGGCTGGTGGGGCAGTTCGCCGCGGCCGCCCGGCGCGTGCAGCAGGCCGGCGCCGACGCGATCGAGATCCACTGCGCGCACGGGTACGTGCTCGGGTCCTTCCTGAGCCGGGCCGACAACCGTCGTACCGACGCGTGGGGCGGGTCCCTGGAGAACCGGGCCCGCCTGGCCTGTGACGTGATCCGGGCCGTGCGCGCCGAGGTCGGCGACGACCTGGCGATCCTGGTCCGCGTCGCGGGCAGGGAGTACGGCGAGGAGGGGTCTCTCACCACCGAGGAGGCCGTGGCCGCGTCGCGGCTGTTCGAGGCCGCCGGCGCCGACGCCATCCACGTGACCGGCTGGGCGCGCAACCCGTTCCGCGACTTCACCGACGGGCCACTGCCCGACCAGGTGGGCGCCTACGCCGACCTCGCCCGCGCCGTGAAGGGCGCCGTCGCGATCCCGGTGATCGCCGTCGGCAGGGTGCTGCCCGCGCTCGGCGAGGAGCTCATCGCCAGCGGTGGCGCGGACTTCGTGGCGATGGGCCGGCAGCTGCTGGCCGATCCCGGACTGGTCGGCAAGCTCCGCGACGGCCGCGCGGAGTCGGTGCGGCCGTGCATCAACTGCTACGTGTGCGTCGAGCAGAACTTCTGGGACGGCGTACCCGTGTGCGCGGTGAACCCGGCCCTCGGCAACGAGACCCTGCTCCCCTTCCCCACCCCGGCCACCCGGCGCCACGTCGTCGTCGTCGGCGGCGGCCCCGGCGGCATGGAGGCGGCGCGGGTCGCCGCCGAGCGCGGGCACCGGGTCACGCTGGTCGAGAAGGGCGACCGGCTCGGCGGGTCCGCCTGGTTCTCGCAGCTGACGACCCCCGCCAACGGCCCGCTGCTGGACTGGCTCCAGCACGAGGTCGAGCGGCTCGGGGTCGACGTGCGCCTCGGCGAGCAGGTGGACGCGGACACGGTGGTGGCGCTCGGCCCCGATGCGGTCGTGCTCGCCACCGGTGCCCACCGCGGCCTGCCGCCGGTTCCCGGCGCCGACCTTCCCCACGTCCACACCGGCGACACCCTGCGCGGGCTGATCACCGGCGAGGGCGGCTCCGGCAGCCGCGCCCTGCGCCTGCTCGGCGCCGCCGGGCGGATGAGCGGGCTCACCCGCGACCCCGAGCGGATCCGCGACCTGACCCGCAAGGTGCTGCCCATCGGCAAGGACGTCGTCGTCGTCGGCGGCTCGCTGGTCGGCCTCGAGCTCGCCGAGTTCCTCGCCGAGCGCCGCAAGAGCGTCACCGTCCTCGAGCACGGCGCCCAGGCCGGCCTGCCGATGGCGATCCCCCGCCGCTGGACCGCCGTCCGCAAGGCCACCGAGCACGGCGTCACCCTCCACCGCGACGCGGAGGTCGTCGAGATCACCCCGTCCGAGGTGCACTACCGGGTCGGCGACGAGATGGCCCGGGTCCCCGCGGACCTGGTCGTCGTCGCGTCGTACGTCGAGGCGGGCGCCCCACTCGCCGGCGACCTGCGCGCCCGCGGCCTGGACGTGCACGTCGTCGGCGACGCCGGGGAGGTCGGCTACATCCAGGGCGCCATCCACTCCGCCTGGCGCGTGGCCCGGGAGCTCTAGCGACCCGGCAGGAGCTGGCCGGAAGATCTCGCCGACCCGGCAGAAAGTAGCTCGCAAGCGGGCCAGTTCCGGCCGGGTCGGCGGGATTCCGGAGCCAGTTCGTGCCGGGTCAGCCGAAGAAGGCCTGCCCGCCGTCGAGCGGGATCGTGGCACCGGTGAGGTAGCGCAGGTCGCTGCCGACCAGCGCGACCACGGCACGGCCGATGTCGTCCTCGCAGTCACCGATCCGGCCCGCGGGGATGGCGGCGACGAACTCGGCCGCCTCCTCGGGGTTGTTCTCGGTCCACCGCTTCAGGCCCGGAGAGAGGGCGTGCGGGGCGATGCTGTTGGCACGGATGCCGTCGCGCGCCCACTCGACCGCCGCGGTGCGGGTGAGGGCGCGCACGGCCTGCTTGGCGGCGGCGTAGACGCCGTACGTCGTGGGGTCCCATCGCACCATCGCGGAGGTGACCAGGTTGACGATGTGGCCGCCACCGCGGGCCACGAAGTGCGGGTGGCAGGCCTTCATGAAGGCCAGGGTGGCGAACGGGCCGGAGGCGAAGCTGCGCTCGACGGCGTCGTCGTCGATGGTGAGCAGCGGGCCGAAGGCGCCGGAGTAGGCGTTGTTGACGAGGATGTCGACACCGCCCATGGTGGCGACGACCTCGGCGACCGTTGCGGGGATGGTGGCGGTCTCGGTGATGTCGCAGACGAAGGGCTCGGCCTTCACGCCGCGCTCGCGCAGCAGCGCGCAGGTCGTCTCGAGCTTCGCGGCGGTCCGGCCGACCACCGCGATGTCAGCGCCCTCGGTGGCGAGCGCCAGGGCGATGCCCTGCCCGACGCCCTGGCCGGCTCCCGTCACCAGTGCGACCTGTCCCGTCAACGAACCCATTCCAGCCTCCTCCTACCTGACCGCACGGTGCGGTCCCGCGGTCATGATGGTCGGCTCGACCCGGTCCTCCGGCGAACACTCCTGCTGAGCGGAATCAGCCGAAGACCGCGCGGCCGGCGGTGATCGCCGGGCCCCGGTCCGTGGCGACCTCGAGGCCACCGTCGGCCCAGCCCCTGACCACGAGCCGCTCCCCCGGGAACACCGGCGCAGCGAACCGGCCCTCCAACCGCGTCAGGTCGGCCGGGTGCGCGCCGTTCTCGCGGGCCGCGACGAGCGTCGCGGCCGCGAGGGTCGCGAGCCCGTGCAGGATCGGCCGCGGCTGGTCGATACCGGCCGCCGCCACCGGGTCCACGTGGATGTGGTGCCGGTCGCCGAGCAGCCGATAGAGCAGCGCGGCGTTGTCCGCCGTCGCGGTCCCCGCCGTCCAGGCCGGGTCTCCTTCCGGGGCGTCCGGGCGACCCGGGCCGCGCTCGCCGCCGAATCCGCCGCGACCGGGCGCGAACAGCGACCACGTGGCGACGAAGTGGTCGCTCTCGACGGCCAGGTCGTAGACCGCGGCCGAGCCCTTGTCCCAGACCCCCGTCACCCGGGCGGCCATGGTCAGCTCGCCACTGGCCGGCAGCGGCTTCAGCACGGTCAGCGACTGGGCGCCGTGCAGTGCCGTGCCGACCTCCCAGGCGCCGGCCGAGCCCAGCACGTCCGGCGCCCACTGGGCGAGGGTGAGCGCGAAGCCGGGCAGCACCCGCAGCCGGTCCTCGAAGACCAGGTCGAGGTCGTCCGGACGGGCGCCGACGGCGAGCGCGAACAGGATCGGGTCCCGGTCGGACCAGCAGACGGTTCGCTCGCCGACGGTCAGGCCGAGCCAGTCGCCGGCGGGCGCTCCGGGGGTGGGAAGCGTGCTCATGCCGGCCACGGTGCCCTCTCGGCGCCGGTGCGCGCGCGGCGCTACCCGCTGAGCGGGAGTCGTGGTCGCGGCTCCCCTGTCGGCGTACCTATGGTCACAGCGCCGACAGACCCGGCACCAACCGAAGGAGCAATCGTGGGCAACACCGACCTCACCGGTCGTACCGCCGTCGTCACCGGGGCCGGCGCCGGGCTCGGCCGCGCCGAGGCACTGGCGCTCGCCGCCCAGGGCGCGAACGTCGTCGTCAACGACATGGGCGACGCCGCCGACCAGGTCGTCGCCGAGATCGAGGCGCTCGGCCGCAAGGCGATCGCCGTCAAGGGCGACGTCGGCAGCTGGGCGATGGGCGAGCAGCTCGTCGACGCCGCGGTCGACACCTTCGGCAGCCTCGACGTCGTCGTCAACAACGCCGGCATCCTGCGCGACACGATGCTCTTCAACATGTCCGAGCAGCAGTGGGACGACGTGATCCGGGTCCACCTCAAGGGCCACGCCGCCGTCTCCCGCGCGGCCGCCGTCTACTTCCGCTCGGCCTCGAAGACCGCCGGTGGACCGGTGTTCGGCCGCGTCGTGAACACAGCGTCCGAGGCGTTCCTGTTCGGCGCGGCCGGGCAGTCCAACTACGCCGCCGCCAAGGCCGGCATCGTCGCGCTCACGCTCTCCACCTCGCGCGGGCTGGAGCGCTACGGCGTGACCGCCAACGCGATCTGCCCGCGCGCCCGCACCGGGATGACGACGCACGTCTTCGCGGAGGACGGCGACACCCAGCGCCTCGACATCCTCGCCCCCGAGCGGGTCGCCTCCTTCGTCGGCTACCTCACCTCGCCCGCCGCGGCGGGCATCAACGGCCAGGTCTTCGTCGTGTACGGCGACATGGTTGCGCTGATGGCCGCGCCCACGGTCGAGAACAAGTTCGTCGCCGCCGACGGCACGTTCACCGTCGACGAGCTCGA
This sequence comes from Pimelobacter simplex, assembly GCA_016803235.1. Classification (GTDB taxonomy): domain Bacteria; phylum Actinomycetota; class Actinomycetes; order Propionibacteriales; family Nocardioidaceae; genus Nocardioides; species Nocardioides simplex_A. The sequence continues at coordinate 61,025 of JADCLI010000036.1, forward strand.
CGCCCAGCTGACGCCGTACTTCGAGGGACGCTCGCCGTACCAGACGTACGCCGCGTTCAGCGTCGCGAAGCTCGACACCACCGGCATCGAGACCATCACCGGCTGAGCTCGGCCCCGTGCTGCTCGACCGTCGCGCAGTGTTCTCCGGTGGTTGAGGTGCGAGCGTCGCGCAGCGACCGAGCC
>JADCLI010000037.1 GCA_016803235.1 Pimelobacter simplex
GATGCCGGCGACCTACGTGTGGACCAGCCCCAACGGCCACCGGTTCCGCGTCGACCACTGCGGCACCCACCCCGTCCACGACACCAGCGCCACCGGCCCGCCCGACCGGTAGCGACCCCGCCCCACACCCCGCAGGACCCCACGGCTGCGGGGGATCAGGCGTGTCCGGAGGAGCTAGGCGGTGACGTCGAGATAGACCGGCGCGGGAGGAGCGGTCGTCGCGCGACCGACTCGGTCGGCGACCTGCTGCTGGCGCCGGTTGTCCTCGAGCACGCCGGGGATCGCGGCCATCAGCCGCTGCTGACGGGCGAGCAGCATCCGGGCACGGGGGACCAGGTCGTTGGGCAGCGGGCCGAGGTCGGTCGGCGGGAGCCACGGCTCCGGCGTCGTACCGGTCGCGCCGGCGGGCACGCCGTGCAGCATCTGCTCGGCGTGGTCGGCGTGCGCCTCCAGCCGGTCGAGCGCCTCGGTCCACGAGGCGGGACGCTCGGGTCGTTCGGGTCCGGTCACGAGACGGCCGCCGCCATCGCGGCCTCACGCCAGGTGTCGCACAGCTGACGGGCCAGGGTCAGGCACTCGGTGGCGACCCGCGGGTCGCGGCGCACGTTGGCCAGGACCAGCCGGTTGCGCAGGAACTCGTAGAGGCTGGCGAGCTGCTTGCCGGCCGGCATCCGGTCCACGTCGAGGCTGTGCTCGAGCTCGAGCACGATGTCCTGGGCGTGCAGCAGGTGGCGGTGCGCCTCCGGCCAGTCGCCGGCGCGCTGCGCGGCGAGGCCGCGCTCGACGTCGAGCACGAGGCGCTCGACGAGCATCACGAGCAGGCGGGCCGGGGAGGCCGTCGCGACCGCGTTGTCGCGGTAGGCGGACTGGGCGCTGCGGTGGGTGGCGTACATGGTTCCGTCCTCACTCGCTGGAGCTGGTCAGGGCGTTGAGCTGGCTGGCCAGCCAGTTGGACTGGCTCTGCATCCGGGACATGGCGGTCTCGAGGGCGGTGAACTGCCGCTCGAGGCTGGTACGCCGCAGGGCGAGCCGGTCGTCCCAGTCGTCGATGCTCTTGTTGAGTCGGCTGATCGCCGCGGTACGGCCGTTGACGGCGCCGGTGACGGTGCCGTTGGTCTTGTCGCTGGCGCTCGCGGCCACCGCCTGGACCCGGGCCGCGAAGCCGTCCGCGCCGGTGATCGCGGCGGTCACCGCGTCCGGGTCGGCGGCGTAGGCAGCGGCGAACTTGGCCTCGTCGAAGGTGAGCTTGCCGTAGCGGTCCAGCTGGATCCCGTACGGCGCCAGCGAGGTGCCGTCCTCCGGGTAGACCGCCGTGGTCAACCCGCTGGCGACCGCGCGCAGGGTGCTGTCGCCCGACAGCACGCCGGCCTTGGCGGCGTCGGCGTTGTGGGCGGTCGCGGTCGCGATCGCCTCGAGCATCCCGTTGACGTCGTTGACCAGGGACTTCACCGCGGCGGAGCGGGTCGCGGCGTCCCGGGTGACCGCGATGTCGGCGCTGCCGGTCGCGGCGCTGCCCAAGGTGATGGTGACGCCGGGGGTGACGTCGGTGAACGTGTTGGTCGCCGAGGTGGCGGTGATGCCGCCAATGGTGATGCTGGCGTCGCGGCCGGCGCGGACCGTCGTACCGCCGAGCAGGGGGGAGCCGTCCGCTGCCGTCACGTCGAAGGCCGAGGCGGTGCCGGTCGTCGTCGACTCGACGAGGAGCCGGAACTGGTCGGTGCCAGCGGTGGTGCCGACCTTGACCAGCGTCGCACGCACGCCCTTGTCGGCGGCGTTGATGGCACTGGCGACCTGTTCGAGGGTGCCGCCGGTGGTGCTGATGGTGACATCGGCCTGCCCGGCGCGCTTGAGCACCACGTCGGTGCCGGCGCCGGTGACGACGTCGCCCTTGGCGTGCGCGTCGGTGAAGGCGAGCTGGTGGCTCAGCGCCGTCCGGTCGACGTTGACGGTGAACGCGCTGGGGGAGGCGCTGTTCGTCGCGGTGACGGTGACCGCGGTGTTGGAGGAGGTGGCCTTGAGGGCGGCCCAGGTGCCCGTGGTGGTGGAGGACGTGGCGAGCGAGCCGGCGGTGCTGCCGAGCGTGGCGAGACGGGCGTTGAGCTGCTGGTAGCTCGACAGCCGGCTCTGCTCGGTGGCGAGCTTGGTCTTCAGCTTCCCCTGCGGCACGGCCTCGAGGGACATCAGCTGGCTGATGATGTCGGCGGTGTTCAGGCCACTGGCCAACCCACCGATGCTCGCGGTTGCCATCGATTCCTCCGGAAGGTGTCAGGACGACCACATGCCGGTGGGGCCATCGGCCCCACCGGCACCTGGGGTGGGTGTGCGATCAGCCGCGGAGCAGCTGCAGCACGCCGTTCGGGGCCGAGTTGGCCTGCGCGAGCATCGCCGTACCAGCCTGCGAGAGGATCTGGGACTTGGTGAAGCTCATCATCTCCGAGGCCATGTCGGTGTCGCGGATCCGCGACTCCGAGGCCGACAGGTTCTCGATCGCGACGTTGACGTTGGCGATCGTGTGCTCGAACCGGTTCTGGTAGGCACCGAGGTTGGCTCGAGCGGTGGAGACCGCGCTGATCTGCGTGTCGATCGTGTTGATCGCCGCCTGGGCCGACGCGTGGGTGGCGAAGCTCAGGCCACCGGCGACGGCCGCACCGGCCGCGACACCGGTACCGGGGGCGGTGACGTCGACGGTGCCACCGACCTTGGACGAGACGACCAGCTGGTTGCTGTCGTTGACCGAGGCGCTGAAGTTGGCCGCGAAGCCGGTGTCGCCGTTGAGGGCGTCGGCGACGTCGTTCACCGTGGTGTAGGTGCCGGCGGCACCGAGGGTCACGGTGGCGCTGGTGGCCGGGACCGTGGTGGAGAACGTCATCGCACCGGTGACGTCGGTCGGGGTCAGCACGTCGAACTCGGCGCCCGCGCTGCCGAGGTTGGCCGCGATCGACACCACGTTGGCGGTGGCGAGGTTGACCGCGATGTTGCTGTCCGAGTCGCCGTCGGCGCCGACCTGGAAGTTCAGCGTGCCCGCGCTGCCGTCGAGCAGCTTGGTGCCGTTGAAGTTCGTCGAGTTGCCGATCCGGGTCAGCTCGGAGGTGAGCTGGTCCGCCTCCGCCTTGATGTTGGCGCGCGCCTCGGTGTTGTTGCTGTCGTTCGACGCCTGCACCGCGAGGTCACGCATGCGCTGCAGGATCGAGTGGACCTCGGTGAGCGCGCCCTCCGTGGTCTGCACGACCGAGATGCCGTCCTGGGCGTTGCGGACGGCGACCTTGAGACCACCGACCTGCGAGCGCAGGCCCTCGGAGATCGCGAGGCCGGCGGCGTCGTCGGCGGCCCGGTTGATCCGGAAGCCGGACGACAGCTTCTCCATGGACTTCGAGAGCTGACCCTGCGTCACCGACAGGTTGCGGTAGGCGTTGGTGGCCTCGATGTTCTGGTTGATGCGAAGACCCATGATGTTTCCCTCCTGGAATCAGGTCACTTGGTCGGGGACCGTCCGTGGTCGCCCGTCGGGGTGGTGATCGGTACGCCGGTCGCCGGGTTGAGAGGTCTTCCGAAAAATCCCGACCGACCGGCAGACATGGTCGCGGGGGCCGCTCAGCCGACGGCGTCGAGCGGGCTGACGCCCCGTCGTACGCCGGCCGCGTGCCGGGCGGCGACGGCGGCGAAGTAGGACTCGCGGCGACGCTGGGCGACGCCGCCGGCCTTGCCGGCGGGCCGGACCAGGCTCGGCTCCAGCTCGTGGTTGAGCGCGTCGCGCAGCAGGGAGAGGGCCTCGGCCCGCATCTGCGAGATCCGGGAGTCGGTGACGCCCAGGTCCGCGGCGATGTCGGCCATCGGGCGCTCGGAGAAGAAGTAGTCCTCGACCACGACCCGCAGCCGGTCGGGCAGCTCGGCGATCGCCTCGCGCAGGTAGGTGAGCCGCTCGCCGTGCTCCAGCAGGTCCTGCGGGGAGGGGGCGCGGGTCGGGACCAGCTCCTCGATCGGCGTCGTGCTCGAGCCCTGCAGCGAGAGCACCTGCGCCCGCGACACGTCGTCGTCGTTGGCGGCAACCTCGTCCTCGCTGAGCCCGGCCGCCCGGGCGACCTCGGCCAGCGTGGGGGTCCGGCCGAGGACGACGGCGAGCTGGTTGCGGGTCTCGGCGAGGTCGCGGGCGCGGCGGCGGACCGAGCGCGAGGCCCAGTCGACCGAGCGCAGCTCGTCGAGGAGCGCGCCGCGGATCCGGGTGGCGGCGTACCGGTCGAAGGGGACGCCCCGGGTCTCGTCGAAAGCGCGGGCCGCCAGGACCAGGGCGGTCAGGCCGGCGGAGGTGAGGTCGTCGCGGTTGACGTGGGACGGCACCCGTCCCATGGTCTCCCGGACGATGTGTCCCACCAGGGGCATGTGGCTGGTGATCAGCTCGTCGGTACCCGAGGTGGCGACGGTGGCCTCGTTCGCGTTCACAAGCACGAGGTTCCGGCCTCGCGTAGGCGGCGCGCAGGGCAATGGCCGCCAAGTGTCCGGTCGGTCGTGCGAATGGGGACCCAGGTCCCGGGTCGGAGTGGTCCGCACGGACATCCGAGCGGTGCCCGTTCGGCGAAAACGCTCAGGTCCGGTGTCCCGCGGGCGATGGGACGGCACGAGTGTCCCCGGCTCGGGGCGGACGAAGGGTGAGCGTCGTGGTCGAAACCGCAGACATGGACAAGCTGTCACAGGTCCTGTGGCGGGAGCGCGAGATGCTCGAGGCTCTGGCCTACCGGCTGGAGGTCGAGCGACTGGTGCTCGCCAGCGGCCGGACCCGGTGGCTGGTCAACGCCACCCGGGACATCGAGGACCTGCTCGACGACCTGCGCGCCACCGAGGTGCTGCGCGCCGCTGCCGCCGACGAGGCGGCCGCCGCGCTCGGACTGACGCCCAACCCGTCGCTGGCCGCGCTCGCCGAGGCGGCACCCGACCCGTGGCACGGGATCCTGCGCGACCACCGTGACGCGCTGGTCGCGATCGCCCGCGACATCGCCGAGACCTCCGAGGAGGCCAAGGGCCTGCTCACCGCCGGGTACCGCTCGGCGCGCGAGACCCTCCTCGCCATCGGCGGTACGACGACCGCGAGCTACACGCACGCCGGGACCGTCGTCGCCGACGCACCCCGCCACCACCTGCTCGACCGGAGCCTGTGATGGCCGGGTCCTTCGGCTCCATCAACACCGCTCTCTCCGGGCTGCGCTACAACCAGGTCGCGCTCGACGTGGCCGGCAACAACATCGCCAACGCCGGCACCGACGGCTACGTCCGGCGCCGGGTCGTGGGCGAGTCCGTCAGCAGTGCGCAGGCCGCGCTCTGGTCGCGCTACGACGGGCACGGCGAGGGCGTCGCCGTCGGCGAGGTACGCCGGATGACCGATCCGCTCCTCGACTCCCGGGTCCGCCGCGAGCACGGCCTGCTGTCCTACCTGTCGACCAGCCGCACGATCCTGGCCCGGGTCGAGGAGGGCGTCGGCGAGCCCGGTCCCAACGGCGTGCACGCCGCGATGCTGGACCTCCGCAACGCCTGGCAGGACCTCTCGCTCAACCCCGGCGGCACCGCCGCGCGGCAGCAGGTCCTCGGCCGCGCCGAGACCCTCGCCCAGGCGCTGCGCAGCCAGGTCGCCAACGTCGCCGGCGAGGAGGCCGACCAGCGCATCCACGACCTCAACCTGGTCAGCGAGGTCAACACGGCCGCGACCGGGCTCGCCGCGCTCAACCACGACATCCTCGTCACCGAGCAGAACGGCACCGACGCCGGCGTGCTGCGCGACCGCCGCGATCAGCTCGCGCTGCGCCTCGCCGAGCTCACCGGCGCGGTCACCACGGTCGAGGCCGACGGCCAGTTCACCGTCACCGTCGCGGGCACCGACCTGGTGCGCGGCAGGGAGGCCGGTGCCTTCGTGCTCGCCTCCGGCATCACGCCCGCCGGTGCCGCCGACGGCTCGCCGATCAGCTACCGGGTCGACGCCTCCTGGGGGAGCACGGTCCTCCCGTCCGGCTCGGCCGGTCCCGGCGGTGAGCTGGGCGCGGTCACCGAGGTGCTGACGACCACGCTGCCGTCGTACCGCGCAGGGCTGGACGCGGTCGCCGCCGACCTCGCCGCCGCCGTCAACGCCCAGCAGGCAGCGGGGTACGACGCCAGCGGCGCCGCCGGCGCGCCGCTGTTCAGCTACGACCCGCTCGTCGGCGCCGCCAGCCTGCAGGTCGCGATCACCGACCCCGCCCTGCTCGCCGCATCGAGCGTCGGCGGCGGTGCCACGCTCGACGGCGGCAACGCCGACCTGCTCAGCCGGGTCGGCACCTACCCGGACGCCTACCAGCGCCTGGTCAACGGCCTCGGCACGGACGTGGCGGCGCTGGATCGCCGTACGGCCAACCAGAGGTCGCTGTCCGGCGCCCTCGACGACGCGCGCGAGCAGCAGGCGGGCGTCAACCTCGACGAGGAGACGGTCAACATGGTCACCGCGCAGCGGGCCTACGAGGCCGCCGCCCGGCTGATGACCACCCTCGACGAGGTCCTCGACACGCTCATCAACCGCACCGGCCTGGTCGGCCGCTAGCGACCACGGGGGAACTGGACGTCATGACGATCGGACGCGTCACGCAGCGGATGCTCACCGAGGGCTCCCTCGCGAACCTGCAGCGCAACCTCGGCCAGCTGGCCGCGCTGCAGGAGCAGCTGTCGACCGGGCGGGTCATCAACCGGCCCTCCGACAACCCGACCGGGACCACCGCCGCGATGCGGATCCGGACCTCGGTCTCCGACCAGGGCCAGTACGCGCGCAACGCCCAGGACGGCCTGGGCTGGCTGTCGCAGGTCGACAGCACGCTCGACGGGGTCACCCTCGCCGTGCGCCGGGCACGGGACCTCGCGCTCCAGGGCGCCAACACCGGCGCGATGGGCCAGCAGGCCCGCGACGCGCTGGCGATCGAGATCGACGGTGTGCGCGAGCAGCTGCTCGGCCAGGCCAACGCCAGCTACCTCGAGCGGCCGGTGTTCGGCGGCGTGACCGCCGGCGGCATCGCCTACGACGACACGGGCAACTGGGTCGGCGTGGCCGGCTCGGTCGACCGCCGGGTCGCCGACGACGTCGTCGTCCGGGTCGACGTGGACGGCCGCACCGTCTTCGGGGACGGGGCCACCTCGGTGTTCGCCGAGCTGGACGCGCTCGCGACCGCGCTGCGGGCCGGCGACACGGCCGGCATCACCGGGTCGATCGACGTCCTGCGGGCCCGGGAGGACACCGTCACCGGCGTGCGCGCGGCCGCCGGCACCCGCTACCAGCGCATCGAGCAGTCCGCGCAGGCCGCGGACGACTCGAAGATGTCGCTGCAGAACAACCTCAGCTCGATCGAGAACGCCGACCTCGCCGAGACGACCGTGCACCTCAAGCTGCAGGAGGTCGCCTACCAGGCCGCGCTCGCCGCGACCTCGCGCGTCATGCAGCCGAGCCTGCTGGACTTCCTGCGATGATCGAGCGCATGGACCTCCCCGTCATCGAGCTCGCGCACCCGATGCCCGGGTTCCCCGACGACGCCCGGTTCGCCCTCGTCCGGCTCGACGAGGACGGCGTGCTCCACGGCTTCCGCTCGCTCGACAGCCAGGACCTGCAGTTCGTGGTCGTCCCGCCCGCCCCGTTCTACCCCGACTACGCGCTCGACCTCGACGACGAGACCGTCACCGAGCTCGGCATCGACGAGTCCTCGGCCGCCGACGTCCTCGTGCTGCTCGTCGTCCGCGCCGGCGCCACCCTCGCCGACACCACGGTCAACCTGCGCGCTCCGCTCGTGGTGAATCCCGCCACCCGCAGGGCCAGCCAGGTGATCCTCGACGACGCGGACCTCCCACTCGCCGCACCGCTCGTAGCCTGACGCGCTAACCTCGCTCCGTGCTGGTTCTCTCGCGTCGCATCGGCGAAAGCGTCGTCATCGGCGGCGGCTCGCCCGAGGCCGTCACGGTCACGGTCCTCGAGGTCCGGGGCGACGTCGTACGGATCGGCATCGACGCTCCCCGCTCCGTCGCCGTGCACCGCGCCGAGCTCCTCGCCGAGCTCGCCGACGCCAACGCCGACGCCGCCTCGCCGCCCGAGGACGCCGTCGCCTCCCTCAGCGAGGCCCTGCGCTCGCGCAGCTGATCGCCAGGGCTGCGCGCCGCCGCGGCCCTTCACCCCCGTCCCACGGGACTAGGTCCCAACTCTCTTGACTCGCCTCACCCGGCCCGGCGCAGAGCCGATGGGGGAGCGAGCCTGAAGGAGGGCGGATGGACGACGACGCCGAGATCATCGCCGAGTTCCTCGTGGAGTCCCACGAGAACCTCGACCAGCTCGACCGGGACTTGGTCGAGCTCGAGCAGCAGCCCGACTCGCGGGAGCGGCTGTCGAGCATCTTCCGCACGATCCACACGATCAAGGGGACCAGCGGGTTCCTCGCCTTCAACCGGCTCGAGCAGCTGACCCACGTGGGGGAGACCCTGCTCTCGCGGCTGCGTGACGGCGAGGTCGTGATGACGCCCCCGATCGCCGAGGGACTGCTCTCGATGGTCGACACCGTCCGCGCGCTGCTCGACGGCATCGAGCGCACTGGACGTGACACGGACCCGGCCGTCGACGTCGCGCCCGTCGTCGCGGTCATCGAGGGCCTGCTGGCGGCCGACTCGGTCACGGAGGAGCCGGACGTGTCCCCGGCGGCTCCCGCCGCGACCGAGCCGGCACCGCCGGTCGCGCCGGAGCCGGAGCCGGCGCCGGTCGCCGTCGAGCCGGAGCCGGTCGCTGTCGAGCCCGCCCCCACGCCCGAGCCGGCGCCCGAGCCGGCGCCCACGCCGGCGCCCACGGCCGACGAGCCCTGGGACGGCGTGGAGCGCCGGGTGGCGGTGGACGCGAGCGTCCGCGTCGACGTCGACCTCCTCGACGACCTGGTCGACCTGGTCGGCGAGCTGGTGCTCACCCGCAACCAGCTGCTGCAGCGCAGCCTCGGCTCTGCCGACGCGGAGCTGGTCCGCGCCAGCCAGCGGCTGGACCTGGTGGCCAGCGAGCTGCAGGAGTCGATCATGAAGACCCGCATGCAGCCGATCGGCCAGGTCTGGTCGAAGATGCCGCGGGTCGTGCGCGACCTGTCCCACCAGCTCGGCCGCGAGGTCGAGCTCGTCATGGAGGGCCACGAGACCGAGCTGGACCGCAGCCTCCTCGAGGCGGTCAAGGACCCGCTGACCCACCTGGTCCGCAACTCCCTCGACCACGGCATCGAGCCGCCCGACGTACGCCGCGCCGCCGGCAAGGACCCGAAGGGCACGCTGACGTTGCGGGCCTACCACGAGTCCGGTCAGGTGGTCGTCGAGATCGCCGACGACGGCAAGGGCATCGACCCCGCGACGATCGGCGCGGTCGCCGTCGAGCGCGGCGTCGTGACCCGCGACCAGCTGGCCCGGATGGACGGCCGCGACGTGCTCGGCCTGATCTTCCGCCCCGGCTTCTCCACGGCCGCCGCGGTGTCGAACATCTCCGGTCGCGGCGTCGGGATGGACGTCGTGCGCACCAACATCGAGCGGATCGGCGGCAGCGTCGACGTCGCCTCCGAGCCCGGACGCGGTACGACGACCCGGGTCCGGATCCCGCTGACGCTGGCCATCATCCCGGCGCTCGTGGTCGGGGAGGGCGGCGAGCGGTACGCGATCCCTCAGGCCAACCTGGTCGAGCTGGTGCGGATCGAGGGCGACGACCTGCGCCGCCAGGTCGAGGACCTCGCCGGGGCGCCGGTGCTACGGCTGCGCGGCAAGCTGCTGCCCCTGGTCTCCCTGGCGGAGACCCTCGGCGGCACCGCCGCCGCCGACGAGGCGCTCACGGTCGTCGTCCTGCAGTCCGACGACGTGCGCTTCGGCCTGTGCGTCTCGGAGGTGCACGACACCCAGGAGATCGTGGTCAAGCCGATCGGGCGCCAGCTCAAGGCACTGACCATGTACGCCGGCGCGACGATCATGGGCGACGGCCGGGTGGCCCTCATCCTCGACGTCGCCGGGATCGCCGGGACCATCGGCGTCGCCGCCACCCAGCAGGAGGCGGCGGACGGACGGGCCGTGGCGACCGACGACCGCACCGCGCTGCTGGTGCTCGAGGTCGCCGACGGGCGGCGGGCCGCGCTGCCGCTGGCCGCGGTCGCCCGGCTGGAGGAGTTCGGCCGGGACCGGGTGGAGCGCAGTGGGACGTCCGAGGTGGTGCAGTACCGCGACGGGATCCTGCCGCTGGTCCGGCTGGCCTCCGCGATCGGCCTGCCCGACACCAGCGACCAGGGCGAGCAGATCAGCGTCGTCGTGCACGAGACCAGCACGGCGGGCGGCGCGGTCGGCATCGTGATCGACAAGGTGCTCGACGTCGTCGAGGTCACGGTCAGCTCGAGCGAGGTCGGCCGTCGTACCGGCGTCACCGGCAGCGCCATCGTCCAGGACCGGGTCACCGACCTGGTCGACCTCGAGGCCGTCGTGGCCCGATCGGGGGTGCCCGCATGACCACCGTGACCACCACGGCGATCCGCACGGCCGAGCAGTACTGCACCTTCTGGGTGGCGGGCCTGTTCTTCGGCGTCGCCGTCGACGAGGTGCAGGAGGTGCTGCGGCGCCAGCCGATGACACCGGTGCCGCGTGCGGACCGCGCCGTCACCGGCCTGATCAACCTGCGCGGCCAGATCGTCACCGCCGTCGACCTGCGGGTCCGCCTCGGGCTGCCCGACCGGGAGGGCGACGAGCTCCCCATGAACGTGATCGTGCGCAGCCGCGGCGAGGTGGTCAGCCTCCTCGTCGACGACATCGGCGACGTGATCGACACCGCGGGCGTCGACCCGCAACCCGCGCCGTCGACCATGCCCCGCGCGGTCCAGGACGTCGTCCGCGGCGTCCGCCCCCTGCCCGAGTCCATCCTGCTCGTCCTCGACGCCGACCGCGCGGTCGACGTCTCGACCACACCTGACACCACCGGAGGAAACCCGTGACCGAGACCCTGGACCCGCCGGTGAACGGCACCGGCTCCGCGACCACCCGCAAGACCCGCACCGCGCCGGCGCCCGCCGTCGACTACGCGCTGTACGACGCCCTCGACACCGGCGCCTTCGTCGTCGGACCCGACTACCGGGTGCAGTTCGTCAACCGCCAGGCCCGGGCCGAGCTCGCCGCCGGCGGTCCCGGCATCCCCGAGATCGACCCGGACACCCTGATCGGTGTCTCCTTCGAGGCGATCTACGTGCACCCGGAGCTCGGCACCGGGGTCACCGCGACCGCCGAGCACCTGCCGCTGACCGACCGCGTCGCCACCGAGTTCACGACGCACGACGCCTCGTTCACCGCGATCCAGGACGGCGCCGGGCGGTACGTCGGCGCGCTGGTCACCTTCGAGAACGTCACCGAGAAGCTGCGGATCGAGCAGCAGATGGCGATCGCCACCTCGATGATGGAGAACAGCCCGACGAACATGATGTTCGCGGACCGCGACTTCGTCCTCGATGATGGAGAACAGCCCGACGAACATGATGTTCGCGGACCGCGACTTCGTCATCCAGTACATGAACCCGGCGTCGCTGAACACCCTGCGCAGCCTGGAGGGCGTGCTGCCCGTCAAGGCCGACGAGGTGGTCGGCTCGAGCCTCGACGTGTTCCACAAGAACCCGGCGTACCAGCGCGGGCTGCTGGCCACCGCCGAGCACCTGCCGCGGCGAGCGAACATCCAGGTGGGCGACCAGACGCTCGACCTGCTGGTCAGCGCCATCACCGACGCGAGCGGTGAGTACGTCGGCGCGATGGCGACGTGGGAGGTCATCACCGAGCGGGTCCGGATGGAGCAGGAGGTCGCCCGGGTGACCTCGATGATGGAGAACAGCCCGACGAACATGATGTTCGCGGACCGCGACTTCGTGATCCGCTACATGAACCCGGCCTCGCTGAACACCCTGCGCGGCCTCGAGGGCTCGCTGCCCGTGAAGGCCGACGAGGTCGTCGGCTCGAGCCTCGACGTGTTCCACAAGAACCCGGCGTACCAGCGCGGCCTGCTGGCCACCGCCGAGCACCTGCCGCGGCGCGCCGACATCAAGGTCGGCGAGGAGACTCTCGACCTGCTGGTCAGCGCGATCACCGACGGCAACGGCGACTACATCGGCGCGATGGCGACCTGGGAGGTCATCACCGACCGACTCCGGATCCAGCGCGAGAGCGCCGAGGCGGCCGCCGACACCTCGGCCGTCAACAAGATCCTGTCCGGCCTCGGTGCGGCGACCGACGTGGACGTTGCCGTCCAGGTCACCCTCGACACCGTGCGCGGCGAGTTCGGGTGGGCGTACGGCTCCTACTGGACCGTCGACCCCACCGACCGGCTGCTGAAGTTCGACCGCGAGTCCGGCGACGCCGGCCCCGAGTTCCGCCAGGTCACCCTGCAGGCGTCCTTCGCCGAGGGCACCGGCCTGTCCGGTCGGGCCTGGGCGCAGCGCGACCTGTACTTCACCCCGGACATCGGCGAGATGACCGACTGCGTGCGGGCGCCCGTCGCCCAGCGCGTGGGCGTGAAGTCGGGCGTGTGCTTCCCGGTCGTCGTCGACGGCGAGGTCGTCGGCACCATGGACTTCTTCGCCACCGAGACCCTGCAGCCGAGCCCCCAGCGTCTCGACGCCCTGCGCAACGTCGGGCGCCTCCTCTCGGAGACCATCGGCCGGATCAACCGCGAGCTCGCGGAGCGCGAGGCGGCCGCCGTGCTCGCCGGCAAGGTCGCCCAGATCCTCGACGTCGTCTCCGCGGCCGCCGCCGGGGACCTGACCCGCGAGCTCGACATCGAGGGCGACGACGCGGTCGGCCAGGTCGCCGACGGGCTGCGCGCGCTGATGGGCACCCTGCGCTCCAGCATGGGCAACATCAGCGGCGCCGCCGAGACCCTCGGCGCCGCCGCCACCCAGCTCACCTCGCTGGCCGAAGGCATGGGCGAGGGCGCCTCGACGACGTCCGACCGTGCGGCCTCGGCGTCGAGCGCGTCGGTGCAGGTGTCGGCGTCGATCCAGACCGTCGCGACCGCGGCGGAGGAGATGACGGCGTCCATCCGCGAGATCGCCAAGAACGCCACCGAGGCCGCGACCGTCGCCACCGACGCCGTCACCGTCGCCTCCGAGGCGCAGGGCACCGTCGCGTCGCTGGGCGAGTCGTCGGCCGAGATCGGCCAGGTCATCAAGGTGATCACCTCGATCGCCCAGCAGACCAACCTGCTCGCCCTCAACGCCACCATCGAGGCCGCCCGCGCCGGTGACGCCGGCAAGGGCTTCGCGGTCGTCGCCAACGAGGTCAAGGAGCTGGCCAAGGAGACCGCCAAGGCGACCGAGGAGATCGGCCAGAAGATCGAGGCGATCCAGAGTGACACCCAAGGTGCCGTCTCCGCGATCAGCCGGATCGCCGACGTCATCGCGCGGATCAACGACATCCAGTCGACGATCGCCTCCGCGGTGGAGGAGCAGACCGCCACCACCAACGAGATCGCCCGCTCGGTCACCGAGGCCGCCGCCGGCGCCAACGGCATCGCCGAGGACGTCACCCAGGTCGCCACCGCCGCCGCCGAGACCCGGGAGGGCGCCCAGAACACGCTCACCTCGGCCACCGAGCTCACCGGCGTCGCCTCCGAGCTGCGGGACATGGTGGGGCGCTTCCAGCTCTGAGCGGGGGCCCCTCCGCGCAAGCGCAGGAATCGCCGGTCGACCGGCGATTCCTGCGCTTGTCGCGTGTTGCAACGCCCGACAAGCGCATGGAAACCCCCGCCCCTGTGACGCATGGGGCGGGGGTGACGTACGTCGAAGCAGGCTCAGCCCACGCGGCGGTCCGCAGCGGGCGCCACCGAGCCGAGCGGCGTACCGGCGGTCGGCGCCGAGCCCTCCGCCCCGCGCAGCCGTACGGCGAGCAGCGCGGCCTGGGTGCGGTGCTGGAGGCCGAGCCGGGAGAGCAGGCCCGTGACGTGGTTCTTGACGGTCTTCTCGGCGAGGTAGAGCTTCTCGGCGATCTGCCGGTTGGTCATGCCCTCGGCGATGAGGAAGAAGATCTTGCGCTGCTGCGGGGTGAGCTCGCAGATGACGTCGAGCGACTTGCGCTGCATCTCCATCTGCTCGACGACGCGGTTGGCGACGGCGGGGTCGATGAGCGAGTGGCCGCCGGCGACGAGCTTGATGCCGTTGAGGAGTGAGTTGCCCTCGATCTTCTTCAGCACGTAGCCGGACGCGCCCGCGAGGATCGCGGCGGAGATGGCGTCGGGGTCGTCGTAGGTCGTGAGGATCAGCGCCTTGATGTTCGGGTCGACCGAGCGCATCTCGCGGCAGATGTCGACGCCGGTGCCGTCCGACAGGTTGGCGTCGAGGACCGCGATGTCGGGCCGCAGCTGGAGGATCTCGCGGAGCGCGACGGTGGCGCTGCCGGACTGGCCCACCACCTCGAGCTCGGGGTCGGTCGCGAGCAGGCTCGCCACACCCCGGCGGACGACCTCGTGGTCGTCGACGATGTAGACGCGGATCGGATTCTCGGCTGTCACGGTAAAGATTCTCCAACGTGGCACGCCGATGGTCGATCCCTTCGGGACAGGTCCGGCCGGAGGATCTGATGGAGTGGCCCGGAAGGACTAGTCCGTCCGGGTCGAACGTGGCTCAGTGCGGGGTCACCGAGCCAACAGGTCGGCCAGTGCGGCCGTGACGTCACGCTCGCTGCGCCGCAGCTCGGCGAGCAGGGCGACGATGTCCTGGGTGGTCAGCCGCTCGTCGGTCGTCGGCGGCGCGAGGCACTCGGCGGCCTCCGCGGCGGTGATCCGGGTGCCGATCTCGAGCCGGTACGACGTGTCGGCGAGCTCGAACGCGATGTCGGCGACGACCGCGGTGAAGTGCTCGTCGGCCTCGGGGTCGTGGAGGACCAGGTGCTCGCCGGGCTCGAGGCCACGCCGCAGGCCCGCGCCGGTGTGGCTGACCGCGAGCGAACGGCTGCGCCGGGTGAAGGGGCTGAGCGCCACCATGATCTGCTCCACCGCGACCTCCGCCGGGACCCAGGGGCGCCGGGTGCGCCCCCCACACACTGTCAACACCGGTGAGCCCCGACCGTTACGGCGAACCCGGTCCTCTCGTGGATAGTCCGTTCGGACCATGCCCGATGACTATTCGGGGTGGCGACCCGTATGGGTTCGCGCTAGGTTGGGTAGCGACGCATCAGACATGTGGCCAAGCCCACCGCCACACCGCTCTCGAAGTTCGGGAGTAACAAGTGTCCACCGCATCGATTCCCACCATTCCCCACCGTTCCACCGCTTCATCCACCGGCCAGGTCAGCTCCGCCGAACGCAAGGCGCGAACCGCAGAGCTGCTGGCGAAGGCCCGGGAGTGTCCACCAGGGGAGCGGGACGATCTCTTGCAAGAGGTCATCGTCCTCAACATCCCCGTGGCGCGCACGCTCGCCGCTCGCTACCGCAACCGCGGACAGTCCGCCGACGAGCTCGAGCAGGTCGCCTGCCTCGCGCTCACCCGCGCGGTGCAGTCCTTCGACCCGGAGCGCGGTGACGACCTGCTGGTCTTCGCGGTGCCGAGCATCCTGGGCGAGCTCAAGCGGCACTTCCGCTCGGCCGCCTGGGCGGTCCGGCCGCCGCGCCGGCTCCAGGAGATCCGTCCGCGCGTGGTCGCCGCCGAGGAGGAGCTGGCCCAGCACCTCGGACGGCCGCCGACGCCCCAGGAGCTCGCCGACGAGCTCGACTGCCCGATCGCGGAGGTGGAGGAGGCGCTCTCGTGCGGCGACCTGGCGCACGCCGCCTCGCTCGACGAGCCGGTCGCCGCGACGGGCAGCCCGCTCGGCGACCTGCTGCCGACGGTCGACCCCGGCTTCGACCACAGCGAGGCCGTGGCCATGCTGGGTCCGGCCTGCCGCAAGCTCAAGCCGCGCGATCGCCGCATCCTCCAGATGCGGTTCTACGAGCAGCGCACCCAGCAGGAGATCGCCGACGAGCTCGGCGTGACCCAGGTGCAGGTCTCCCGGCTGCTCCAGCGGATCTTCACGGACCTGCGCCGCGCCGTCGGCGTGGATCTGAAGCCGCGCGCAGCCTGACCGGACCACCCCGGACTGGTGCCCGGGGTGCCGTGACCAGGCGGGCCGCTCGCCACCAGGGGCCGCCCGCCGACCACGGTCACGACGACGGTCCACCGCTATCGGTCCCCTCGATACGCTCAGAAGGACCAAGGCGGTGGACCGTTGTCGTGCGCGCCAGGCAGACGGCTGCAGGCGGCTCAGGGCCGGAACAGCACCTTCACCATGCCGTCGTTCTTCTCGCGGAAGTCGCGGTACGCCGCCGGCGCGTCCTCGAGCGGCAGGTGGTGGGTCGCGAACGACTCCACACCGAGGTGGTCGGTCGACTCCAGCAGGAGGGCGAGGATGTCGTCGCTCCAGCGGCGCACGTTGGCCTGACCCATCCGCAGCTGGACCTGCTTGTCGAACATCTCCATCAGCGGCATCGGGTCCATCGGCCCGCCGTACACGCCGACGACCGAGACCGTGCCGCCGCGCCGCACCGCATCGATCGCCAGGTGGAGCGCCGCCAGCCGGTCCACGCCGGCGTGGCGCATCAACGGCTGGGCGAGGCGGTCGGGCAGCAGGCCGACCACCTTGGCCATCGACTCCGCCACCGGGGAGCCGTGCGCCTCCATGCCGACGGCGTCGATCACGGCGTCCACCCCCCGTCCGCTGGTCAGCTCGAGGACCGCGGTGACGGTGTCGGCGTCGCTGTCGGTCACGAGCACCTCGGCGCCGTACGCCGAGACGCGCTGCAGCCGCTCCGGCACCGGGTCGACGACGAACACCCGGATCCCGCGCATGAGCGCGATCCGGGTGCACATGTCGCCGATCGGGCCGGCGCCCAGCACGAGGAGGGTGTCCTCGGGGCGCAGCGCGGCGTACTCGACGGCCTGCCAGGCAGTGGGCAGCACGTCGGAGAGGAACACGAAGCGGTCGTCGGTCGGGCCGTCCGGCACCTTGATCGGCAGCCGGTCGCCGAAGGGGACCCGCAGGTACTCCGCCTGGGCGCCCGGCACCTGTCCGTAGAGCTTGCTGTAGCCGAACAGGCTCGCGCCCGTGCCCTGCTCGACGTTCTGCGTCGTCTCGCACTGACTGTGCAGCCCGCGCGAGCACATCCAGCACCGGCCGCAGCTGATGTTGAACGGGACGACGACCCGGTCGCCGCGGCGGAGCGAGGACACCTCGCGCCCCACCTCCTCCACGACGCCGATCGGCTCGTGGCCGACGACGTCGCCGACCTCCATGAACGGCGCCAGCGGCTCGTAGAGGTGCAGGTCGGAGCCGCACAGCCCGCTCGAGGTCACCCGGATCACGATGTCGTCGGGCTCCTGGATCCGCGGGTCCGGGACGTCCTCGACGCTCATCCGGCCCTTGCCCTGCCAGGTCACGGCCCTCATGTCTTCGTCTTCCTCCTTCGGTCGCGGTGGCTGTCGTCGCACCAAGGCAGTCGGTCGGACCGGCCGCAGCGGCACACCGCCACGACCGCCCGCTCGACCGGCGCCGCAGTCCCGTCGATGCCGACCACCTCGTCGGCGCCGCGCACCAGCAGCGGCCCGCCGGGACAGTCCGTGACGACGACCCGTCGGTTGCTCATCGCCGGATCACCCCGCTGCCCGGTCGTGGCGGCCGGTCCGCCAGCCGTCGAGCAGCACCTCGCCGGCCAGGCCGTCGACGGCCAGGCAGGCGGTGGCGCCGAGCACGACGTCCGGCGCGAGCTCGGGCTCGTCGGCGACGAGTGCGGCGCAGATCCCGCGGATCGCCAGCTGCTCGTGGACCGCGTCGGCCTCGACGTGCTCGTCGTAGTAGTCGATCACCGCGTCGGGCAGTCGTAGCCGACGCGCGCCGCGCAGGATCCGCTCGCACGGCAGCGAGCTGGTCGCCTCGAACGCGGCGAGGTGGCCCATCGCGGCCCCGCGCAGGCGGCGGTTGAGGGCGAACAGCGACATCAGGTTGACCGAGGCGAGCGTGGCCCCGGTGGCCCGCTCGACGTACGGCGCGAGGTCGGTCGTCATCCCGAGCGAGTCCAGGGCGCGGGCGAACAGCGCCTGGTGCAGCCGGTCGGGACGGCCGCCGCCGTACTCGTCGTACTGCAGCTCGGCGAGCGCCACCTTGGCGGCGCCCCCGATGCGGGGCAGCACGAAGCTCTGCGGGTCGGACTCGCGCAGGTGGTACACGGCCCGCTCGGCCAGGTAGGAGCAGAACTCCTCGCGGGTGGCGCGGCGGTGCAGGAACTGGGCGACGTCGGAGGGCCCCGAGCGGGCCGTCATCCGGACCAGGGCTGCGGTGACCTGCTCGGCGGGGGTGTCGCCGAGGTCCTCGAGCGCGGGGGCCTCGTCAGGCGTCTCGCTGACGAGGCGGCGCACGGCGTGCTCGAAGGTGCGCTCCAAGGCGGCCCGGCTGACCATGAGCAGCGGGTCCCACTCGGCATGCGGGTCGTCGACGTCGTCGAAGCCGCGGTAGTGCAGCTCGTAGAGGATCCACAGCGCGAGCTGGAAGTCACGGTCGGTCAGCGGGTAGGTGACGTCTCCCATCGCCCGCGGCTCGGGCACGGCATGCGGGCCGTTCGGCCGGGCACGCAGGGTCTCGACCACGCCCTCGCTGAGCGGGCCACAGGGCTGGGGCAGCCTCATCCGGTCCTCGTCCTTCCCTCCCACAGCTCGCCCAGGATCAGGCGGAGCAGCAGCCGACGCGCTGCCAGGAGCGCGAGGAGGTGACCCCCTGTTGTGCGCGCCTCGCGACGTTCGGGATAGTTCTCATCGCAGATGGTCCGTGGTTCCATGCCGACCTCCTCGGGGTGGTTGCGGGGTACCCCGGCCGTCGGGCCGCATACGCAGTCGCGAGTCGCACGCCAGGGAGGGTGAGATGGGTCGAGGAGTTCCGGGAGGTGATCCGGCACCGCTGGACGGGCTGGTGCCGGCCGACGGTGCGCGGCAGACTGGTCGATTCGTGTTCCACGTGGTCGACCAGCAGTGGGAGTGGGACGACGACGTCTTCGCGATCCACGGCTACGAGCCCGGCGAGGTCGAGCCGACCACCGAGCTGGTCATGCGGCACAAGCACGAGCTCGATCGCGAGCTCGTCGAGCGGACGCTGGAGGAGGCGATCAGCGACGGCGCGCCGTTCAACGTCTACTACCGCATCCTGGTCGGCGACGAGGTGCGCAACGTGGTGCTCTGCGGCGAGGGCCAGTACGACGGCGACCGCACCAGCGGCAAGGTCGACCGCCTGGTCGGCTACTACCTCGACCTGACGCCCGAGCTCGAGGCGGAGACCTCCGCCGCGGCCGACGCCGCGGTCGCCGCCTCCGCGGCCTCCCGCGACACGATCGAGCAGGCCAAGGGCATCCTGATGCTGGGCTACGGCCTCGACGCCGAGGCCGCGTTCGCGATGCTCAAGTGGTGGTCGCGCAACCGCAACGTGAAGGTGCGGGAGGTCGCCGAGCGCCTGATCCAGGTGGCCCGGGAGGGGCATGTAAGCCATCCTGGACTGCGCCGGTTGCTGGACGCGCTGCTCGACGACCTCACCGCCAGCCGGGCGGCTCGGGGGAACCAGCCCGACTGAATCCGGTGGAGCCTCCGGTCCTCGTCGACTCGGCCCCGCCGTACCCGACTCCCGCCGGTCCACCCGGGTAACGGCCGAAGATGACCGAGAAGGCTTTTCCCGCCCAGCAGCAGACACCCCCGGGACTGACGGGGGAGATGACGCCCGAGCCCGACCACGGCGAGCAGTCGTACGTCGGCCACGGCCGCCTCGACGGCCAGGTCGCGCTGATCACCGGGGGCGACTCCGGCATCGGCCGTGCGGTCGCGATCGCCTACGCCCGGGAGGGTGCCGACGTCGCGTTCACCTACCTGCCGGAGGAGCAGGTCGACGCTGACGCGACCGCCGCGCTCGTGACCGACGCGGGGCGCCGTGTGCTCGCGATGGCGCTCGACCTGCGCACCAGCGACGCCTGCGACGAGGCGGTGCGGCGCACCGTCGACGAGCTCGGGGCTCTCGACGTGCTGGTCAACAACGCGGGCTACCAGATGGCCCGCGACCACGCGGTCGACGACCTGAGCGACGAGCGGATCGACCGCACGTTCAAGGTCAACCTGTACGCATTGATGTGGCTGGTCCGGGCCGCGGCGCCGCACCTGCGCAAGCGCCCCGGCTGCATCGTGAACAACGCCTCGATCCAGGCCTTCGAGCCGTCCGAGACGCTTCTCGACTACGCCGCCACCAAGGCCGCGATCAACAACCTCACCGTCAACCTCGCGGCGTCACTCGGCGGCGACGGGGTGCGGGTCAACGCTGTGGCGCCAGGTCCGATCTGGACGCCGCTCCAGCCGGCCACCCAGGAGCCGGAGAAGGTCGAGCAGTTCGGCACCGACACACCGCTCGGACGGGCCGGGCAGCCCGCCGAGGTGGCGCCGGCGTTCGTCTTCCTCGCCTCACCCGGCGAGGCTTCGTACGTGTCCGGCACGGTGCTCGGTGTGACCGGCGGCAAACCCGTGTTCTGACCCCTCGGCGGGGTACCTCTCGGCCATGGAGAACCGAGCGGAGTCCGAGTCCCAGCCTGCCCGCGAGGGCCAGGTGTCCGAGGTGGGCAACCTCGACGACGCAGGCGAGGTCGAGACCCCGTCGGACGCCGTGGCGGGCCACCCGACCGATCGCGACGTCCAGGAGGGAGAGGCGGGACCCGACGCCCGCACCGGCAACCAGGACGAGGAGGACCGATGACGATCCCGGACCCCGAGAACCCCGAACGCCCGCAGGAGCCGGACGAACCGGTCGACCCCGAGCAGAAGCCCGTCCCGGAGAGTGACCGGTCGACCGAGGAGGACTACCACACGCCCGACCGCGATCCCGAGGTCCCGCTGACCGAGGACGGGGAGGTCGTCGACCCGGACGAGGCCTATCCGCACGCGCAGGACGTCGAGGAGAACCGAGCGTGAGCAACGCCCCGGCCGGCACCCGGGATGGGCGCCGGCCACCCCAGCAGATCACCCGCAACCTGAACGAGCTGCTCCAGGAGCTGCGCGTGATGCAGACCGGCGTGCAGATCCTCACCGGCTTCCTGCTGACCGTCCCGTTCACCGACCGCTTCGGCGACCTGAACGAGGGGCAGCAGCGGCTCTACCTCGGCATCCTCGTGACGGCCGTGCTGACCACCCTCGTCATCGTCGCCCCGGTCTGCTACCACCGGCTGCTCTTCCGGCAGGGGCGCCGGGACTGGATCGTCGCTGCGGCCCAGCGCTGTGCCCTCGCCGGGCTGGCCGGCCTCGCCGTGGTCTCCGCGGCGGTCGTGCTCCTGGTGTTCGACGTGGTGATCGGGACGCCCGCGGCACTGATCGCCGCGGCGGCGGTCGCGCTCGCCTTCACCCTGATGTGGGCTGCGGTCCCTCTGCGGGGCCGCACGAGGTGAAGTGCTCGCAGCGACCGGCCGTCGTCGCGGTTCGGCTCGTCGCCTCGCTGCTGGTCCTCCTCACCGGCTGCGGCGTGGTCAGCGAGCCCGACGCCACGGCCTGGGACCAGCACGCGGTGCAGGCGTTGACCGATGCTGCCAGCCAGGTCGCCACCGCCCGCCTGGCCCTGGAGGCGGCCGGTGACGGACGCACCTGGCCGACCTACACGACCGTGCTCGTGGCCGAGGCCGAGGAGGCCGCCGGCACCGCGGAGGAGGACCTCGCGCGGCTGCAGGTGCCGCCCGAACGGGCCGACGCCGCGCCGGAGGTGCTCGACCTGCTCGGCCGCGCGGTCGACCTCGTCGCCGAGGCCCGCGCCCACGCCGTCGCGGGCACGTACGACGACCGGGCGCTCCTCGACGCGCTCGACCGGCTCTCCGACGACCTGCGGCAGGCGGCGCCGTGAAGCGCTACTTCGCCGTCCTGCTGGGGATCCTGACCGCCATCGGCGGCTTCGTCGACATCGGTGACCTGGTGACCAACGCCCAGGTCGGCGCGCGGTTCGGCACCTCGCTGGCCTGGGTCGTGCTCATGGGTGTCATCGGCATCTGCGTGTTCGCCGAGATGTCCGGCCGGGTCGCCGCGGTCAGCGGCCGGGCCACCTTCGACCTGGTCCGCGAGCGCCTCGGGCCCCGGATCGGCTTCCTCAACCTGGTGGGGTCGATGCTCGTCACGCTGCTCACCTTCATCGCCGAGATCGGTGGCGTCGCGCTCGCGCTGCAGCTGGTGAGCTCGGTGCACCACGTGCTGCTCGTGCCCTTCGTCGCGGTCGCGGTGTGGCTGGTGCTGTGGCGGGCGAAGTTCTCCTCGATCGAGAACGTGCTCGGCCTGATGGGCCTCGCCCTGATCGGGTTCGCGGTGGCGCTGTGGCAGCTGGGACCCGACTGGGGCGGGCTGGCCGCCGGGCTCTCGCCAGCCGAGAAGCCGGGTGCCGAGGGCTGGGCGACCTACGCCTTCTTCGGGGTGGCGCTCTTCGGTGCCGCGATGACGCCGTACGAGGTGTTCTTCTTCTCCAGCGGCGGCGTCGAGGAGCGCTGGACCGCCAAGGACCTCGGCGTGATGCGCGCCAACGTCCTCATCGGGTTCCCGCTCGGCGGCGTGCTGTCGGTGGCCATCGCAGCCAGCGCGGCCACGCTGTTCCTGCCGGCCGGAGTCGCGGTCGAGACGCTCGGTCAGGTGGGCCTGCCGGTGGCCGTGGGGCTCGGGAAGATCGGGCTGGCCATCGTCGTGCTCGGTTTCTTCGCGGCCACCTTCGGCGCGGCCTGCGAGACCGGGCTGTCGACCGGTTACAGCCTCGCGCAGTACTTCGGCTTCCCCTGGGGCAAGTTCGTCCGTCCCCGGGAGGCCGCCGGCTTCCACCTCATCCTGCTGGTCGTCACGGTGATCGCCGCCGGCGTGCTGCTGACCGGGGTCGACCCGATCATGGTCACCGAGGTCTCGGTCGTCTTCTCCGCCGTCGCACTGCCGCTGACCTACTTCCCGATCCTCGTGGTCGCCAACGACCCCGACTACCTGGGCGAGCACGTCAACGGCCGTCTCGCCAACCTGCTGGGCGTCGTCTACCTCCTCATCATCACGATCGCCTCCCTCGCCGCGATCCCGCTGATGGTCGTCACCTCGATGGGGCAGGGCTGAGGGGAGTGGTGATGGGATCGCTGGCCGAGCGCAACGGGTACGACGTCGGGCTGCACCTGCTCGATCGTCAGGTGCTGGGGGCCGACGACCGGCCCGTCGGCAAGGTGGACGACGTCGAGCTCCTCCTCGACGACGGCGGCGCCCTCGTGCCGACCGCGCTGCTGCTCGGCCTGCCGGCGTTGCTGCCACGCTTCGGTCCGCGCCTGGGCAGTGGCCTGGCCCGCCTGCACCGGCTGGTCCGCGAGGCGGCGGCCGACCAGGACCTGCCGCTCGTCGTCGACTTCGACCTGGTCGAGGAGGTCGCGAGCGACGTGCGGCTCTCCGAGCCGTCGCCCCGGCTGCTGCACCGGATGGCCCACGAGCGCGCGGACGACCCGCGCCGCTGCCGGGTCGGCGACCTCCTCGGCCTGGCGGTCCGCTGCGCCGCCCTGCCCCGGCACTCGAAGGTCCTCGACCTGCGCATGGTCGGCTCGCCGAACGGGTCCGGCGAGCACCGCGTGGCCGCCCTCCTCGTCGGCCCCGGCCGGCCCGGTGCCCTGTTGGGCTACGACCGGCGCAGCGAGCCCGGCCCGGCTGCCGTCGCCGCCGTCATCCACTGGCTGCACCGCCACGCCCGCGTCGTCGAGCTCGGTGAAGGAGTCGAGATCGACAACGAGGCCGGGGAGGTCCGGATCAGGGCGGGGACGTCTCTCGCGCCCCTCAGGGGGTAACGCCGGGACGTACAGGGAACCCGTCGCCAGCGAGAAGGAGGAGACATGCCCGGCAAGAAGCACGGACCCGGCATCAAGAACCCGGACGCGTACGAGGAGATCCGCAAGGACGGCGCCAGCAAGGAGAAGGCCGCCCGGATCTCCAACGCGATGGCCTCCGAGGGCGCCAGCAAGGTCGGTCGCCGCGGCGGCAAGGCGGGCGACTACGAGGACTGGACCGTCGACAAGCTGCGCAAGCGGGCCCGCGAGCTCGACATCGACGGGCGCTCGTCGATGAACAAGGGTGAGCTGATCGACGCACTGCGCCACCACTGAGGCTGGTGGCGCGAGCGGGGCGATACCTGCGGAGACCCGCAAGCAGTGGGGTGGACAACGTGTGACAGCGCGTCCGTCCGAGCCCTGCCCCACCTCACCCGGCCGTTCCCTGGATTCCTGCGTCCCAGGGGCGTAACGTCGAGAGGCACCAGAGGCTCTTCGCGTCTCGCCATCCAAGGTGTCTCCGTCCCTGGCATCTCGACTACACCAGGGAACAAGGCGATTCGCATGGCCGACAGGGTCTCCGAGTGCTGCGTCACGTCCGCATGGGGACCGGACTCCGCCACGCTGGTCGTGGAGGGCGAGCTGACCGCCACCACCACCGACCTCCTCGAAGGAGCCGTCCTCGCGTGCCTGCGGGTCAACCCGCACACGGTGGCGGTGGACCTGGCGCGGGTCGACTTCATGGATGCCGCAGGGATCGCCGCGCTGCTGGACTGTCGCAGCCGGGCGGCCATGCAGCAGGCCCGCCTGGTGGTGATCCACCCCAACCGCACGCTCACGCACCTGATGCGGCCCGAGGTCCGGGCACTGCTCGCGGTCCCTCCCACGGCGGACCGTGCCGGGCGCCGGGAGCTGCCGTGCATCGCCTGCGGCGCGACCACCGAGCACGTGCCCGGGCCGACGACGCGCGGTGCCGACGGCGAGGTCCTGGTCCAGTGGTGGAGCTGCACCGCCTGCGACGAGGGCAACACCGTCGTCGACTGACGGGCGATGGGCGCTCTCAGACCCAGCGGGAGAACCAGATCCGGTCCAGCCACTCACTGTGCGTCAGCATCTGGTTGGTCCAGATCGGCCAGAACCAGGCGAAGTTCACCAGGGTCAGCACGACGAACGCCCCGCCGACCACGACTCCGGCGGTACGCCGGGCGGAGGGCGCCCGTGAGGGACCGATCAGGGTCCCGATGGCGAGGGTGGTCGCGATGACCGTGAACGGCAGGATCGCGACCGCGTAGAAGAGGAAGATCGGCCGGTCGTCGTACAGCATCCACGGCAACCAGGTGGACAGCGCGCCCACGACGGCCAGCCCGTAGCGCCAGTCCCGGGCACCGATCCACATCACCACGGCGAGCATCAGCGCCAGGACGCCGCCCCACCACAGCACCGGCGTGGGCAGCAGCAGCACCTGCTTGATGCAGTTGCTGTCGGCGGGGGCGTCGCAGCCCGGGGCGTCGGGGGAGATGTCGTTGGTGACCGCGACCCCGACCGGGCGGTTGATCAGCAGCCAGCTCGACGGCTTCGACTCGTAGAAGTGCGTCGAGCAGTCCAGGAAGTGCGTGTGGAAGGTGTAGACGTCCTGGTGGTAGTACCACAGCGAGCGCAGCGACTGCCACGCCTCGCCCACCCCGGTCGCGTCCTTCTCGGTCGCGGTCGGCCACCTCCTCGAGGTGTCGAGGTTCTCGGCCTCGTAGTGCTGGTCGTCGGAGTCCTTGTCCGGCTCGCAGTGCCCCTCGCCGGTGTACTGGCGGTACTGCGTCGAGCTGAGGTGCTCCTCGTACTCCTTCGCGTGCGCCAGCCAGCCGCCCCAGGTGGCGATGTAGGTCAGCAGTGCGACCACGACCAGGGAGAGGAAGGCGGGGATCCCGTCGGCGACCGCTCCCTTGACCAGCGCCCAGCGGATGCCGAGAGAGCGCCGGGCGCCCGAGCTCCAGATCCAGCACAGCAGGCCGAGCGCGGCGAGCGGGTACGCCGCCGTCCACTTGGTGCCGAGCGCCAGTCCGAAGCAGACGCCGGAGGCGAGCAGCCAGGGCCGGAACAGGACCCGCGGCCCCCAGCCGGTCAACGCCACGCCGTCGGCGGTACGACGTGCGCGCCTGGCCAGTCGTGCCCGGTGCCAGTCGCGGTCGGCGACCAGGCAGGAGACGCCGCAGAGCAGGAACAGCGCCAAGAAGATGTCGAGCAGCGCCAGCCGGGACAGCACGAAGTGCAGGCCGTCGAGCATCAGCAGGGTGCCGGCGATGCAGCCGAGCGCGGTCGATCCGGTCATCCGCCGGACCAGCCGGCACATGACGAGGACCATCAACGCGCCCGCGACGGCCGACGCGATCCGCCAGCCGAACGGGTCCATCCCGAACGCCTTCTCGCCCAGCGCGATCAGCCACTTCCCGACGTCGGGATGGACGGCGAGGGACGGGTCGCCGGTCCACACGCCCTGGGTGTGGCCGGCGAGGATGTCGGCGTTGACGTCGGTCTTGGCGTTGCCGTCGGCGTCGGTGAGGTAGGTCTGGATGTAGCCGTTGTTGAGCAGCGACCACGCGTCCTTGGCGTAGTACGTCTCGTCGAACGCGAACCGGTGCGGATTGCCCAGGCCGACCAGGCGCAGCCCGAACGCGAGCAGGGTCAGGCCGACCGGCCCGAGCCAGCCGACCAGCCGCTGCCGTGGGCCCAGTCGCCGGATCGGGCTGACCGCACGCTCCACCGCCAGTGGCACCCGGCGGCCGAGCGCGGTGCGGGACAGGCCGACGACGGTCACGGAGGGCAACACTACGCAGTGCTCGATGAGCGGATGCATCTGCAAGGATCGTGACGTGAGTGGAGTCCTGGTGCTGGCGGGTACGCCGATCGGCCAGGTCGGCGACGCGCCGCCGCGCCTGGCCGAGGAGCTGGCCGCCGCCGACGTCGTCGCGGCCGAGGACACCCGCCGGCTGCGGCGCCTGGTCACCGACCTCGGCATCGAGCTGACCGGTCGTGTCGTGTCGTACTTCGAGGGCAACGAGGCTGCGCGGACCCCGGCCCTGGTCGAGGCCCTGGAGAACGGCGAGCGGGTCGTCCTGGTGACCGATGCCGGCATGCCGAGCGTGTCCGACCCGGGCTACCGGCTGGTGGCGGCGGCGGTCGAGGCCGGCATCCGGGTGACCGCCGTACCCGGTCCGTCGGCGGTGCTGACCGCGCTCGCCGTCTCGGGCCTCCCCGTCGACCGGTTCTGCTTCGAGGGCTTCCTGCCGCGCAAGGCGGGAGAGCGCTCGCGCCGGCTCGCCGACCTCGCCACCGAACAGCGCACGATGGTGTTCTTCGAGGCGCCGCACCGCACCCAGGCCGCGCTGGAGGCGATGCGGGACGCCTTCGGCGCCGATCGCCCCGCGGCCGTGTGCCGGGAGCTGACCAAGACCCACGAGGAGGTGCGCCGCGACGGGCTCGCCGCGCTCGTCGACTGGGCTGCCGAGGGGGTGCGGGGCGAGGTCACGATCGTCGTCACCGGGGCCACCCCGGGCGCCGGGATCGCGACCGACCCCGACAGCCTGCGCGCGGCCGTCGCCGAGCTCGAGGAGTCCGGCATGCGACGCAAGGAGGCCATCGCCGCGGTGGCCGGGCAGGCTGGACTCCCCAAACGCGACGTCTACCAGGTGGTGCACATCGATGGCTGAACGGATCACGTCGGTCGAGCGGGACGGACTGGAGCTCGACGTCCTCGACCAAGGCCCCTTGGACGGCGAGCCGATCCTGCTCCTCCACGGCTTCCCCGAGACCGCCTCCTGCTGGCGCCTGGTGGCGCCCATCTTGAACGACGCCGGCTTCCGCACCCTGGCGATGACCCAGCGCGGCTACGCACCCGGCGCCCGGCCGCGCCGGCGCCGCGACTACGTGATGGCCGAGCTGCTCGGCGACGCCCGCGCGCTCGCGGAGAAGGTCGGCGGCAAGGTCCACGTCGTGGGCCACGACTGGGGTGCCGTCCCCTCGTGGCTGCTGGCGATCCACCACCCCGAGCTGGTCGCCAGCCTGACCGCGGTGTCCGTGCCGCACCCGCAGGCCTTCCTCGCCTCGATGGTGCGCTCCACCCAGGGCCTGAAGTCCTGGTACATGCTCGCCTTCCAGGTGCCGTGGCTGCCCGAGCGCATCCTCGGCAGCAAGCGCGACGTCGGCGCACGGCAGCTGCGGGCCGCCGGACTCACCGCCGACGACCTCACCCGGTTCCGCGAGGAGATCGTCGACAGCGGCGCGCTCACGACCGCGCTCCACTGGTACCGCGCCATGCTGCTCGGGGACCCGCGCCTGACCCGGGGCCGGGTCAGTGTGCCCACGACCATGGTGTGGAGCGACGAGGACGTCGCGCTGGGCCGCTGGGGGGTCGAGCACACGGCGCGACTCGTCGACGCGCCGTACCGCTTCGTCGAGCTGAACGGGGTCTCGCACTGGATCCCGACCCAGGCGCCCGAGGCGCTCGCCGAGGCCGTCCTCGACCGGGTCGGTGTCAGCACGTCGTGAGCGACGAGCGCCCACCCGTCCCGGAGCCGCTGCCGCACCCGGTCGTCGACAACCACTGCCACCTCGACATCAGCCGCGACGGCCGGGGTGCCGCGGCGTGGGACGCCCGGGAGGCGATCGACGCGGCGGTCGCCGTCGGCGTACGACGGATCGTGCAGATCGGCTGCGACCTGCCGGGCGCCCGCTGGGCGGTGGCCGCTGCTGCCGAGCACCCCGAGCTGGTCGCCGGTGTCGCCCTGCACCCCAACGAGGCACCGCGGATCCTCGAGGCCGGGGGGCGCGCCGCGCTCGAGGCCGCGTGGGACGAGATCGAGCAGCTCGCCGGCGCCCACCCCAAGGTGCGTGCGGTGGGGGAGACCGGTCTCGACGCGTTCCGCACCGGAGCGGACGGGCGGGCCGCTCAGGTCGAGTCCTTCCGCCGCCACGTCGACATCGCCAAGCGGCTCGACAAGACGCTGGTCATCCACGACCGCGAGACCCACGACGAGGTGCTCGAGGTGATCGACAGCGAGGGCGCGCCCGAGCGCTGGGTGATGCACTGCTTCTCCGGTGACGCCGCCTTCGCCCGCGCCTGCCTGGACCGCGGCGCCCACCTCTCCTTCGCCGGGACCGTCACCTTCAAGAACGCCGAGCCGCTGCGCGAGGCGCTGCGGATCGCGCCCCGCGACCGGGTCCTCGTCGAGACCGACGCGCCGTACCTCACCCCTGCGCCCCACCGCGGCCGCACCAACGCGTCGTACCTCGTCCCGCTGACGGTGCGCCTCATGGCGGCCGAGCGCGGCGACGACCTGGGTGAGCTGTGCGCCGCCATCGACGCCAACACCGAGGCCGCGTTCGGCGGCGGCTGGTAGCCGCGGCGCCTCACAGGCCCAGCGCCGCCTGCAGCTGCAGGACGTCCGACCGGATGGCCATCAGCCGCGCCGGTGCCTGCGCCTCGGTCATCCGGCCGTCGGAGACCCGGTCGAGGGCCATCGTGCGGTGGCGCGGGTGCAGCAGCCGGGCGGTCATCTCGTACGCCGTGCGCAGCAGCGCCCCGTCGGCGCCCGACTGCACGGCGTGCAGGGCGTCGACCATCCCCGCCGGGAAGTGCCACTGCTCCAGCGCCTCGGCGGTCAGTCGCGGCGAGCAGATCCCGTAGCGGTCGACCTCGGCCCGGAACCGCTCGAGACCGAGCCCGGTCGAGCCGAGCAGGTCGGCGTAACCGTCGGGGTCCGCCTGGTGCAGGAGGGCGGCACCGAGCTGGGCGAGCAGGCCGAGGCTGAGGGCATCCGCCGTCGTCACCTGGAACCGTGGACCCAGCGCACCGGCCGCGGCGGCCAGGTGCACCGACGTGGTCCAGAAGTCGTCCGGCAGGTGCTGGGCGTCGTCGATGCCGGCGAGCGCCACCGTGGCGACCGAGCGCACGGTGTTGAAGCCGACCACGGTGACGGCCAGCTGCAGGCTGGTCACCCTGCCGGACAGCCCGAAGTAGGCGGAGTTGGCCAGCTTCATCACCCGGGCCGCGAGCGCCATGTCGGCACCGAGGATGGCGGCCAGGTCCGCGGCGCCGGCGCTGTCGTTGTTGCTGGTCGCGACGACCTGGGCGGCGACCGGTCGCTGCGCGGACAGCTGGTCGAGCCCGTCGAGGACCGCGTCGACGTCGAGGCCCACGGCGGTCATGGCTGCTCCTGGCGAGCAGCCGGGAAGGCGGTGCGGCACCACGCGACGAACTCGGGCTCCGGCAGCGGCGGGCTGATCGCGAACCCCTGCATCACCACGCACCCCATGCCGGCGAGCATCGCCTGCTGGGCCCAGCTCTCCACGCCCTCCGCGACGACCCCGATCCCGAGGTTGTGGGCCAGGCTGATGACGGCCTGGGCGACCGCGGTGTGCCCGTCCTCGAGCTCGGCGACGAACGAGCGGTCCACCTTGAGATAGCTGACGGGCAGCCGGCGCAGGTAGGCCAGCGAGGAGTAGCCGGTGCCGAAGTCGTCGATCGCGACCTGCACCCCGTGCTCGCGCAGCTGGCGCAGGATGGTGGAGGCGGTGCCGGGATCCTTCATCAGCGCGGACTCGGTGATCTCGACGCAGAGCTGCTCGGGACGCAGCCCGCAGCGGCGCACCGTCCGCTGGACGGTCTGCACCAGCAGGTTGTCGCTCATCTGCAGTGCCGAGAGGTTCACGTTGACCCGCGCCGGCGCGAGCGAGCCCAACTGGACCCGCCACGCCGTCAGCGCCCGGCAGGCGGTCTCCAGCACCAGCTCGCCGAGCTCGCGCACCAGGCCGTGCTCCTCGGCGAGCCGCACGAAGGTGTCGGCGGGGACCGAACCGCGGCGGGGGTGCTGCCAGCGTGCGAGCGCCTCGGCCGACACCAGCCGCGGGCGGTGGCCGTCGTACTCGACGATCGGCTGGTAGTGGAGGGTGATCTGGCGCTCCTCGATCGCCTGGCGCAGGTCCGCGACCAGGGTGAGGGTGTCGTGGGCCGCGCTGCGCGCGCTCTCGTCGAGCACCATGATCCGGCCCTTGCCCCGCGACTTGGCCTGGTACATCGCGATGTCGCAGTCCCGGATGAGGTCGTCGGCGCAGTGGTGGTCCGGTCCCCGCAGCACCACGCCGATGGAGCCCCGGGGCCTGATCTCCACCCCGTTGAGCACGACCGGCTCGGCGAGCACCCGCAGGATCCGGTCGGCCACCTCCAGGGCGCCGTCGAGGCTGGAGGTAGCGCACGCGACGACGAACTCGTCGCCGCCGAAGCGGGCCACGAGGTCACCCGGGCGGACCGCACCGGTCAGGCGGCGGGCGATCTCCACCAGGAGCGCGTCCCCGGCGGTGTGGCCGAGGCTGTCGTTGACGACCTTGAAGTTGTCGAGGTCGAGGAACATGCACGCGAGTCCGGCCTCGGGCGTCGCCATCGCCGCGGTCACGTGCTCCCACAGCCGGGAGCGCCGCGGGAGGCCGGTGAGCGAGTCGTGCGTGGCCTGGTGGTTGAGCTGCTCCTCGAACGCCCGACGCTCGGTGATGTCCTCCAGCGTCGCGACGAAGCCCTCGCCCACGCCGGGGGTGCGCAGCGGGGTGAACCTCATGTCGGTGTGCCGGACCTCCCGCCGGCTGTCGAGGAAGCGCGCCCGCAGCTCCCGCTCCTCGCCGTCGAGCACCGCCACCACCGTGTCCGCGACCAGGTCCAGGTCCTCGTGGTGCACGTGGCCCATCCACCCGG
This sequence comes from Pimelobacter simplex, assembly GCA_016803235.1. Lineage (GTDB taxonomy): Bacteria > Actinomycetota > Actinomycetes > Propionibacteriales > Nocardioidaceae > Nocardioides > Nocardioides simplex_A. Next base: position 31,542 of record JADCLI010000037.1, read on the forward strand.
TCCCGATCAGCTTGTCCGCGGTGACCCCCAGGAGCGCGCAGAGGGCGTCGTTGACGTGTCCCAGGCGCATCCCCTGCTCCGACATGAGCGTCGGCACCGGCGACCTCTCCGCCAGCACCTTGAACCGCTGCTCGTGCGCGTCGGCCGACGCGCGCAGCGCCAGCTCCAGCTCGGACTGCGCGGGATCGACCCGCAGCGCCCACAGGCGCCCACCCGGAGCCGGCGTGGACCGGACCCGGCAGGCGAGGCTCTCCCCGACCGCGGTCCGCAGCGTGAGCACGGTGGTCGTGGGCCGTTCGCGGCGGAAGATCGCGTCGAGCGGCTCGCCCTCGGGCGCGGTCAGGTACTCGTGCAGCGGCTCCCCCTGCAGGTCCGAGCCGGCCAGTCCGAGGAGCTCGGTGGCCCCGGTGTTGCTCCACCGGACCGAGGGCGGTCCGGCCCCGGGCAGCTCGACCACCAGCAGGGCCGTCGCGGAGTCCGCGGCGGCCGCATGCAGCACGGCAGCGACGATGTCGCCGGGGGCGCTGGTGGGCATGGGTCCTCCTCCGGGAGTTCCGGTCGTGGGCCCCATCGGCCGGGACCGGCCCGACCTGACGGACCGGCGCCGCGAAGCCGTGGGTGGAGCCGAGCCACCGCTGTGACCGGTGGGGCAGGTGGGGCGCGGTCGACGTGACCCCGCTCACGGCGACCCGCGGGAAGAGGCCTCGCCAAGTTGCGATCCGCAGTGCACCCCTGTTCTCGTGGATGACTGACGGCCGGGATCGGGAAGCAGTTCCTCGACCAGCTCACCACCGATCCGACCGCCACCGCAGCCGCCCCGCGCGGCCGCAACGGGGGGTTGGATCCGAGCTGGTCGCTCGAGGCCCGGACAGTACGACGTTCGGAGAATCGTGCGACTTGCGCACCCCACCCTCGCCCGGCTCACCAGCGGCCGGGCGCTGAAGCAGACCCTCCTTCGCGTGGCCCACAGCCGCACCGCACTCACGATCACCGTCGCCGCCGTCCTGCTGGCGGTCTCCGCGGTGACCTGGGGCTACTCCTCGATGACCACCGAGGTCCGGCTGTCGATCGACGGCAAGGAGCGCACCGTCTCCACGATGGGTGACACCGTCGGCGACGTGCTGCGCGACGAGGGCATCGAGGTCTCGGCGCGTGACGTCGTCCAGCCCAGCGCGGACTCGCAGGTCGAGGCCGGCGACCGGATCGCCGTGCGGTTCGGCCGTCCGGTCGAGCTGACCGTCGACGGCGTGACCAGCACGCACTGGGTGATCGCGACCGACGTGCAGGGTGCGTTGAGCGAGATCGGGCTCGTGTACGCCGACAGCCGGCTCTCCACGAGCCGCGGTGCCGACATCGACCGCGGCGGCGCGGAGATCGACGTCGTCACCCCCAAGCAGCTCACCTTCGCGCTCGCCGGCCAGGCGCCGGTCACCCGCGAGGTGCCCGCGCTCACCGTCGAGGACGCGCTGGCCGAGGTCGGTGTCGAGCTCGACGAGCACGACAAGGTCCGCCCCGCGCGCGACGCCGCGATCGCCGACGGTGACAAGATCGTCTTCACCGACATCGAGAAGCGGGAGCGCGCGGTGACCGGCGAGGTCGTTCCCGCGCCGGTGCGGAAGGTGTCCGACGCCTCGCTCTACCAGGGCCAGACGAAGGTCGCCACCAAGGGCGTCCCCGGCACCCGCGACGTCACCTACAAGGTGACCGTGCGCAACGGCAAGGTCGTGCGCCGCGTCGTGCTGACCGCGACCGTCACCGCCCAGCCGACCGCCGAGGTCGTCAAGGTCGGCACCAAGCCGGTCATCGAGTCCGGCAACACCGTGTGGGACCGCCTCGCCCAGTGCGAGTCGGGTGGCAACTGGCACATCAACACGGGCAACGGCTACTACGGCGGCCTCCAGTTCAACCTCGGCACCTGGCGCGCCAACGGCGGTACCGGCTACCCGCACCAGGCCTCCCGCGAGGAGCAGATCCGGGTCGCCACCCGGCTCCGCGACGCCGCGGGCGGCTACGGCCCGTGGCCGGGCTGCGCCGCGAAGCTCGGACTTCCCAGGTAGACCGATAGCCTGACCCCATGCCTGACACCTCCGCGCCGCGGCTGCTGGGCCCGGCGGAGGTGCGGGAGCTCGCAGCGCGGCTGGGCGTGCGCCCGACCAAGCAGCGGGGCCAGAACTTCGTCATCGACGCCAACACGGTGCGCCGGATCGTCCGCGAGTCCGGCGTCACCGACGGCGAGGTCGTGGTCGAGGTCGGACCGGGCCTCGGCTCGCTGACCCTGGCCCTGCTCGAGGTCGGCGCCGAGGTGACCGCGGTCGAGATCGACCCGCTGCTCGCCGAGGAGCTGCCGGCCACGATCCGCACCTTCGCGCCGGACCAGGCCGAGCGGTTCCGGGTCGTGCTGGCCGACGCGCTCACCCTCGCCGAGGTCCCCGGCCCGCCGCCGCAGGCGCTGGTCGCCAACCTGCCCTACAACGTCTCCGTGCCGGTGCTGCTCCACCTGATGGCGCTGCTGCCGTCACTGGAGCACGGGCTGGTCATGGTGCAGTCCGAGGTCGCCGACCGGCTGGCCGCGCCCCCGGGGTCGAAGACGTATGGCATCCCCTCGGCGAAGGCGGCCTGGTTCGCCGACGTACGACGGGCCGGTGCGATCGGCCGCAACGTCTTCTGGCCCGCGCCCAACGTCGACTCGGGCCTGGTCGCCTGGACCCACCACGCCCCGCCGACCGACGAGGTCACGCGGGAGCAGGTGTTCGCCGTCATCGACGCCTCCTTCGCGCAGCGGCGCAAGGCGCTCCGCGGTGCGCTGCGCACCCTGGCCGGCGGCACCGAGCAGGCAGAAGCCGCGCTGCGGACGGCGGGCATCGACCCGCTGACCCGCGGCGAGGCACTCGGGATCGACGAGTTCGTGGCGATCACGGTCGCCCTCCACGCGACGACCGACGGCCCGAAGGGCGATTCATGACACAGGTGACGGTCCGCGCACCCGCGAAGATCAACCTCCACCTCGGAGTCGGCGGGCTGCGGCCGGACGGCAAGCACGCCCTCGCGACCGTCTACCAGGCGGTCGGGCTGTACGACGACGTCACCGTCGTCGAGGCCCAGGACTGGGAGGTCGGGCTGACCGAGCCGGTCGACGGCGTACCCCTCGACGAGGGCAACATCGCCATCCGGGCCGGGCGCGCGCTCGCCGCTCACCACGGGCTGGACCGGGCTGCCCGGATCACCATCGCCAAGGGCATCCCCGTCATGGGCGGGATGGCCGGCGGCTCCGCCGACGCCGCCGCGACCCTGCTCGCGCTGGACCGGCTGTGGGACCTGCAGACCTCCGACGACGACCTGCTCCGGATCGCCGGCGCCCTCGGCAGCGACGTGCCGTTCGCGCTGCTCGGTGGCACCGCCCTCGGCACCGGCCACGGCGAGATCGTCACCCCGGTCACCGACACCAGCTCCGTGTGGTGGGTCGTGGTGCTCTCCGACGAGGGACTCTCCACGCCCGCGGTCTACGGCCACTTCGACGAGCTGTCGCCCGGCGCGCCGGCCGAGCCGCCTGTCCCAGAGGCCCTGATCGAGGCCCTCGCCGGCGGCTGCCCCCAGGAGATCGGCGACCTGCTCGCCAACGACCTCTGGCCGGCCGCGCGCGACCTGCGTCCCGACCTGGTCGACGTCGAGGTGCAGCTGCGCAGCATGGCGCCCGATGGGGTCCTGCTCTCCGGCTCCGGCCCGACCCTGCTGGTGTTGCACGAGGACGTCGAGGAGGCGCGCACCACCGTCGCCGAGCTCACCGCCCAGGGCCACCGGTGCACGCTCGCGCCCGGGCCGGTCGCCGGAGCGCACGTGGTGACCTATGGCTGAGCCGCGTTCCCTGCTGAACCTGGAGCGGGTCTCCAAGTCGTACGGCATCCGCCCCCTGCTCACCGACGTCTCCCTCGGCATCGGCGCCGGCGAGCGGATCGGCATCGTCGGTCGCAACGGCGACGGCAAGACGACGCTGCTGCGCATCATGACCGGCAGCGAGGAGCCCGACGAGGGCCGCGTCTCGCGCCAGCGCGGGCTCCTGCTCGGCGTGCTCTCGCAGCAGGACGACTTCGACGACAGCCACACGGTGCGCGAGGTCGTGCTCCAGGGCAAGGCCGACCACGAGTGGGCCGCCGACGCCCGGCTGCGCGAGATCGTCGACGTGCTCTTGGCCGGCGTCGACCTCGACCGCGCCGTCCACGGCCTGTCCGGTGGCGAGCGCCGCCGTTGCGCCCTGGCCGGGCTGCTGCTCGGCGACCACGACCTGATCGTGCTGGACGAGCCCACCAACCACCTCGACGTCGAGGCGGTCGCCTGGCTCGCCGCGCACCTCGCTGCCCGCTCGTCCGCGCTCGTCGTCGTCACCCACGACCGCTGGTTCCTCGATGCGGTGTGCCAGCAGACGTGGGAGGTCCACGACGGCGTCGTGGACCTCTACGAGGGCGGGTACGCCGCCTTCGTGCTCGCCAAGGCCGAGCGCCAGCGGCAGGCGGCCGCCTCCGAGCAGCGCCGGCAGAACCTGGTCCGCAAGGAGCTCGCCTGGCTGCGGCGCGGCGCCCCCGCCCGCACCTCCAAGCCGAAGTTCCGCATCGACGCCGCCAACGCCCTCATCGAGGACGTCCCCCCGCCGCGCGACCGGCTCGAGCTGCAGCGCTTCGCCACCCAGCGGCTCGGCAAGGACGTCATCGACGTCGAGGACGTCGACTTCTCCCGCGGCACCCGCCAGCTGCTCTCGCACGCCACCTGGCGGCTGGGCCCCGGCGACCGCGTGGGCCTGGTCGGGGTCAACGGCGCCGGCAAGACCTCGGTGCTCTCCCTGCTCTCCGGCGAGGCGGCGCCCTCGGTCGGCAAGGTCCGCCACGGCCGTACCGTCGCCCTCCAGCACCTGTCCCAGAACGTCGAGTTCGACGACCCCGAGGCCCGCGTCCTGGCCACCGTCGAGTCGATCCGCCGGGTCACCCGCACGGCGGACGGCGAGATCTCCGCGACCTCGATGCTCGAGCGCTTCGGGTTCACCGGCGACCGGCTCACCGCCCGCATCGGCGATCTCTCCGGCGGCGAGCGCCGGCGCTTCCAGCTGCTCCGGCTGCTGCTCACCGAGCCGAACGTGCTGCTCCTCGACGAGCCCACCAACGACCTCGACATCGAGACCCTCAACGTGCTCGAGGACTTCCTCGACGGCTGGCCCGGCACCCTGGTCGTGGTCTCCCACGACCGGTACTTCCTCGAGCGGGTCACCGACTCGGTCTGGGCCCTGCTCGGCGACGGCCAGATCTCGATGCTGCCGCGCGGCGTCGACGAGTACCTCGAGCGTCGTGCCCGGGCCATGCACCTCGATGTCACGGCGCCGCCCGTTGCTCCTGCCGCTGCCTTTGCCCCTGCCGCTGGTCCTGCCCAGGCTGCGGAGCCGGTCGCGACCAAGGCCAAGCCGGGGTCGGCCGAGGAGCGCGCCGCGAGGAAGACCGTCGCCCGCCTCGACAAGGTCCTCGAACGGCTCTCCGCCCGCGAGGCGGAGCTGACCGCCGACCTCGCCGCCCACGCCACCGACCCCGAGCGGCTGACCGAGATCGGAATGGAGCTCACCGCGCTGCAGGAGGAGAAGGACGCCGCCGAGCTGGAGTGGCTCGAGGCCGCGGAGCTCCTCGAGTAGGTCGCCGGTCCGCGCGCACGAGCCGGCGCCGGCGGCGTCAGCCCGCGAAGGGGACCAGCAGCCGCCGGAGCAGGCCCGCCAGCGTGGTCTGGTCGTCCGTCGACAGGTTGGTCAGCAGCTCCCGCTCGGCATCGAGGAGGGCGGCGAAGGCACCGTCGACGGCGTCCTTGCCCTCGGGGGTCAGCCGCACCAGCACCCCCCGACGGTCGGTCGGGTCGGGGTGCCGCTCGACCAGGCCGCGGGTGGCGAGCCGGTCGACCCGGTTCGTCATGGTCCCGCTCGTCACGAGCGTCTCCCGCAACAGCCGGCCGGGGGAGAGCTCGTACGGCTCGCCCGCGCGCCGCAGCGCGGCCAGCACGTCGAACTCCCAGGACTCGATGTCATGGGTGGTGAACGCGTGCCGCCGAGCCCGGTCGACGTGGTGGGCCAGCCGCGAGATCCGGCTGAACACCGACACCGGGCCGAGGTCGAGGTCGCTGCGCTCGCGCGCCCACGCCTCGATCAGCTCGTCCACCTCGTCCCGCATGACGTCACCCTATCCGACCTGTCGAGAATCTTGATATCAAGATAAACCGAGCGTAGGGTCGGCCCGTGGAATCCTGCTCCGCTGACCTCGGCCCGGTCGCCCTCACCAGCCTGGTCTGGGGCGACCTCGATGATCGGGACCGGCCGCTGGCCGTCCTCCTCCACGGCTTCCCCGACACCGCCCACACCTGGCGGCACCTCGGCCCCGCCCTCGCCGGCGCGGGCTACCGCGTCGTCGCTCCCTTCACCCGCGGCTACGCCCCGAGCGGGATCCCCGCGGACGGCAGCTACCACGTCCCTGCCCTCATGTACGACGCGCTCGCGCTGCACCGCGCCCACGCCGGCGACGGCCGCGCGGTGCTCGTCGGGCACGACTGGGGTGCCCTCACCGCCAACGGGATCGCGGCCTCGCCGGCCAACCCGTTCGGTGCGATCGTGTCGCTGTCCGTCCCTCCTCTGTCCGTGATGAACCCACGCCGCGACGACCTCGCGCGCTGGCTGCGCATCCTCCCGCGCCAAGCCGGGTTGAGCTGGTACACGCTGTTCAACCAGCTGCCCCGGCTGCCCGAGCAGCGCTTCGACGCGCTCGTCGCCCACCTGTGGCGGCGCTGGTCGCCCGGCCACGACGCGACCGAGGACCTGGCGCACCTGGCGGCCGCCGTGCCCGACGAGGCCCACAAGGCGGCCGCGATCGGCTACTACCGCGCACAGCGGCGGCCGCGCCAGACCCCGGCGCGGTACCGGTCGCTGGCGCACGACTGGACCCGCGAGCCCCGGGTGCCGCTGCTGTACCTGCACGGAGCCGACGACGGCTGCCTCGACGTGCGCTGGGCCGGACGGATCGGCGACCGGCTGCCGGCCGGCAGTCGCGTGGCCGTCGTGGACGGCGCGGGGCACTTCCTGCAGCTCGAGCGTCCGGACGTCGTCAACGCGCGGATCCTCGACCACCTGCAAGGAGCGCACCCATGAGCCTGGCCTGGGACCCCGAGCGCTACCTGGCCTACGCGGACGAGCGCGGGCGCCCGTTCCTCGACCTCGTCGGCCGGATCGCGGCCGTGGACCCCCAGGTCGTGGTCGACCTCGGTTGTGGACCTGGCAATCTCACCTCCCTTCTCGCTGATCGCTGGCCGGCGGCGGCGATCACCGGTGTCGACTCCAGTGATGCGATGATCCGCGCCGCCTCCGACAGTTCCGCCGCAGAGCGGGTCGTCTTCCACAGGGCCGACCTCCGGGACTGGTTGGCGACCGTCGGACCCGGGCGTGTCGACGTCCTCGTCTCCAATGCCACGCTGCAGTGGCTGCCCGAGCACCTCGACCTCGTGCCGGCGCTCGTCGGCGCCGTGAAGCCGGGTGGCTGGCTGGCCTTCCAGGTCCCCGGCAACCACGACCAGCCCAGCCACACCCTGCGCGCGGAGCTCGCCGCCCAGGCGCCGTACGCCGCCCACACGGCCGGTGTCGCCGCCCCGCACGCCCACGACGCAACGACCTACCTGCGTGCGCTCCAGGCGCTCGGCTGCGAGGTGGATGCCTGGGAGACGACCTACCTCCACGTGCTCGTCGGCGAGGACCCGGTCTTCACCTGGGTCTCGGGGACCGGGGCCCGGCCGACGCTGCAGGCGCTCCCCGACGACCTGCGGCCCGCGTTCGAGGACGAGCTCAAGGCGCGGCTGCGGCGTGCCTATCCCGACGACGGGCGCGGAGTCGTGCTTCCCTTCCGCCGGGTGTTCGTCGTCGCGCGGACGTCCGTGCGCGACTGAGGGTGCGGCGTCGCTCGTCCTCCTCGGCCGGGTCGTCGTCGCTGCACCAGGGCGATCGACGACAGGACGAGGAGGCCCCCGGCGAGCTGGAGCGGCGCGAGCGACTCGCCGAGCACCACGGTCGCGAGGGTGACGGTGGCGACGGGCTCGAACATGGACAGGATCGCCGCCGTCGACGGCCCGACCCGCCGCAGCCCCGCGAAGAACGCGGTGGAGGCGACGACGGTGGACACCACCGCGACGCAGGCGATCCAGAACCATCCGGCTGCGGTGAAGCCGAGGTCGACGCCACCGGTGACCGCGGCGCGCACGGCGTGGGTCAGCGCGGCACCGGTCATGACCACCGCCGTCAGCGTGAGCGGCGGCAGCTGCCGGACCGTCGTGTCGCCGACGAGGATGTAGACGCTGTAGGTGAGCGCCGCGCCGAAGGCGTACGTCACACCGAGGACGTCGAACCTCACGCCGCCCGCACCGAGCAGGACCAGCAGCGTCCCCGCCGAGGCGACGGCGAGCGCCACCAGCCGGGGGAGGGTGGCTCGCTCCCGGCCGAGCAGGATGGCGGCGATCGTCACGATCGTGGGGAAGGTGTAGAGGACCAGGGCCACGAGCGAGGCGTCGATCCGCTCCAGGGCCGCGAAGTAGAGGGTCGCCTGCGTCGCGTAGCCGAGCGCGCCGAGGGCGAGCGCGACCACCACCAGGCGGGTCCGGCTCCCCGTGGCGGGCGTCGGCACGGCGGGCCGGCCGGAGCGTGCCGCGAGCGTCGTCACCAGCGAGCACAGGAGGACGGCGGCGAGGACGAACCGGACGAGCACCAGTGCCTGGGGCGTGACCCCCTCGCCGTAGGCGAGCTTGCCGAAGACGGCCATCGCACCGAAGGCCGTGGCCGACACCAGCACGAGCAGCACTCCCATGCCGGCAGCCTGCCGGGAGAGGTCCCGTCAGGTCCAGTGACCATTCATAGCCCTGAATGATTAGGTTCTCTTCATGGTCGACTGGGATCTCGGACGCCTGCGGGTGCTGCACGAGCTCGCGGAGCGCCGCACGCTCGGGGCCGTCGCAGCCGCGTTGGGGTACACCCCGTCAGCGATCTCGCAACAGCTGGCCACGCTCGAGCGCGAGGTCGGGCAACCGCTGACCGAGAAGGCCGGACGCGGTGTGCGCCTCACCGAGGCCGGGCGCATCCTGGCCGAGCGCGCCGGCGTCCTGCTCGCCGGGGCGGAGGCAGCGGCGGCCGAGCTGGCGTCGCTGAGCGGCGAGGTGCGGGGAACGGTGCGTGCCGGGGGACTTCAGTCGGCGACCCGCCACCTGCTGATCCCGGTCCTCGAGCAGCTGCAACGGGAGCAGGACGGCCTCCGGCTCGAGCTCACCGACCTCGAGCTGGAGCAGGCGCTCCCCGAGCTGCGCCTGGGCAGCCTCGACCTCGTCATCAGCGACGAGTACGACGGCCACCCGCGCCCGCGCCCCGCGGCCCTGCGCTACGAGGTGATCCACGACGAGCCGCTGCGACTGGTGCTCCCCGCGGACCACCCCCGCGCCGCGGGCGGTGGTCCCGTTCCGCTGGAGCTGTTGCGGGAGGACGTCTGGGTCGCCGCGGCGGCAGGCACGGGCCACCATGCCTCCGTCGTGGCGACCTGCCGGGCCGTCGGTGGTTTCGACCCCGACCTGCGCCACCGGTCCAACGACGCCGATGTCCAGGTCGAGCTCGTCCGCTCGGCAGGCGCCGTCGCCCTGATGCCCGTGCTGGCGCTGCCCGCCGCGGATCCGGCGCTGGCGGTCCGCGACGTCGCCGGGGCGGCAGTGCGGCGCAGGCTGGTGCTGCTGACCCGCGACGCGCCACCCGGGCCGGCGCTGGCGGCGGTCCTCGCTGCGCTCGCGGAGCGGGCGCGCCGCCTCGCGCGGGCGTGAGGGATCCAGGAAAGCCAGCCGCCGGGATTCCCCTCCCTCCGGGGAACCCCGGCGACTGGTGCTCCCACCGTGGTTGTGGTCGGAGCCGAGGCGACTGCACTCCCTGTCCGGGTCGTCGAGCCCGCAGCACCCCCCAGATGCTTCGGACCCTCGTCGTCCGCCCCGCCCCCCAGCCGGATCGGATCGACGCCGCAGCCGCCTCGGCTGCTCAGGGGGCGGCCCGCCCGTCCGGGTAGCGGTACCGCCGGGTCGCAGGGCGCGCCCGCGGTCGGCCGGTGGCGCCGTGATGGCGGTCGCGGCACAGGTCGACGATGGTCGTGACGACGGCCGCCGCGTGGGTCGTGCCGACCTGCTGCGCGAGGTCGATCAGCCGGTCGACGTACGGCGACCAGGGGTCCGCGATGATCATCGCGACGTGGTGGCGCCACTCGTTGATGGTTCCGTGCACCGCGATGTCGACGAACTCCTCGACGGAGTCGAGCGTCGGGACCGTCCAGGCCCGGTCGATGCCCTGCACGAGCAGCGTGTGCGCGGCCCGCAGGCACGCGTCGTCGAGGGTCCCGCTGCGGGAGGTGGTGCGCGGGTCGGACGCCAGGCGCCGCGCGAGGCCGGGGACGAGCATGCGCCTCAGGGCGGCCGTGGTCACCGGGAGGCGGGAGTCGGTCTCGAGCGCCGTGCCGTAGCGGTGCTGCAGCCGGGCCAGCCGGTCGTGCCCCAGCTCGTCGGCGAGCGCGGCCAGCGCGGCGTGGTCGTCGACGTCGCCGAACAGCGCGAGCCCGACCAGGTTGGCCGTGGCGGCGCACGCCGGGAGCGTGTGGGTGATGTCCTCGTGCTCCTCGACCAGCGCGATCAGCCGGGCCCAGACGTCGAGGTCGCGGCTCGCCACGAACCCGGTCCGGGCGAGGGCGTCGTCGATGACGTCGAGGAAGAGCTCCTCGTGCGGCAGGCCGGCCGCCCGGCGTACCCGCACGTGGGACTGCAGGATCGCGGCCCTGCGGGCGAGCGAGCGCGGGCGCAGCGCGACGACCGGCGGCAGCGGACGAGGTCCGCGCGCGGTGGTCGAGCGCGTCGTGCTCATCTCTCTCCGATCGGTCGGTGCGACCCCTGCGGGCTGTCACCGAACTGGACGGAGCGCGGACCGGAACATCACGCGGTTTTCCCGACGAGTTCGAAAGTTTTCCGAATCGGTGCATCATCGGAGGCGCTCGGTCTCGTTGGACAGGGTGTCGCGGGAATCTCCGTGGCGCCGTTGGACACCAGGAAGTGGCGGAGGAACGGATGGGCGAGGACGCGTCCCGCACCCCGGAGGAGGAGCTCCTCGCGAGGGTGCGCTCGGGCGACACCGGTGCGTTCGAGGAGCTGTACCGCGACCACGTCGACGGCGCGCGCCACCTCGCCCGGATCCTGGTCGGCCCCGACGCCGCCGAGGAGCTGGTCGCCGAGTCGTTCTCGCGGGTGCTCGGGCAGCTGAGCGCCGGCGGGGGGCCGACGTCGAGCTTCCGGTCCTACCTCCACGTCACGATCCGCAACGGCTACCGCGACGGCCTCCGCTCGCAGCGGGAGTCCGTCGCCTCCGACCAGCCGTGGCTCTTCGAGCAGGCCGAGACGGCCGAGGTGACTCCTGAGGAGGCCGTCGAGGGGCTCGACGAGACGGTCGCCGTCGACGCGCTGGCCACGCTCCCCGAGAGCTGGCGCAAGGTGCTGTGGCACGTCGAGGTCGAGGGTCGCAAGCCGGCCGAGGTCGCCACCTTGATGGACCTCAAGCCGCGTGCCGTCTCCTCCCTCGCGCACCGCGCTCGCGAGGGCCTCAAGCGCGCCTACCTCGACCTGCACGCCGGCCCCGAGCCGGCCCGCGAGCAGTGCCGCTGGGTGCACACCCGGATGAGCCAGTACGCGCGCAGTGACCTCGGCGCGCGTGCGGAGCAGAGGTTCGAGGCGCACCTCGACGGCTGCGCCGCCTGCCAGAGCGCCTTCCTGGTCGTCGACAGGGTCAACCAGAAGCTCGCCGTCCACGTCCTTCCGATCGTCCTCCTCGCCGTCCCGGCCGGGAGCAAGGGCCTGCTCTGGCTGGCCGGAGGTACGGCGGCCGGCGGTGCGGGCGCGACCGGCGCGACCGGCGCGACCGGCGCGACCGGCGCGACCGGCACGGCCGGTGCCTCCGGCGGCGCGTCGGGTGTCGGCGGTCCCGCGGTGGCGGTGGCGGCTGCGGTCGCGGTGGCCGCCGTGGCGGCCGGAGCCTTCGCGGTGCTGAACGGCGACGACCGTCCGGACCGGCAGCCGGCCGTCTCCCGACCGGTGGTCGCGGCGCCGCCGGGCGCCACCACGGACCCGGTCGACCCGGTCGACCCGGTCGACCCGCCCACGGTCGAGCCCGCGCCCACCGACCCGGTCCCGACCGTGTCGGCGGCCGAGCCGCCCGCGGACGACCCGGCTCCGGCCGACGAGCCGGCGCCGGCCGAGGCGCCGGCCCCGAAGCCGGCGGCCCCGCCGACGACCGCGGCGGCGCCGGTCGACACCCCCGACGCGCCGCCGGCCCCGCCGACGACACCCACGACCCCGGTGACACCACCGGCCGACGTACCGACCCCCGAGCCCAAGCCGACCGAGTGCGGCGAGCGACGGATCTGTGCCGGGCCGCTGACCATCACCCTGCCGGGCGACGGGCAGCGCGGTGTCACCATCGAGCTCGACCTGGCGGGCCTGCCGGTCACGATCGGCGTCGACGGCTGATCGTCGGCCGATCGGGTGGTCGTGTGATCGTCGGCACGAACCGCCGACCGGGCTCGCCCCGAAGGTTACCGGCGAGTAATCTGGGCTCATGACCCAGGTCCACAGCCTCTGGAAGACCACGACGAGCCTCCCCGTGGTCGGCGGAACCCTCGGCAAGCGCGTCTTCTCGATCGCGTTCAGCCAGAAGGCGCCGTACTTCGCGACGATCCACCCCCGGGTGACCGAGCTGCGCCCCAACTACGCCTCGGTGGTCATCCCGAAGCGCCGCAGCGTGCAGAACCACATCGGCACGGTCCACGCGATCGCGCTCTGCAACGGTCTCGAGATGGCGATGGGCGGCCTCGCCGAGGCCACCATCCCCAGCACGAAGCGCTGGATCCCCAAGGGCATGACCGTGAGCTACACCGCCAAGGCCACCGGTGACGTCACCTGCATCGCCGAGACCGACCAGGAGCAGTGGGACACCGCCGAGGGCGACCTGCCGGTGCGGGTCCGTGGCGAGCTCGCCGACGGCACCGTCGTCATCGACGGCACCATCAACCTGTGGGTGACCAGCAAGAAGAAGTGAGCCGGCCGGCTGCGCTCAGGGGGTCGTGCTGGTCGGCGCCGTGAGCGCGGTCATCCCGACCTCGAGCTGCTTGCGCTCGCCGACGAAGCGCTTCTGGATCCAGGTGGCGATGAACGTCAGCACCAGGTTGACCGAGATGTAGAGGAGCGCCAGGACGATCGCGGTCTGCAGGTGGGTGCCCGGGAACTCGGTCCACATCGCCTTGCCGATGTAGGTCAGTCCGGGCGCGATGATGTAGTAGCCCAGGCTGGTGTCCTTGAGGGCGACCACGCACTGGCTGATGATCGCGGGCAGCATGATCTTGACCGCCTGCGGGAGCAGAACCAGTGTCATCACCTGGGTCTTGCGCATGCCGATGGCGTACGCCGCCTCGGACTGGCCCTTCGGCACGGCCAGCACGCCGGCGCGGAACACCTCGGCGAGCACCGAGCCGTTGTAGAGGGTCAGGGCGAGGACGACCGACCAGTAGGGCCCGAAGCCTCCGCCGACACCCCAGGTGAAGAAGATGAACACCATCAGCAGCAGCACGGGCACTGCACGGAAGAACTCGACCACCAGCGCACAGGCCCAGCGCACCGGGCGATGATCGGAGAGCTTGCCCACGCCGAAGATCACTCCGAAGACCACCGCGAAGATGATCGAGGTGAAGGCCATCTGCAGGGTCTTGAGGAGCCCGTCGACGAGGATCACCTCGACGTACTTCGGCGTGACGAACTGCTCCCACTTGGCGTAGGCGAGCTCGCCCTCGGAGTCGAGGAAGAACACCAGGCCGACGAGGGCGGCGAGCACGCCGAGGACCGTCAGCACGGTGTAGAGCCGGTGCCGCGCGACCGTGCGCGGGCCGGGGGCGTCGAAGAGCACGGAGCCGGACATCAGCGGGCCGCCTTCCAGTGCCGCTCGAGACCGAGGGCGGCGAGCGAGATCAGCTCGACGAGGATGATGTAGCCGAGCGCGAAGACGAGGAAGATCGCGATCGTGTCGTCGGCGTTGTCGTTGACGAAGTCGCGCATGCGCGCCGTCGCCTCGGTCAGTCCGAAGACCGCCACCACCGAGGTGTTCTTGGTCATCGCGATCAGCGTGCTGGCCAGGGGAGGAACCGTGGCGCGGAAGGCCTGGGGGAGCACGACGTGGCGCATGTTCTGGGCGAAGGTCATCCCGATCGCCCGGGCCGCCTCCGCCTGTCCGACGGGGACCGCGTTGATGCCGGAGCGGATCGCCTCCGCGACGAAGGGCGCGGTGTAGAGGCTGATCGCGATCGTGCCCTTGAGCAGGAACGGCGTGTCGACGAAGAGGCCCAGGTTGGGTGAGGCGACGAACACGAACACGCACATGACCAGGAGCGGGGTGTTGCGCACGAGCGTGACGTACGTCGAGGCGACGCCGCGCAGCACGGCGACCGGGCCGACCCGCATCGCGGCGAGCAGGGTGCCGAGCAGCATCGCCGCGACCCCCGACAGGAAGGCCAGCTGCACCGTCAGCCAGAAGGCCTTCAGCACGAGGTCGAAGTTCGAGAACACGTCCTCCACGGGCGGGGTGCTCCTCTCGGTCGCGGTCTCGGTGACGCGGACAGGCTGGCTGCCACCGTCCGGCGCCCGTGATCGGGCGCCGGACCGTGGTCAGCGGGTGGTCAGGCGCAGGCGTCCATCTCCGGCGGCTCCGGCGTGTCCACGCCGGACTTGCCCAGCGTCACCTCGAAGGCCTCGGCCCAGGCGCCGTCCTCCTGGGCATCCTCGATCGTCTCGACGATCCACTCGCACATCTCGGGGCTGTCGATCGAGTAGCCGACGCCGTAGCGCTCCTCGGAGAAGGGATCCACGACGACCTTGAGGTCGTCGGGGTGCTCGGCGGCGTAGCCGAGCAGGATCGCGCCGTCGGTGGTCATCGCGTCGACGGTGCCGTTGAGGACCTGGTCGACGCACTCCGAGTAGGTGTCGAACGGGCGCGGCGTCGCGCCCTCCTTCTCGATGTTGGACAGTGACGTCGATCCGGTGACCGAGCAGACCTCGGTGCCCTTCACGTCCTCGAGGGAGGCGATGTCGCTGTCGGACTTCACCAGGAGCTGCTGGCCGGTGACGTAGTAGGGGCCGGCCTGGCCGACGACCTTGCGGCGGTCGTCGGTGATCGAGTACGACGCGATGACCAGGTCGACCTCGCCCTTCTGGAGGAAGGCCTCGCGGTTGGCCGAGATGGTCTCGACCCAGGTGATGTCCTCCGGCGCGATGCCCAGGTCGGCGGCGAGGATCTTGCCGATCTCCGGGTCGAAGCCGACCGGAGCGTCGTCGGTGGCGCCCTTGAATCCGATGCCCGGCTGGTCGTACTTCACGCCGATCTTGATCGTGCCGGAGTCGGCGAGCTCGCGCATCCGGGTGCCCTCGTCGAACTCCTCGGCCGCGTTCTCCTGGACGTCGACGTCGATGCCGTCGACGCTGTCGTCGCCCGCATCGCCGCACGCGGCGAGGGACGAGGCCATCAGCACGGCTGCCGCGGCCACCTTGAATCTGGTCAGTCGCATGCGTCTACTCCTTCTCAGTGTTTGAGGATCTTGCCGAGGAAGTCCCTCGCGCGGTCGCTCTCCGGGTGGGTGAAGAAGGTCTCGGGGTCCGCGGTCTCGAGGATCCGGCCGTCGGCCATGAACACGACCCGGTTGGCCGCAGTGCGGGCGAAGCCCATCTCGTGGGTCACGACGATCATGGTCATCCCGCGCTCGGCGAGGTCGACCATGACGTCGAGGACCTCCTTGATCATCTCCGGGTCGAGGGCCGAGGTGGGCTCGTCGAAGAGCATCACCTTGGGCTCCATCGCCAGGGCGCGGGCGATCGCGACGCGCTGCTGCTGGCCACCGGAGAGCTGGGCGGGATACTTGTCGGCCTGGTGGGCGACGCCCACCCGGTCGAGCAGCTCGCGTGCGTGTGCCTCGGCCGCGTCCTTCGCCTGCTTGCGAACCTTGATCGGACCGAGCGCGACGTTCTGCAGGATGGTCTTGTGGGCGAACAGGTTGAAGCTCTGGAACACCATGCCGACGTCGGCGCGGTGGCGGGCGAGCGCCTTGCCCTCCTGCGGCAACGCCGCGCCGTCGACCAGGATCTGGCCCGAGTCGATCGGCTCCAGGCGGTTGATCGTGCGGCACAGCGTGGACTTTCCGGAGCCGGACGGGCCGATCACGACGACGACCTCGCCGCGACCCACGCTCAGGTTGATGTCCTGCAGCACGTGCAGCCCGCCGTACCACTTCTGCACGTCGACCAGCTCGACCAGGGGCTCGCCGGAGCGGGGCGCGCTGTTGCCGACCGGGACGTCGTCGGTGACGGTCATACGCGTGGACGCTAGTCCTGATGGGCCATGCTCGGCTAGTACCTCGGGCCCGAGCCGCCGACAATGTTGTCGGACTGTGTCCGACGGTGCGGGCTAGAAGATGTCCGGCACGACACTGAGCGAGAGGCCCACGAGCAGTGCGAGCGCGGCCAGCAGGCCGGCCCGGCGCTGTGCCTTGGCCGAGGCGGCCAGGTCGCTGTCGGTGAGCGGGTCCAGGCCGCGCTCGGCCCGCCACGCGGTCTCCTCCTCGTCCCACTGCTCCTTCGGCGTCGTACCGCGGAGCACGGCACCGATCCCGAGCAGCAGGAGCGTGAACGCGCCGCCCGCCACCGTCAGCACGGTCAGGATCGCCGAGACGCCGCGGGTGCCGGTGCCGAACATCAGTCCGGCGCCCATGCCGACCGAGACGAGCAGCGCGAGGATGCTGAGGACGCTGCCGAGGACCTCGTTGTTGCGGGCGACGAAGCCGGGGGGAGCGGGGTCAGCCATGCCCCGACCCTAACCAAGCCTCGGCAAGCGGTCCTGAGGGATTCGGGTCGGCGCCGTGGTGCGCCGTACCCTAGAGCGGTCATGAGCGCCACCGCAGAACAGCCGAGGACCTACGAGGTCCGCACCTACGGGTGCCAGATGAACGTCCACGACTCCGAGCGCCTCTCGGGGCTCCTCGAGGACGCCGGCTACCTCCCCTTCGACAAGGACGCCGAGGGCGAGCAGGCCGACTGCGCAGACATCGTCGTGTTCAACACCTGCGCGGTGCGCGAGAACGCCGACAACAGGCTCTACGGCAACCTCGGGCACCTCGCGCCGGTCAAGGCGAAGCGGCCCGGCATGCAGATCGCCGTCGGCGGCTGCATGGCGCAGAAGGACCGCGACACCGTCGTGAGGAAGGCGCCGTGGGTCGACGTCGTCTTCGGCACCCACAACATCGGCTCGCTGCCGGCCCTGCTCGACCGGGCCCGGGTCCAGCAGGAGGCCCAGGTCGAGATCCTCGAGTCGCTCGACGTGTTCCCGTCCACGCTGCCCACCAAGCGCGAGTCGGCGTACGCCGCGTGGGTGTCGGTCAGCGTCGGCTGCAACAACACCTGCACGTTCTGCATCGTGCCCAGTCTGCGTGGCAAGGAGAAGGACCGCCGGCCGGGCGAGATCCTGGCCGAGATCGAGGCGCTGGTCGCCGAGGGCGTCTCCGAGGTCACGCTGCTCGGCCAGAACGTCAACGCCTACGGCGTCGAGTTCGGGGACCGGCAGGCGTTCTCCAAGCTGCTGCGGGCATGTGGCGACATCGACGGTCTGGAGCGGGTCCGGTTCACCAGCCCGCACCCGGCCGAGTTCACCGACGACGTCATCGAGGCGATGGCCGAGACGCCGAACGTGATGCCCAGCCTGCACATGCCGCTGCAGTCCGGCTCCTCGAAGGTCCTCAAGGACATGCGCCGGTCCTACCGGCAGGAGAAGTTCCTCGGGATCATCGAGCGGGTCCGGGCCGCGCTGCCCGACGCTGCGATCACCACCGACATCATCGTCGGCTTCCCCGGCGAGACCGAGGAGGACTTCCAGGAGACCCTCAAGGTCGTCCGGGAGGCGAGGTTCGCCGGAGCCTTCACGTTCCAGTACTCCAAGCGTCCGGGCACCCCGGCCGCCACCCTCCCCGACCAGGTGGACCAGGCGGACGTCACCGACCGCTACAACCGCCTCGTCGAGCTGGTCAACGAGATCACCTGGGATGAGAACAAGCGACTGGTCGGCCGCGAGCTCGAGCTGATGGTCGCCGAGGGCGAGGGCCGCAAGGACGCCGAGACCCACCGGCTCTCCGGCCGTGCGCCCGACAACCGCCTGGTCCACTTCGAGGCCGACTTCGCAGCTGTCGACGGCGAGCCGCGGCCCGGTGACATGGTCACCGTCGAGGTGACGTACGCCGCCCCGCACCACCTCGTCGCCGACGGACCGGTCCGCGCGCTGCGGCGTACCCGCTCGGGCGACGCGTGGGAGCGGCGGACCGCCGCGCCGGCGGCACCGACCGGTGTCGGCCTCGGCATGCCGTCGATCGGCGTGCCCGCCCCGCTGCCCGACGCCCCGGTCTGCGGCTGAGGCCGCGTGGCTGCCGACGCTCCGACCATCGTCGCGACCTCGGGCGGGGTCGTGCCCGGAGCGCGCACCCGGTGGTCGGTCGGCCCCCTCACGAGGTATGCCGTCGACCTGGCCGGCGTCGAGGGCAGGGCGCCGCGCGTGTGCTTCCTGGCCACGGCATGTGGTGACCAGCCCGCGGTGATCCGCGACTTCTACGACATGGCGCAGGAGGTGGGCTTCCACGGCAACCACCTCGCGTTGTTCGCGATGCCCAATGTCGACGACGTCCGAGCGCACCTGCTCTCCCAGGACGTGATCTGGGTCTGGGGTGGCAGCGTCGCCGGGCTGCTGGCGATGTGGGACCTGCACGGTGTCGGCAAGGTCATGCGCGAGGCGTGGGAGTCCGGCGTCGTGCTCACCGGCGTCTCCGCCGGGTCGATCTGCTGGCACAGCGGCGGCACCACCGACTCGTTCGGCCCCGACCTGCGGCCGGTCACCAACGGGCTCGGCCTGGTGCCGTGGTCCAACGGCGTCCACTACGACTCCGAGGAGCAGCGGCGCCCGCTCTTCCAGCAGCTGATCGCCGAGGGCACGCTGCCGGCGGGCTACGCCACCGACGACGGCGTCGGCCTGCACTACCGCGGCACCGAGCTCGTCGAGGCGCTGACCGAGGAGGCCGGCAAGGCGGCGTACTTCGTCGAGCGGGGCGCCGACGGCGCGGCCCTCGAGACCCGGCTGGAGACCCGGCTGCTACGCGGGTGACTCGGTCTCCGGTGGCACCTCGGGGTTGCCCTTGGTGGCCTCGGTGTCGGTGTCCTCGGGCGCGACCGTCTCGGCGGGCAGCTCGTCGTCGGTGGCCGGGTTGCGCCACGGGCTCGGGTCGCGCAGCTCCCTGCTGTAGGCGCCGTCACCACCGACCCCCTCGATCCGGTGCGGACCGCCCGGAGGCGGTGCCGGCGGCTCGGCGACGGGTTCCGGCTTCGGCGGTAGCTCCTGGTTCATGGCTCTCCTCTGGTCCGGGGGAGCACCTCGGCCAGGTGGTAACCGCTGGCCGGCCTTCCAGACGGGCTCAGAAGCCGTGGTGGCTCAGCGCCGGCAGCTCGCCGGTGCGCAGGCCCGCGAGAACGACCGCCTCGTGCGGCACCAGCGGCTCGGGGAGCGCGGACAGGGGGAACCAGCGCAGGTCCGCGCACTTGGCGGGCTCGACGATGCGCGGCTCACCGGTCCAGGCGCGAGCGGTGAAGAAGAAGTCGATCCGCTCGTCGATCGGCAGGTCGTGGGCGGTGCGCTGCATGGCGGTCACGAAGGAGAGGTCGAGGTCGTCGACGGCGATCTCCTCGAGCGCCTCGCGGCGGGCGGCGACCTCGGCTGTCTCGCCGCGCTCGACGTGCCCGGCCGCGGCGGCGGCCCAGAAGCCGTCCATGTAGCCGGTGTTCTGCCGCAATTGCAGGAGCACCTCGGTGCCCGCACCGCCACCAGGCGCGGTCTCCCGCAGGAGGAAGACGTAGGAGGCGGGGACGACGGCGAACCGGGTCTTCCCGGTCGCGGGGTCCGTGACGGTCACCGAGGTGCTCGCTTCTGCCGAACGGGTCCGGTCAGCTGATGTCGTCGTTCCGGCCGTCGAGCGAGTCGAGGGCGTCCTTGGCCTTGTCGGCGCCGATCTCGATCTTGTCGTCGAACTTGCCGCCGGTCTTGTCGGAGGCGAAGTCGGCGGCCTTGTCCACCGCGTCGCCGATCTTGTCGCCCTGGCTGTCGACCGCGTGGGTCAGCTTGTCCTTGGCGTCGTCGAGAAAGCCCACGAGAAACCCCCAAAGGTGTCAGTACGACGGCCCGACCTGGGCCACCGCGGTCACCCTAGGCCATCACGGCGACGGCGGGGTGTCGCCCGCGGGCGGCTGGTCGGGCCCGGGGTCGTCGCCCTCCAGCTTGCCGAGCGCGTCCTTGGCCTTGCCGGTCGCACCCTCGATCTTGTCGTGGTACTTCCCGCCGGTCTTGTCGTCCACGAAGCCCGCCGCCTTGTCGAGGCCGGACTCGATCTTGTCGCCGTGCTTCTCGACCGCCTCGCCGACCTTCTCGGTGACGGTGTCCTTGGCGCCCTTCAGCTTGTCCATGAATCCCATCGGTATCTCCTTGCGTTCCGGCCCCGAGTCGGCCGCCTGACGTGGGTCATTGCCACACTAATCCCATGCCGGGAACGTCCACCACGCCTCCGATCGTCGCGATCGTCGGGCCGACGGCCAGCGGCAAGACCTCGCTGTCCCTCGACCTCGCCGAGGCGCTGGGCGGCGAGGTGGTCAACACCGACGCGATGCAGGTCTATCGCGGCATGGACATCGGTACGGCGAAGCTGCCGCTCGCCGAGCGTCGCGGGATCCCGCACCACCTGCTCGACACGCTGCAGGTCCGCGACCCCGCCACCGTGGCGGAGTTCCAGGGCTGGGCGCGCACGGCGATCGCGTCCCTGCGCGGACGCGGCGCGACGCCGGTCCTGGTCGGCGGGTCCGCCCTGTACACGCGGGCGATCCTCGACCGGTTCGAGTTCCCCGGCACCGACCCCGCCGTCCGGGAGCGGCTCGAGGCCGAGCTCGCCGAGGCCGGCAGCCCGGCCCTCCATGCCCGGCTGCGCGAGCTCGACCCGGCGGCGGCCGAGCGGATCCAGGTCGAGAACGGCCGCCGCGTCGTCCGCGCGCTCGAGGTCATCGAGATCACCGGCGCCCCGTTCAGCGCCAACCTCCCCGTCCAGGAGTACGTCGACCCGCGCACCGTCCAGCTCGGCGTCGCCATCGACCGCGAGACCCTGGACGAGCGGATCGCCGCCCGGGTGCGGCAGATGTTCGACGACGGCCTGCTCGACGAGGTCGCCCGCCTGCTCGACGAGGGCCTGGCCGAGGGGCGCACCGCCGCGCTGGCGATCGGCTACCGGCAGGCGATCGCCGTCCTGGCCGGCGAGATGTCCGTCGACGACGCGATCGAGAGGACGGTCGTCGCCACCCGGCAGTTCGCCCGTCGCCAGCTCGCCTGGTGGCGCAACGACCCGCGCATCGCCTGGCTGCAGCACGACGACCCGGACCGGGTCGCGAAGGCGCTCGCGGTGGTCCGGGCCGCTTCGTCCGCCTGACGTCGCCGAGGTCACCGGCGAAGTCGCCGGAGCGCCGTCTCCGCTGCGTGGAACCCGCCCATGCCGTGCACCCCGGCGCCCGGAGGCGTGGCCGACGAGCACAGGTAGACCCCGGGAACCCCCAGGGCATAGGGGTCGAGCGCCGGTCGCGGCCGGAACGCGATCTGGCGCGCGGTGTTGGCGCCGGCGGAGATGTCGCCGCCGACGTAGTTGGCGTTGTAGGCCTCCCACTCCGCGGGCCCACGGGTCGTGACCGCCAGCACCCGCTCGCGGAAGCCGGGCGCGAACCGCTCGACCTGCCCCAGCACCGCCTCGGTCGCGTCGCCGGTGTAGCCGTGGGGGACGTGCGCGTAGGCGTAGATCGGGTTCGCCGAGCCCGACGACCGCGACGGGTCGACGAGGTACTGCTGGCCGAGCAGCACGAACGGCTGGTCGGCCATCTGCCCGCGCACGGTGCCCTTCTCGATGGCGGCGACCTGCTCCGTCGTACCCCCGAGGTGGAGGGTGCCCGCGCGGCGGCAGTCCTCGTTGGTCCACGGGATGTCGCCCTCGATCGCGATGTCGACCTTGAACGCCGCGGGGCCGTAGGAGTAGCGGGTCAGCGAGCGTCGCACCCGTGTGGGCAGCCGGTCGCCGACGATCTCGAGCACGCCCGCGGGCGCGGTGTCGAGCATGACCACGTCGGGCGTTGCTCCCGCCAGGTCGCGCAGCTGGGCGAGCGAGGTGACCCGGACGCCGGTCACCACCCGCCCGTCGTACGACGCCAGCTCGGCCAGCAGCGCACGGGTGATCGACTCCGTGCCGCCCTCCGCCACCGGCCAGCCCACCGCGTGGGCGGTCCCGGTCAGCATCAACCCGACCGACCCGCTCAACGGGGTGTCCAGCCTCCCGAAGGCGTGCGCGGCGACGCCCATGAAGAGTGCGCGGGCGGGCTCGTCGCGGAACCGGGCGGCGGTCCAGGTGGCCGGCATCAGCGCCTTCATCCCGAAGCGGCCGAGGGCGACCGGGTGCCGGGGCACGTGGACGAGCGGTTGGAAGACCTCGGCGATCAGGTCGTCGAAGTCGCGCACGATCGGACCGAAGATCCGCCGCCACCGGGCTCCGTCGACGCCCAGCGACCCGACCGACAGGGCCATGTCGCGCGCCGCGATCCCGGCCCGGCCGTCGTCGAGCGGGTGGGCGAGGTCGATCTCGGGCCAGAGCCAGCGCAGGCCGTGCCGCTCTAGCCCGAGGGAGGCGAGGAACGGGGAGGCGACACCGGTCGGGTGGAAGGCGGCGCAGTCGTCGTGGAGCAGTCCCGGCAGGGTGAGCTCGCTGGTGCGGGTCCCGCCGCCCGGCCGGTCGTGCGCCTCCACCACGGTGACGGCGAGACCGGCCTGGGCCAGGCGGATGGCGGCGGCCAAGCCGTTGGGACCGCTGCCGACCACGACCGCCGATGTCACGCCACAGGATCCTTCCCGCTGGTGAGGGTGCTCTTGCGACGGTACCCGGGAGCGATCCACGAGACCTGCAGCGGCACCGGCCCGTTGGGCAGCCAGGGCTGCTCCTTCACGCACTCGCGCACGTCCCAGGTGCCGCGCTCGACGATGCCGAGAGCGGCGTCGATGACGCGGTACTCCTGCGGTCGCGAGGTCCGCCACGGCGTCGCCTGCGACTCGCAGTAGGCGACGACGAGGTCGCCGGGCTCCAGCCCCAGCCGCTTCTGCACCGCGGCGACCAGGCGCTCGTCGTGGAGGTGGCCGTCGCCGAAGTTCCAGCCGACGAGGATGTTGCACATGAACTCGCCCTCGCGCACGTCGCGGGTCTCGAGGTCGTCGAGGTGCTCGACCAGCACCGAGAACAGGCCGCGGCCCTGGCTGTGCATCGAGCGCCACGCGAGTGCCTTCTGCACCGTCATCTCGGCCTCGTCGGCCGTGTAGGTCATCCCGGGCATGCGCTGCAGCTGGCTGTTCTGGGTCTCGACGAGCAGCAGCTCGTTGAGCCGCTCCTCCACCCCCGGCTTCATCGCCCAGACCGCGGAGGCCCAGTTGCCGGCGTACTGCCGCATCGACGGCAGGAAGGAAACCAGGTCGGGTCGCAGGTTGCCCAGCACGGGGCCGAGCAACAGCAGTGCGAAGATCGGGAGCAGCAGGGCGGGCTGGGAGAAGTCCCAGATGTTGTACGTCGACGCGGCGAACCCGTCGCCGAAGCCGCCCCACAGCACGATCGCGATGTAGCCGAAGTACACATTCCACTCCAGCGGCACGGCGAGCGGGAACGTCGAGGTGATGAAGACGTGGAACACCAGCATCGCGATGGCGCCGAGCAACGCGACGGTGTCGTTGGCCGTGAGCAGCAGCACCACCGGGAGGATGATCTCGACGGTCGTGCCGCCGACGTGGGCCATGAACCAGGCCAGCCGGCTGGGCCGGATGTCGTCGGGAGCCCGGCGGTAGTGCAGCCTCTTGACCACGTTCAGCTGACCGGGGCTGTTGGACACCATCGGCGGCACGACGTTGATGAAGTGCTCGCCGATCTTGGAGACGCCGGCGCCGATCCACACGACGCAGATGATGATCTTGAACGCGACGACCAGGTCGACGAAGTCGGCGGAGGTCGCGCCGTCACGCAGCGCGATCGCGCCGAGGGTGGCGGAGAACAGCATGATCGGCAGGTACTGCTCGGAGCGCGCGGCCAGGAAGACCACCTTGTCGCGCAGGCCCATCAGCGGCATCGTCACCAGGATCGGCAGGAACGCCAGCGGCGGGACCAGCTCCTGCGGCCCCGTGCCGGCGGGCACGAACGGCACCGCCTCGGCGGGCGTGACGAGCGGGAGGACGAGGCTGGCCAGCACGGCGACGTACAGGACGACGTCGCCGGCGGTGCGCTCGTCGCCGCCGGTCAGCGGGACGTGCCGGCCCCACGGGGCCATCCGGATCGTGCCGGGACGCAGCCAGTAGCGGATGTTGCCGAGCATCGGCACGAAGTGGCCGCACAGCGGGCCGAAGGCGCCGCCGAGGCCGATCACCTCGAGCAGCATCAGCCAGATCGCGAGCTTCTGGTAGACCACGATGTTGTCGAACCAGGTGGCCGGGTCCGAGAACGCGACGTGGTCGGTGGTCCACGAGGTGATGGCCAGGCCGACGGCGAAGTAGAGGCCGAGCATCTTGAGGATGTAGACCAGGTGCAGCATCCGTGGGGTGTTGAAGCCCTCGGTCACCCAGTTGGTGCTGAGCACCCGGATCCGCTCCAGGAACGGCAGGGCGAGGAAGTCGGACGCCGGCATCGGCTCCGGTGCGGGCTTGAGGAATCCCATGTCAGGCTCCGCTCAGTCGCGCCCGCAGCGCGGGCTTGTCGATCTTTCCGACGGGGTTCTTGGGAAGAGCATCCAGCACGTGGAGTGCCACCGGAACCTTGATCTTCGTCAGCTCCGCGCGGCAGCGTGCGAGGAGGGTCTCGGCGTCGATCGCGCTTCCGGGGCGTAGGGACACGAAGGCGACCACCACCTCGCCGTACACCGGGTCGGGGCCGCCGACCACGGCGGCCTCCAGGACCTCGGGTGCCGTGTGGAGGACGTTCTCGATCTCCTTGGGGTAGATGTTCTCGCCGCCCCGGATGATCAGGTCCTTGATCCGGTCCACGATGCGCAGGTAGCCGTCCTCGTCGAGGATGCCGACGTCGCCGGTGTGCAGCCAGCCGTCGCCCAGTGCCTCGGCCGTGGCCTCGGGGCGGTTGAGGTAGCCCCGCATCACGTTGGCGCCCTTGATCACGACCTCGCCGCGCTCGCCGTCGGCGACGAGGGTGCCGTCCGGCGCCATGATCGCGACCAGCTGGCCGGGCAGGGCGGGGCCGACGGTGCCCGGCTTGCGCGGGCCGTCGACGGGGTTGCAGGTCGACGCGCAGGTGCCCTCCGAGAGGCCGTAGCCCTCGACGAGCGGGAACCCGAACCTCTCCTCCACCGCCGCGAACAGCTCCGGTGGCGCGGGCGCGGCCCCGCAGATCGCGAACCGGACCGAGCTCGTGTCGGGCCGCACCTCGGCGGGCAGCGCGACCAGGTGGGAGTAGATGGTCGGCACGGCGGAGAAGTACGTCGGCCGCAGCGCCTCGACGGCCCGCAGGAACTCCACCGGGTGGAACCGCCCCAGCACCGACAGCTGCGCCCCGGCGGACATCGGGGTCAGGAAGCTGACGCAGATCGCGTTGACGTGGAACAGCGGCAGCACCAGCAGGCAGTGGTCGTCCGGGCCGATGGCGATCGCCTCGCCCATGCTGGTGATCATCGCCTCGATGTTGCCGTGGTCGAGCATCACGCCCTTGGGGCGACCGGTCGAGCCGCTCGTGTAGACGAGCAGCGCGAGGTCGCCGCTCGCGGTGCGGGCCGGCGGCAGGGTGCCGGCAGGCGTCGTGGGGAGGTCCGCGACGTTGTCGCCGTCGATCACCAAGATCGCCCCCGAGTCGCTGACCTGGTGGCCGGCTTCCGCCGCGGTGAAGGTCGGGTTCACCGGCGTCGCGGCGGCACCCAGCCGCCAGGCCGCCATGATCGCGACGAGCAGCTCGACCCGGTTGGCGAGCATGACGGCGACCACCGATCCGCGGCCCACGCCCTGACGGGCGAAGTGCTCGGCGGCGGCCTCCACGCGCTCGCCGAACGCACGGTAGGTGAGCTCGGTCCGCTCGTCGCGGACGCAGGGGCGGTCGTCGTACGCCGCCGGGCGGTGCCAGGGCAGGTGGTCCAGGGTCATGCCGGAACGCTAGGTCCGTCGTACCGCCGGACTCTTGGTCTCCGGAACCAAACTCCGCCTCCGGATTCGGGGCTGGGCGGCCAAGGCGGGCGGCCGTCCCGCTCTGGCACGATGGCGTGACCGCCGTCACCGTTGGTGCGGCAGCCCAACAGGAGGCGCGCCATGTCGGATCCGGAGACCGAGCTCCAGGGCATCGCCGTGCTGATGGCCGGACGCCACGCCGAGCTCACCGACGAGCTGGTCAAGGCGTTCGGGGAGCGCATCCCGGAGCTGCCGAAGGACCCGGCGCTCGTCGAGCTGCTGCACGGCAGCGCCGGGTCGAACCTGGAGACCCTCGCCCACCTCCTGCGCGGACACATGCGCGCCAGCGAGATCAAGGCACCGGCCGCCGCCGTCGAGTACGCCCGGCGGCTGGCGCAACGGGGCACCTCTCCGAGCGCGCTGCTGCGGGCCTACCGGCTCGGGCAGCAGCTCGTGCTCGCCTGGGCCACCGAGGAGATCGCGGCCCGCGCCGGTGACCCGCTGCTCGCCCTGCAGACCAGCAACCTGTTGACCCAGACGTCCTTCGAGTACGTCGACGCGGTCTCCGAGGACGTCGTCGAGGCCTACCAGGAGGAGCGCGAGCGCTGGCTCGCCAACCGGAGCGCCGTCCAGCGCGAGACCCTGGAGGCCCTGCTGCGCGACGAGCGGCTCGACCTCGCCGCCGCCGAGTCGTCCCTCGGTTACCGCCTGCGCCAGCACCACCTCGCCCTCGTCCTGTGGACCGCGGCGGGGGCGGGCGACCTCGCCGCAGCCGAGCAGACCGTCGGCGCGATCGCCGAGCGGCTCGGCGCCGGCCAGCCCCTGTTCGTGCCCCGCGACCGCGAGACGGCCTGGGCGTGGGTGCCGATCGGCCGCGCCGGTGCGGCAGACCTGACCGCGGTCGACGACCTCGTCGCCGCCGCCGGTGGGGTCTCCGTCGCCGTCGGGCCGGTCGGCGCAGGGGAGCCCGGTTTTCGGACCAGCCACCTGGGTGCGGCGGCCGCACAGGAGGTCGCGCAGCTCGGACAGCACCCGACCGGCCAGGTGTTCCGGTACGACGACCCCACGGTCCGCGCCGCCGCCCTCCTCGCCCGCGACCTCCCCGCCACCCGCGACCTGGTCCGCCGCTCCCTCGGCGACCTCGCCGAGGACGCCGACGGCGCAGCCCGCCTGCGCGAGACGCTGCTCGCCTTCGTCGAGGAGCGGGAGAGCTATGTCGCCACCGCCGCCCGCGTGCACCTGCACAAGAACACCGTGAAGTACCGCGTCGACCGGGCGATCGAGGCCCGCGGCAAGCCCCTCGGCGAAGAGCGGCTCGACCTCGAGCTGGCGCTGATCGCGTGCAAGTGGCTGGCGCCCGAGGTGCTGGTCCGGTCGGCAGGCGGCTGAGACGGCTTCGAACGCGCCTGTGTCCCCGCAGCCGTGGGGTCCTGCGGGGTGTGGGGC